>NZ_JAALDK010000002.1:628878-943317 GCF_013366925.1 Paraburkholderia youngii
ATGGCGGTGCTACCTGGTCAACGCCAGTGATGATCAACCAGACGCCGACAAACGAAGCCCACCCCTGCCGTCAGCAGGCCTTCATTCCGGCGGTCGTGTCGTCGGGCGACGGCAATACGATCGTGGTGACCTACTACGACTTTCGTAACGACACGAACACACCCGCCGGCTTCGAGGGAACCGACTATTTCGCAGTGTTCTGCTCGCCTGCGACTGCGTGTACCGATCGCGCGAATTGGAGTACTGAACTCAAGCTGACCGACACCTCGTTCAACATCCTTAACGCTCCCGTGGCGGGCGGCCATTTCCTCGGCGACTACATGGGGCTGGCTGCTAGTGGTTCGAAAACTGTCTACCCGGTATTCGGCGTAGCCACGGGGCCCAACGTGACGGACGAATTCACCCGCAAGATCACCTTGCCGTGAGCGCAAATGGGCGGCGACGGAGAAGGTCGCCGCCCATCCGCGACGCTCCAACTCTGATAGCGCGCGCTACACCGATTCGCCGCCCTCCTTCACCTGGACCGCATCTCCGACACGTACGCCAAGCTGTGTCGCGGCGCTGCCGCGATTCACGGCGATCTCGACGAGCCCGATCGAGTTCTCGTACCAGAAAGCTCGACCGGCCGTTACATCGGAAAAGACCCGCGCATATTCGACATCGGCATCTCCGATGCCAAGCCGTGCAGACCTCGGCACGGTTCCGGCCCGCAGCCCCGTCAGCGCATTGCCGTAGTGATCGACGTAAATGACCTCGGCGCAATCGCCCGCATCCAGTTGCACGCTCAAGCCTGTCCTCTCAACGAGCTTGTCGGAAGGCAACTCGCCGCGGCTCACCCATGCCGCCATCGGGGCGAACAGATCGCGACCATGAAATGAGGCGGAAAGCGCGGCGGGACGCCATGTAATCCGCCAGGTCCGGGTATGCGCCGCGCGCGCCGCCACGACCGAGAGCAGCCCGTTGTCCGGCCCGACGAACCGCTGCCCGTCGGCTTGCAGCACGACGGCATCCCGCTCGCTACCCACGCCGGGATCGACCACGGCAAGGAACACACAATCCGGCGGATACCACCGTGCTATCGCCGCGAGTAGATGCGCGCCTGCCCGCGGGTCGTAGTTCGGGGCAGTATGCAGCACATCGATAATGGGGGTGCCGGCTGCCGCGTGTCGCAGCAAAGCGACCCTTACCTGCCCGACATAGATGTCGTCGGCCCCGAAATCGGTAAAGAGTGCGAGCATCGCATAGCCTCCTTGCAGTCCTGTGCCGCCTCGCCGGACAGTGTTCGTTAAATATTCGAAATCCCCGCTCCTCGCCTTCTCCGCACATATCAACGCGAGCGGAAACGCGAACGCCTCGATGGAGATCGGCTCCGCTTTGCTTGCTCCGAGGTCGCGGACTCATTTGGCGTGATCTGGGCATCAACGCAGAACGCGATGAACGCCTGCACCTTTGCGGCCAGGTGCCGCCGCGACGGATAGAGCGCATATAGAGGGAAACGTTCATCCGGCCAGTCCGGAAACAGATCGACGAGCTCGTGCTGTGCGATCAGTGTTTCCGTGCCGATCGACATGACCTGGGCGATTCCTGCGCCCGCTACGCAAGCGTTCAGCATCGTGCCGACATCGGAGACCAGCAGCCGCCCGGAGACCGGGATGCTGACGACTTCCTTGCCCCGCTGGAACTCCCATTCAAAGGGGCGTCCCGATAAGGGATTGTAGAAAAGTATGCGTTCGTGATCGACGACGTCATCAGGACAGTTGGGGCGGCCGTTGCTTTCGAGGTAAGCCGGAGACGCAACCGTGATGATCCGCGCTTCCAGCAGCTTGCGAGCAACCAGAGTACCAACCGGTGGCGGCCCGAAGCGTATCGCAAGGTCGAAGCCATCCGCAACGAGATCGCCCACGTCATCGCGCATGATCAATTCCACCGAAAGCTCTGGAAACTGCCGCAGAAATCCGGGCAGCTTCGACGCGAGGACGGTCCGAGAAAAGAATGGGTCCACGTTGACGCGCAACTTGCCTTGGACCACGCCGGCAGAACCCGATGCTGTACTTGCCGCGCACTCGATGCCGACCAGATGTGGGCTGACAGTCTGGTAGAGACGCCTTCCTTCGTCGGTCAAGGTTTGCGATCGGGTCGTACGGTCGAGCAAGCGGACGCCGATCTGCTTTTCCAGCCGGCTTATCGCTCTGCTTACGCCGGACGGAGACACGCCGAGCGCCTCCGCGGCACGAACGAAACTTCCGCTTTCGGCGACAGCGGCAAGCACCGTTATCCCCGCGAACAATCGACCGTCGAAGGTCATGATGCGCCTCGAACACTGATGGATTCGTGATTTTAATCATTTCAGATTTGATTGATCCATACTTTATTCATCAATTGGCGCGTGAGACATTGGACGCCTCACCAACACGGAGGAACAGCATGGAAACGATCAAACGCGGAGAACTCGCCATACCGTGCCTGGGCTTCGGTACGTTCCGCATGCCCGGCAACGACTGTCAGCCGGTCGTAGAAAGCGCGCTGGAAGTCGGCTATCGGCATATCGATACCGCCGAGATGTACCAGAACGAAGAATCGGTGGGGGCCGCCATCGCCGGCTCGGGCATCGCGCGGGACGAGTTATTCGTGACGACCAAGGTATGGCACGAGAACCTCGAACCCGATGCCCTGCGCCGCGCATTTGCCAGGAGCCTCGAGAAGCTGCGACTTGATTTCGTCGACCTCTACATGATCCATTGGCCGTCCCGCGACATGAATCTTGCGGCTGCTTTGGAGACGCTCATGCAGATCAAGGAGGCGGGGCTTACCCGCGGCATCGGCGTCTGCAATTTCAATATGCCGTTGATCGAGGCGGCCGTTGAGGACATAGGCGCACCGATCGCCTGTCATCAACTTGAATATCACCCGTTCCTGGATCAGTCCGCGATGCTCGCCTATCTGCGCTCGAAAAACATCCCGTTGGTCGCGTATGCGCCGCTCGCACAGGGACGCGCGGCAAGCGATGCGACATTGGCGCGGATCGGCAGCAAGCACGGTGCGACTGCCGCACAGATTGCAATTGCCTGGCTGCTCGATCAGAACGACGTTATTGCGATCCCCAAGGCGCAGCGGCGCGAAAGCCAGCAAGCAAATCTGAATGCACTGGCTGTTCGACTCGACGACGATGACCGCAAAGCAATCGCAGCGCTTCGCAAGGATCAGCGTTATGTCGTTCCCCCCTTCGCTCCCCAATGGGACGCGTGATTCAGCAGGCTTACATGCTCGGGCGACGGGCACACTCATCCAGCGCAGAGTTCGGACGATGCGCGTACGTGCCCAGTCCGAACGCGACGACGCTGAGCAGCGCCAAAGCCCATACACAGATCACGGCGTACAGCATCACGAGACCAAAGCCGTGCACGAGCGCCGCCTGAGCGATCACGCCATGCGGATCGGCGGTTGCGAGTTTCGCGCTGTCCCGCGTCAGATGCGCGATATTGCCTGCTGCCACCTTTTGCGCGAGAAAACGCAGCGACGAGGTTTCGGAAGGGCCGGGAAGCGCGCGAGATAGATAAGAAAGCACACCCTCGAAGAGTATGTAACCCATCAGCGCGATATTGATGGCCAGGCTGATCAGCCTCGCGCTCATATCGATACCCGAGGCCATGCCCGCGCGGTTCGACGAGACCGAGCCGGTCGCAGTATTGGTGACCGGCGTGTTGGTCATCCCCAGCCCGATTCCGCTCAACAGGCACCCCGGCAGCATCGTGAGCCAACTGGCCTGCTCCACGCCAGCTCCGCACCTCATCAGGATGAAGCCGAGACCGATAATGAACAGTCCGAGCGGAATGACCCTGCGCGCATCGAAGCGCAGCGCAAGCCGCTCGGCAAATGGCGGCACGATGAGCGTGGGTAGCGTATAGGCGAGCAGCGACAGTCCGGACTTCACATCCGTGTAGCCGAGCGCGCCCTGAAAATAGATCGGCAGATAGATCATGAACGGCCAGTAGCTGAAGTTCATGCCCATCGATCCGCATATCGCACCTGAAAACCGGCGGGTCCGGAACACGGAAAAGTCGAACATCGGCCGACGACTACGCTTCTCGACGAGGATGAACGCGATAAAACTCGACGCCGTCGCCGCGACGATGCCGAGCGCGGCGGGGCTCTCCAAGCCGAGATCCGGACCTTGCGTAATCAAATAGACGAGACCGAAACACGACGCGGAAAGCGTGAGCATGCCAGCAACGTCCAGGTGTTGCGCGTGCGGGTCGCGGGACTCCTGCACACCCGCGAAGACGAGACCTAGTGCCACGATCGAGATCAACGCGTGGACGAGGAACACCCACTGCCAGTTGGCGACTGCGACGATCATGCCGCCGATGATCGGACCAAACCCAAGGCCGATGCCAAAGATGATTCCCCAAGCGCCAAACGCTTTGCTGCGGTCGCGCCCTTCCTGAAACTGATGCGACAGCACCGCCACCTGGCAGATCAGCATCGCTCCGCCGCCCATCCCTTGAAAAAAACGGCTGACGATCAGGACCGGCGCACTCTGTGCGAGGCCGCAGATGAGCGAGGTGATCCCGAACATCACGATGCTGGCCACGTAGATGCGTTTGCGTCCGAAACGGTCTGCCAGCGCGCCGGTGCCCATCAGCACGGTGGTGCACGCGAGCGTGTAGGCGTTCATGATCCATTGAATCTCCTTGAAATCGGCGTGCAGCACGCCTTCAAGGGTGGAGAGCACCGTCGGCACACTGGAAATTTCGAGGCCGAACATCAGCGAGGTCAGGCATACCGCGGCGAGCGCCACGGCATTTTTGGAAGGGGTGGCGAGTGTCATGAGATATCGCAGGGAAAAGGTGCGTTTGCGAGTACACGTCGGCGTGCACGGAGGGAGTTGATCGACCAGCAGCATCACGTCCGATGTACTATAACGGGAACCAGTGTCCCTATTGAGGCGGTTTTTTCCCACGACTTATTCCCCCGAGGACCCAATTCGATGGATCAACTCGATGGCGTAGCGGTCTTTGTCAAGGTGATCGAAGCCGGTAGCTTTACGGTTGCGGCCGAACGCATGCACCTCACGCGGTCGGCCATCGGCAAAGTGATTGCGAAGCTCGAGGCGCGCCTCGGCGTACGCCTGCTCCAGCGCACGACGCGTAGCCAGACACTGACGGAGGCTGGGCGCAGCTACTACGATCGATGCGTCCGCGCGCTTGCCGAGCTGGACGCCGCCGAAGCCGAACTGGAGACCGGATACAGCGAGCCACGCGGTCGCCTGCGGGTCAGCGCGCCGCTCGCATTCGGCCACCATTGCGTCGCTCCGGTGTTGTTCGGACTGGCACGCAAGCACCCCAAACTACAGATCGACATCTCGTTTACAGACCGGGCAGTCGATCTCGTTGAAGAAAACATCGATCTTGCGGTGCGCATCGGCGCTTTGCGCGACAGCACGAGTCTCGCCGCACGGCATCTCGGCGTTCAGGAAACCAGCATCGGAGCGGCCCCGGCGTATCTTGCGCGGCATGGGACGCCCGTCGATATCGACGATTTCGCGAAGCATGCGGGCATCGCTTACTCGCGCGCCGGCGTGGTGTCGCCATGGCGCGTACTCGACACGGACGGGGTTGAACGGGAATTGCTGATCAAGCCGCAACTGAGCCTCGACGATATCCAGGCGATTGCCGGAGCCGGTGTCGCCGGTCTGGGGCTCGTGCAGTTGCCATGCTGGTTGCTGACACGATATGTGATGACGGGCGAACTCGTCGCGGTGAGGGAGCGTTGCGGCGTGCGACCACAGGACATCCACGCGGTGTGGCCGAACACGCGATATCTTCCGTCGAAGACTCGTTGCGCGATCGATGCACTGGTCGCGGAGATCCCACCGATGATTCTTCGTTGAGGTGGGTGAAGCCGAGCCGTACGGACGATTGCCGAGACCGCACGTGCAAGGTTCGAGGGAATGCCCGGGCTACGTTCAAAGGCTTTCACGCTCAATTCCGCAAAGCGTGAAGCCACGAACTTCTACGTTAGGGAATCGGAGGACGCAGCCAAAGCGTTCTTCACCGATGCGCTCCGCGAGCGAGTAACCGGTCTTTACGGTGTACGCCCCGACGCCGAGTTCGTGCGGATTGCCGCGCTAGTGGAAAACGCACGAACATGACATCGTCCAGCGTCGTGGGTGGAGAAACACGAGCTTTTCTACACCATGATGAATCCGTGCCGCATGCCGAGCATCACCGCCTCGGTGCGGTTGGTCGCACCGAGTTTGCCGAAGATGGACGACAGGTGGAATTTCACCGTGTTGTCGGAGATGTCGAGTTGCCGCGCGATCTCCTTGTTGCCGAGTCCGTCGGCGAGCATCGCCAGCACCTCGATCTCTCGAAACGTCAACGCTTCGAACGTTTCGCCGGGTGCCTTCTGGCGCGACGGTCTCGTTTCCGCGAGCAGCCTCGCGAGGATGTCGGGCGTCAGCACGCAAAGGCCCGCGGCCACGGCTTCGATGGAGACGACGATTTCGGCTGGCATCGCGTTGCGCGGCAGGATGGCTACTGCGTCGGTGGGCAACCCATCGAGCATCCAGTCGCTGTCCGGGTCGTCGCTCAACAGCACGAGCGACGGCGTAGCGTGCGAGAGTTCGAGTAGAGTCTTGGACGCGTCGCTTGCCTCCGGCGCGGTGTCGGTGACGATCACATCCGGCACCGATCCGGCGAGGCAATCGACGAGCTTTTCGGCATCGGCTGCGCTACCCAGGAACTCGAGTGCGGGGTTCGCCTCGACAAGCGCTTGCAGGCTCGCGCGCTCTTGCCACGATGCCGCAATCACTGCGACCCGCAAAGGCGCCGTCTGTCTCGTCCGTCCATCCGACATTTCGTCCCTTCCCGGACCTCATCTGCACGAATTCCGTTGGGGCCGTTCGCCCACTGTTACCGAACACGCGTGGCGTTCGCCACCTCGGATCAAGGCGATCTGCAACTGCTGCCCAACGCTTGCGGAGCCCAGCGCGGCACTTACGTCGCCCATGTCGCGGCAAGGCTTGCCGTCCAGTTCGATCAGTACATCGCCTATCAGCACGCCCGCCTGCTCCGCAGGGCCGCCCGGCGCAAGCGAGCTGATCAACAAGCCACTGCCGAACGACAGGTTCATTTCCTTGACCCAGGCGTCCGGCAGGCCGACCCGCTGCGTGCCGACACCAAGGTAGCCCCGCGACACGCGCCCTTTCGCCAATAGTTCATCGGTGACGCGCTCCACGGTCGTCCCGGGAATCACGATGCCGGCGCCGCGCATCAGTGCCGACGTGCAGATGCCGACGACCTGCCCGCGCATATCCGCGAGGGCCGCCCCGGAAAAACCCGGGCGCAGACCGCCGTCCAGTCGCACGAACGCATCGAGTTGTCCGCCTCTCCACGTGCGCCAGGCCCCCCCCACGCCGCCGATCACGCCAAAATCAGCGCTAACGCCGGAATCATCCGCACGGGCGACGGCGAGCGCAAGATGACCCGGCTTCAGTGAGTGGGCGTCGCCGGAATCGATCGGGTCGAGATCGACGCCGTCCAGTTTCAGCACGCCGACGTCGGAGCCCGGGTCCAGACCCGCGAGGACCGCGGCGACCGTACGGCCGTCGGTCAACGTGACTTCGATCCCTTCCTCGCGCCTGAGCGTGTGTGCGGCGGTCACGACGACGCCACGGCGCCAGATTACGCCGCTCGACGGCATGCGATGCCGGCCGTGTACCGCCACGACACTCCGCCCCACTCGCGCGACGATGTCTGCCAGATTGTCCGAGAGATCCATCAAAGGATTGCTGCTCGAGGATGTGGTTTCCATTTCAAGCCCCCTGCCCATTGCGTTATGACGACGGATTCACAATGACAGAACCACAGGGGGCGCACACCACCCAAATGGGTAGCCGGGTAGATGCAGTGCGGGCCCTGTTCAACCTGCGGCTAACGCCGCCCGCTACGGCCCCATACATAGCGCACCCATCGCTGCCAGCGGCTTTGCGGTGGAGCGGGCGCGTGGCGCGCAGTCTGCGCTTCGCGGTCGCGCTGGACGGACTTCTGCACCTGTTCGTGGATCTGCCTCAAGCTCATGCCGCCTGGGCCTTTCAGCGCGTCGGGATCGTCATCGGGATCGTCTGTCATCAGGGTCGCCTGTTTGTGAAGAGGCGACTTGATCTTGATACAGATGCCGGGCAGCAGCAAGTTGGACGCGGATCGCCGACCGGTGCGCAGTCCAACGGGCCTTGCCCGCATGCCGTTCGTGAAGTAGATTTTTCTAATGAGGTTCGAGCCGGGAGGGACGGCCATGGAACTGAGTGTGGAACGTGTCGAGGTTTGGGCAGCTACCATCGACGACAAACCGGGAGGTCTTGCGAAAGTCTTAAGCGTCTTGCGGGATGCTGGTGCCGACTTGCAGTTCATCGTGGCGCGTCGCACGCCAGAGGCATCGGGTAAAGGAGTCGTGTTCGTCGCTCCGCTACAGGGAGACAGTGCGACCCGCGCCGCCACCCAGGCGGGGTTCAGCGTTACCCCGAGCCTTCACTCCATCCGTGTAATGGGTCTGGACCAGTTGGGCATCATCGCGCAATTGAGCCAGATGCTGGCGGATGGCGGGATCAATCTGCGCGGCGTCTCGGCCGCTGTGCTTGGCACGCAATTCATCGCTTATCTCGCGCTCGACTCGCTGGACGACGCCGAAAAGGCGATTGACCTTCTACAAAGGGCCTGAAGTACCCGCACCGGACTGCGGACCGGCTTGGCTCTTGCTGGCAGCGAATCCCAATGCCGGTAGGGAGGTCGGCAGGGATGAAGACACCCACGACCACAAGGCGGGTGCTTTGGGCGCTCTCGCTTTGCATTATTGCGACTTGCATCGCCGTTGGCGGGGTATTGCTGTTCGAGCTGTTGGTGGTCGGCCGTGCGGTCAGCGATTTCCGCCGGGACACGGCTATAGCGCAGGTGGGCATCGGACGTGGCGAGCCGGCTACAGCCGAGGAACGCATCAACCCGCCCTATCTGAAGCGGTACGGCCTGGACCGCAACCTTTATAAGGACATTCACGGAAACTTTTCGCCAACCGGCGCCGACTGGCGGCAATGGGGGCTGCGAACCAAGGTCGCAGCCACGGTGATGTGGCTGGGTCACGATCCACCGGGAACCTGGTGGACCTACGTTCAGATCAGGTGTGTTGATCGGTTTCCCGAAGCTCACGCCGACAGCGAGCCGATCGTCGATGTTGCCGACGCTTGCCTCGGCGAACCGCATTGATCGACGCGCAGGCTTTCAACGACCCGTTCCTTGTTCCGCTGGTCATTTGTGATCATCGGAACGGCCAGCACCGAGGGCCTCGAGCAACGGCCGCAGCGCATTCAGTTCCGCACCGAAGCCGCTCCAGTCTTCCGCCTTCAGTCGCTCGATCGCGCGGTCATAGTGAGCAAGTGCCTCTCGCGCGCGAGCATCCACTGTGCCCCGGGATGGCGATGCCGCTCGCGCGGTCTCCTGGAAAAGCGCCGCCAGCGCTTGATCCAGCGTGTCCTCCATCACCACACGGTCGCCATAGGCGGCAATTACTCTCTTCATCTCCGGCAACTGACCGGAGGCTGCGCGCAAATAGAGCGGAGAAACGTAGAGGATCGAGTTCTCGATCGGCACGACTACAAGATGACCGCGAATGACGCGTGAGCCCATCTGGTTCCACAGCGAAATCTGCTGCGAGATCTCGGTATTCTGCTGAATGCGCGCTTCGATCTGAAACGGCCCGTAGATCAGCTTGTCCTTCGGAAAGGTATACACGATGAGCTTGCCGTACCCGGGCTGATCGCAGCGCGCCGCGAGCCACGCAATCATGTTCTCCCGCTGGCTCGGCACCATCGGCAGCATCAGGATGAATTCGGCGCGCGGGTCGCCGGGGAGTCGCATGATCGTGTAATACGGCGGCATCGTGCTGGCGGAACTTCCGCCGTCCATGCCGACCAGCTCCTGAGGAAACTGCCACAGATCCTCGCGGTTGTAGAACACTTCCGGCGCATCCATGTGGTACGCGCGGTAGACCTGCGCCTGGATAAGGAACAGATCCTCGGGGTAGCGGATATGCTGCCGTTGCCCCGCTGGCATCGCGTCCAAAGGCTTGAACATACCGGGGAAGATGCGCTCGTAGGTGCGCAGGAGCGGATCGGCGGGATCGCTGACGTAGAAATCGACCGTGCCGTTATACGCGTCGACCACGACCTTGACCGCGTTTCGAATGTAATTGGCGTTGTCGCCGAAACCGGGCCGGGAGTAAGGAAACCACTGGCTGACGGTGTAGGCGTCCTGTATCCAGAACAGCCGCCCATCGCTTGCGACGACGTAGGGGTCATGGTCGAGAGTCAGGAACGGCGCGATCGTACGCACGCGGTCCTGAATGTTGCGGTGAAGCAGTATCCGGCTCTGATCCGTGATATAGCCGCTCAGCAAAATGTTCGGATCGTCGAGCTGCCAGGCAAAGAGACTGCGGCGTCCCACACCGCCGAGCGTGACGCCGTCGCGCCCGCTATACCTCGTGTACGCATTGGTCGGCCTGCGGGGATAGTCGAACTCAGCTACATTGCCGTTCACGATCACATAGTCCTGCCGGCCTTCACTGAAATAGAGACGTGGTTCGCGAATCGCCGGCCCGCCGCTGGAGACGGGCGGAATATCGTGCAGATAGAAAGACGGTAAGCCTTCAGTGGATTTCTCGGTGACTGGCGACATCACGACGCCAATGCCGTGAGTAAAGATAAGGTGCAGGTTCACCCACGTTTGGGCGTTGGACGGCAGCATCGCCGGTTCCAGTTCTCGCGCCGACAGCACCACCTGCCTGTATCCGCTATCGAGCTGATAGCGGTCGATGTCCACCGAAAGAAATTTGTAGTAAGTCCTGATCTCCTGCAACTGTGCGTAGGTATCCATCAGCGGTGGCACATCCCAAAGCCGGATGTTGTCGATGGTCGCCCGATTGGCCTGCAGCGAGTCGAGCGTCAACCCCTGCTCGGCCTCGAACGGCTTGACCTCGATCTTTGCAAGGCCGTACGCCTGGCGCGTTAGCGCGATCGTATGCTCAATATAGGGTGTTTCCAGTTTCAGCTCGCTCGGCTTGACATAGAAGCGCTGAAACAGCGAAGGATAGATCTCGGCGAACACAATCGAACTGCCGAATACGAGAAGTGCGAGAGCGACGGGCTGCAGATGGCTGCGCTGGCGCATGTTGATCCAAAGAGCAACCGACGAGGCGGCTCCAAGGCCGACAAGCATCCACAGGACCGGCAACTCGACGTGGACATCGGTATAGCTCGCGCCGACCACGACGCCGTTGTCGCCATAGAGCAGCAGGAAGCGGTCGAGCCACCACGACCATGCCTTCACCGCAAAGAACAAACCGAGCAGTGCTGAGCCATGAGTGATGGCGGCGGCCGACAGCGTGCGTGGTGGCCGCTCCAGCGCAATGTCACCGCGCAACGCGTACACAGCACCTGCCACGACCGCGCTCCAGAACACTAGCTGCAGCAGCCAGTTCTTCAGAGCGACATACGCGGGGAGCGAGAAAAGATAAAAGCCGATATCCCTGTCGAAAATCGGATCGCGCTCGCCAACAGGCACCTGATAAATGAAGCGAAGCGCGATGTCCCAGCTCGAAACTTCGCTAGCGGCGACAACCAGCCCCAGGACGACCGCGGCGCAGGCAATACTGGCGCGCCAGGGAACGTGCGGCGCGATCAGTTCGGACAGTTCGACGGCAACCTCGCTCGCATGCGACGGATCGCCTGCTTGCGCTCGCAAGACATCGACACGCCTCGCGTAACGATGCGCCAACATCCCCGACAGCCAGATCGCGCACGCCGAGATTGCGAACACCGTCGCAAACAGCAGCACCCGCGCGGAAAGGATGGTCCAGAAAACGCCACCATAGCCGACCGAAGAGAACCACAGCCAGTCGACGAGGACGCCGGTGATGCGTCCGACGACGATCAGGGCAACGACGACGGCCGCCACCGTGATTGCATAACGTCTCAGACGCACGCCGGACTTCACTTCCGACCGCATAGTCCCTCCTGTGCTAACCGTCGCCGATGCCCTGCTGCGGTTGTGATGCTGGTTCGGATGGGCCGGGTCAGACAGCTTGAATTATTGTAGGAGCCACAATCAGAATACTAGTGACCCTACTTTCTACCTGCTCTCGAGTCTGCGGGACCGTGGCTATGACGGCGGCATACCCTTTGCTGCAATGAAACGGTTCAGTTCATTTCACGAAAAGGGGACCCCTACCATGAAGCTCTACTATTCGCCAGGTGCCTGCAGCCTCGCCGACCATATCGCAATGCATGAGGCCGACCTCACTTTCGACAGGGTTCGCGTCGATTTGAAGTCGAAGGAGACCGAAACGGGGGAGCAGTTCAATCAGATCAATCCAAAGAGCTACGTCCCAACCCTCGAGATGGATGACGGTCAGCGGCTTACGGAGAATATCGCGATTCTTTCGTGGGTCGCACAGCGCAAGCCTGCCCTTGCGCCCAATAGCGAACCCGGCAACCTGCGCCTGCTCGAGATGCTCGCGTTCATTTCGACAGAAATCCACAAGCAGTTCGGCCGTGTTTTCAAGCCCACTTCGGATGCTGAAGCAACGGCAGCGCGTGAGAAGCTGGGTCAACGCTTTCAGTTGATCGCCACCATGTTCAAGGGCGATTACCTGTTCGGCAGCGAAGCGAGTGTGGCGGACGCCTATTTGTTCACCATGCTGCTCTGGGCTCAAAAGGTGGGTATCGAAGTGCCTGAGAAATTGCGAACCTTTGCCGAACGGATGCGTGCGCGTCCGGCCGTCCAGCTTGCGATGAAGCACGAGGGACTGGAATGATGAAGCACCGATCGCCGCCGCGGCCGCGAGGCAAACGCGGCGCCACGAAAGCCATCCGGTCCTCACCGCGCGCGTCACGCGTCGCATGCACGCGTTCAACGCGGCAATCCGATGTTTCCTGGAGTGATCGCGTCCGAGCTCGCTCAAGGCATCGTGGCGAGAACCGCCCGGATGCGGATCCCCGGCTCTTCGGATAGAGCTGGGATGCGAAGCGGCGCCGCAATTCAGCGGTGGCATAAAAGACGCTGGCTGCGAGCGGCAAATCAGCGAAAAGAGGCCAGAAAAATGGCCTTTTCGCGATGCAAAGCCGCGCAGATGATCGATAGAATTTTCTATAGCGCGTTACGCACCATGACGCGTCCGATATCTGTGGGATCGCGTTCCCACAGCGGATTTCCAGTTGATTCAGCATGACACGGCTCGCACGGCACTACGTCCCCGAACAACCGCAACACGTAATCTTGCAGGGAATCGTGGGCCCTGCATTTCTGGACGAAGGAGACTACCTGTACTTCCTCGCCTGTCTGGCAGACGCCGCGCGCGTCGCCGATCTGGCAGTCCACGCGTGGGTGCTCATGCCTGACGCGGTCCAGTTCCTCGTCACGCCTTCATACGAATCGAGCGTGGCCATGGCGATGCAGGCAGTGTGCCGTCGCTATGTCGAGACCTTCAACCGCCGCCATGGACGCCGCGGTGCGGTGTGGCGTGGCGGGTACCGGGCGACGGTGATCGAGCCCGAACGGTATTTCCTGCTCACGAGCCAGGTCATCGATCAGGCGCCGGTGCGCAACCGCCTTGTTGCCGACCCGGCAAACTACCAGTGGTCGAGCTGCGCGCATCACATCGGGCAGCGTGTGGATAGCTTCATCAAGGATCACGCGCTATACCGGGCGCTCGGCAATACGCCGTTGGAGCGCCAACAGGCTTACCGCCATCTGGGCGCACGGCCGCTTGACGAATGCGAGGTCGAGAACCTGATGCAGTCGACGCTCAACGGCTGGGTGCTCGGCAGCGCCGCGTATTGCGAGTGGGCGGCGCGGACAGCCAATCGGCGTTTGATGCCACTACTGCTGCGCGACCGCCCGTCCACGGTTCGCACGACACGCGCGCTCGCACACGCGGGCTAAGCAAAGGAGAAACGAAACGGAATTCAGTCTTTCTGCCGTCCGGCCATTTCCGTGGGCTTTCTGCACTCGTCGACAATGAGCCCGCCTTCTGTGCCGATTCGCAAATTGCGCGTATCGACGCATGTCAACGCAATACCCGTGCTGCCCCTTACATACAATTGCGAGGTCATCTTCTACGATCAGTGGTGACTGAATGCACGGCTTATTTTTTCAACGCAACAGGCAGTCGGTCCCGCAGCAGTCAACGCAATTGGCAAGTGTCGGTGGAATATATTCCTTCAACCATTGCAGCATCACGGTTTAAACCGTGAACCACGATGGAGGCAGCCATGCGCAGAAGAAGCTTCTTACAAACAGGTGCCGCGGTTCTGGCAGTCGCGGGTGTGGCGCTGAGCGGGTCCGCGGTCACGATGAGTGACGCCGTTGCCGCCGAATCCAACGCGTCGAAGCGGCAGGTCATCGATGCCAAGGTCAACGAGACCCTGTCGCGGCTGTTCGAGACGGTCAAAGGTTCGAGAGAACTCGTCGACAAGGCGAACGGCGTACTCGTGTTCCCGTCCGTGCTCAAGGTCGGCTTCATCGCGGGTGGCCAATACGGTGAAGGCGCTTTGCGGGTGCACGGGAAATCGGTCGGCTACTTCAAGACGATATCCGGGTCGTTCGGCTTGCAGGCGGGTGCGCAGTCGAAGGCCATGATCTTTCTGTTCATGACGCAAGAGGCGCTCGACAGCTTTCGCAAATCCAACGGATGGTCGGTCGGTGGCGAAGGTTCGGTCGCGCTCGTGAAGGTCGGAGCGAACGGCACGATCGATACGACAACAGCCACCGAACCCGTCCAGGCGATCGTGCTGACGAATGCAGGTCTGATGGCTGACGTGTCGCTGGCCGGCACCAAGGTTTCTCGACTGAAAATCTGACGACATTGCTTGCAGCGTTTGTCTGACAGGGTCTTGCGCTCGTCGCGCAAGGCCCCGCATTTCACGCGCAACACATCGCAGCTCGCATCTGTGCGAACCCCTCCCGATAGCGAGCGGCGAGGTATGCGGCCGTCCGCCTCAGCAACACCCGGTCGATCGCCAGGGCATCGAGCATTGCTTCCGAAAGCGCCTCGATCCCGACGCTGCCCGGCACGGCCGCTGGCTCCCACGTCGCGGCAAACGCGGACTGTTTCGTCGTGTCATGCGCGCGCGCCGGATGAACGAAATTCACCCGCGGCACACCGAACGCCATCGCGACGATCCGTCCATGCAGGCTGCTTCCCGCATAGGCCGTGGCATCCGCGATCAGTGCGCAGATGTCCCATATCTCCAGCGATCGAAAGAGTTGCGTACGTGAGACCTTCATCCGCGCCGCAATCCGTTCGTAGCACGCCATGTCGTCATGCCAAGGCGCGGCACCCGCTCGAAAAAACACAATACCAAGCCCGCTCTCGTTCGACACACGATCGAGCTCGCGCGCCAGCACACCGAGCGTTCTATCGTCGCCGAAGTCCGCACTGAACTGCACGGCGACATATCCATCGGGAAACGTCCGCTGCAAGTTCGCCACGCCGCTCGGCTCCGTGTGCGCGCGAATGGTCGCGCCGAACAACTCGGCCACCATCACCGCCGGGTCCGGCACGAGCCGCGCGGGAATGCCAGCCGCGGCGAGCCCAATCTGCGTGTTGACGTCGCGCACGCTGACGTCGTCGGCTTGCGTGAGCTTCGACAGGACTTCTGCTCGCATGCAGGAGTCCAGCCGCTCGACATCGACGCCACCAACCGCTTGATAAATGACGCTCGACGCAAAGGGAAACATCTCACGAGACGCCATGTAGGGGGCAAGCGCATCGAGACCCGTCAGCGCACGTGCCCACGAGCGTCGCTCACCGCGATGTGTATCTAGTCGCGCGATGATCTTCTGTGCCTCGTCCCGCGGCAGCAGCATCACCGCCGCCTCCCAGTCGCCGCAAGTCAGGATCTCGCCGCCTGCGTGCACGATATGCACGCGATCCTTGCCGCGTTCGGCGGCCAATTGCGCGAGCGCCTGTACAGTGTGGCCACCGTAGACGCGCAGGTCGCGCTGCGCGAGCCCGGCGAAGATCACGCGCTCGCACGCAAGCAGTTTTGCGACGACATGAGGGAACAGCAGGTCACCCAGGTTGTGGCGATCGAAGGCGCCGAACAGCACTACCGCATCATGTTTTCCAGTGTCTCGCATCATGATTTGCGACCGACCCTCTGCGAAGGGCGGCTACGGTGTTCACCGGGTTCCGCTGCGGCGCCACCTGCCGTCGCATTGGCCGGAGCCCGCCGCTTGTCGCGCCATTCCTCCACCTGCCAGGCAATCAGCCCAGGCAGAAAAACGATGATGTCACGAAAACGGCGCGCACCCGCGAGCGCGAGGCAAAGCTGCGGAGGAAAACCAAGCACCGTACCGATCAGCAGAAATCCACCTTCCTGAACGCCGAGCGCGCCAGGCACAAAGAACGCGACGCTGCTGAGCGCCTGGATCAGCGACTCCAGCACGAGTGCCTGAAGGAAACTTGCTTTGGCCGACAGAAAATAGAGCGCGAGCCACAGCTCGAGCGCGGTCGCGATGCATTGGAGTGATTGCCAGACGAGCAGGTAACGGATGATCACACCGGGCTGATGCCAGAGGTCGCTAATCGACTGATCGATGCGCACCGACTCGCCGACGAGCGAGCGGAATTTGCCGCTGGTGATGCGATTGAACAGCTTCGTCAGACGGGCGAACGGACTCGCTCGCTGCACGAACGAAAACGCCAGAAGCAGAACCGCCAGAATGGCGATGCCGCCTCCGAGCCTGGCTGCGAGGTGCAACGCCGTGGCGCCGGCATGGGCGATCAGATAGCCGATGGCCGCAATGGCGAACAGCATTTCGCTGATCAGCGTCAGCTGGAGATCGACGACGAGGCTCGCCATGGCGGGGGCCGGCTCCATGCCCCATTTGCGCATCATGCGAAAGGTCACGACTTCGCCGCCCACTCGTGCGACGGGCAACATGCCGTTCACGGACTCCCGAATCCAGACGAGGCGCAGTACGGCGAACAGATTCGGGCGTAGCGGGCCGCGCATCAGCATCTGCCAATTCCTCGCGTTGGCGAGCATCGGCAGAACATGGACCATCCCTGCAAGCGCGAGCCCGGCGCCGGCTGCGCGCATCAAACCGAGCACCTTTTGCGCGTCGACGTGCCAGACGAGCCAGACCGCGATCGCCAGGCCGGCAAGTGCGGCAACCCGGGCGAGATATTTCATAAGCTGGTGGCAGCGTCCTGTCGGATGTTTTCAGGTATCGAACCGCGAGCCTCGGTTCGAGCTGCCGCATAATTCGTTCCCCGCGCCGGGAGAATGCTGTGTTATTTGCTGTCTGGCACCAGTCAACGGACCCTTGCGAACGCACGCAGCACAGCGTCGCCACGCGGCGTCACGTGAGGAAGCCGGAAGCCCGAGCCAGCTGGCTCATTCGTGATCAACTGCAGTTCGCGCAGCGCGCCAAGCTCTGCCCGATCCAGATCGATTCGTTCAGGCGCATCCTTCAACAGCAGCAGCGTGGCCACTTCGTGCGGGCTCAACATATCGCTTACCTCGCGGCGGGAAGGAACGACGGGTGACCAGATCCGGCCACGGCTGCATCCGCAGCACGCGAGAACCGGACCCGGCAGGATGTGTGAAAGCTTGTCGCCTATCGGGTCGACGAGCGGCGTGCGCGAGGCGGACTTCGGCGTTCCGGCGTGTCAGGGGTCGCCTTTGCAACGCGTTCGAGAATGGCGCGGACCATTTCCTCTACGTCTGCTTCGGCGACGGATTCGCCGGCCCGCTGCTCCTGCGGCGACGCGATGTCCTCGCTCAGCGTCGGGTCGACACCCGTTGCGCAGGCCGGCTGCTCAGCGGACATGGTGCCCTCCTGGAGCTCATGCGCGTCGTCGTGATTGCTAACGGCACGGCACGGCGTGATGGTTTCCGACGCGATATCCATCCAGCCGCGCGTGTAATCGGCGAACTGCAGGACGAGCCAAGGCATCACATCGGCCTGGCGTCTGATCAACTGTTCAGGTGTCTGGGCGCGCCATACGCTTTCCCAGTGCAGCGCGGCACCTGTGACCGCGGACCTGCACGTGTCGACGTTCAGTCTCATCAGCGCCCAAAAGCCGGCGACGAGCTGGTTCGGCAGTTGCGACACGTCGGTCGGAACGGATAGGGCAAATGGCATCTGTTTTGGGCTGCTCACGGGATATCTCTCAGGTTCTCGCGGACACGGTGATCGCTGCCACTGCGATTCGTGAAGGTCGTTCCCACGCCGGGCCGTCGGTCGGGCAGACGGTCTGAAGCCGTCTTAGAGCAGTCATTCTAACTTTGTTAAGTCGGATTCCAAATTTCGAGAGCCAGGGAGTTTCCCCGATATGTGGGAAATGCGCGCCTATGATGAGCGGGCGAGACGCGACGGAGTCAACCGGAATTGCGAGCGACGGGCGACGAAGCGAGTGCCAGATACTTGCGCCTGGCATCGAGGTTCGAGAGGGAGTTTGCGGTCGATGAACCGCAAGGAGCGGCGCGGCTTAATGCACGGTTCCAAAGAACAGTTGCGCACCCTCCTCCGGCGTCAACCCCGCGGTGAAGTAGGATTCGAGGCGCATGGCCTTTGCATCGTCGAGCAGAAAAGGCGGCCGTACGAGGCCCGCTGCGACGGCATGGTCATACCATCGGCTTATCCACGCCCGCAATTCGATTTCACTCGCCGATAGCACTTCCATGCGATGTTCTCCCACACCAGGTGTACCCGCGCGACGGGTTCGTTCGAAAGCATTGGTCCAGCTTCATCGACTACTCGCTTATCAAGCCGTGCCTGATCGCATAACGGATCACCTCCGCGTTATTCGAAAGACCCAGCTTTTGCATTAGCCGCATCTTGTGGGTGCTGATCGTCTTGGCGCTGAGCGAACACGCTTCCGCGATGTCATTGATGCTCCGGCCGCTCGCGATCAGCTGTAGCACCTGAAACTCCCGATCCGTCAGGACTTCGTGCGGCGGCACGTCTCCCGCATGCTTTTCAAAGACCATCGCGTCGACCAGTTTCGGGTCGATGAAGCGTCCGCCGTCGGCGAGCTTACGGATTGCCGCCAGCAATACGTCCGGATCGCTGTCCTTGGTCACGTAACCGGTCGCGCCTGCCCTCAGTGCGCGCGACGCCACCTGCGCCTCGTTGTGAATGCTGAGCACGAGCAGCGGCAACCCCGGTCGGTCCGAGCGCACGCGTCGGATCAGATCGACGCCGCTGATGCCGGGCATCGTCATGTCGAGCAACAGCAGGTCGATGTCACAGTTGCGAAGTTTGTCGATCACCTCGGAGCCGTGGCCAGCCTCCTCCACCACGATCATGTCCGCGGTAGTTGCGATGATCTGCTTGAGGCCGCCGCGCACGATCGCGTGATCGTCGGCGATGAGGATCTTGATCATGTCCCGAATCCGAACTCGTGCGTGAGGCGCCCGATTGGTGAAGCCTTGGCCCGATCATCTCGCATTCGCAGGACTCGCGGCCGGCAAGTTGCGCCCGGCTAGGTGACCAGCGAAAACGTCACCGGGGTTTCTGCCCGATCGACCAGTTCGTCGAGCCGGTCGACGAGTTGATCGAGCGCCACGAACGTGCCGGCATCGAAACCTTCCGCATGATCGCGGCGCAATTCCTTCAACGTCTGCTGCAAACGTCGTATCGCGACAGGACGGGTGTCGCGCAACGGCCAGCAAAACAGCAGGTATGTCAGCGGTGTCAGGCTGCGCGCCTCGCACCACGTTTCGAACAGGCGCTGGCAAATTCTGTCGATCTCTTGCAAGCGCCTGCGTCGGTCCAGAAAGTCCGCAATCATTTTGCACATCGCCTTTCGATCTTCGCAAGCATCACCGATGATGGATGAACGGGCGCCAGCGTACAGTCGTCGGCGGCTGCAAATGACTACGGCAAAGCCTGATCCGGGCGTCAGGAAATCCTGAATCCCCCCGACACGCGCGGAAGTAAGCGGCCGCTGAAATGTCACCTGCGCTGCCCATTACAATGGTTGCTATCCTGGAGACGAATGCGACCGCCATGCACCTTCCTTCGAGCCGCCGAGCGCAAAAACGAACCGCACAGCCAGCCTGGATCGCCGCATGTGTCGCGCTCCTGTTGTTGCCGCTCCCCCTTCCTGCCCAGGACGAAAACCCCGGTATCGCCTTTTCCACGAGCGAGCCCGGCGCATCGCTGCCCGCTGGCTGGAAGAACCTGCCGGTGGTGCGCGGCAAGCCCATCACGCAATACACGCTGGTTCAGGATGACCACACCACGGTGCTGCAGGCGGACGCGAACCGCTCCGCTTCTGCGTTGATGCACGAAGGGAATATCGATCTCGCGCGCACACCCGTCGTGGCATGGCGCTGGAAAGCGGATGGGCCGATCGCGGGCGCCGATAACCGCGTCGCGTCGAAGGAAGACGCGCCAGCGCGGCTGATGTTCATGTTCGACGGCGACAAGAGCAAGCTGTCGATGTTCGACCGGGCGAAGATGGGGCTGGCCAAACAACTGAGCGGCGAAGACCTGCCCTATGCGACGTTGATGTACGTCTGGTCGACCAACGCCGCGCCGGGCACCGTCATTGCCAACCCCCGCACGAACCGCGTGCAGATGATCGTGGTCTCCGGTCAGCCCGGCGATGCGGGTCGCTGGCAAAGTCTGCGCCGAAATATCGTGCAAGACTACGAGCGGGTCTTTCACGAACCGCCAGGACGAATCACAGGCTATGGGCTGCTCACCGATACCGACAATACCGCTACCACGACACGCGCCTGGTACGGGGATGTCCAGTTCCTTCCCGGGCCTTGATAACCCGGTGCGGTCGAACTGATCGAGCCGGTCGGCGTCACGCGGCCGGCTCGGGTCCCGAACCGATTCCCCGACCCTGTCCAGGTGTGGCATAACACGTGCTACCAGATCATATTCTTCAGGATCGAATCGCATGAATCATTCGAAACCCGACGACTACCGAGCACCAGACGGCGCGCAAGCCGGTCCGTCCATGCCTGACGACTGGGCCCAGCGATGGATCGACTCCGTCATCGACTATGCGGTCATCGGACTTTCGCCGGAAGGCATCATCCGTACCTGGAACGTCGGCGGCGAGAAAATTCATGGCTTTCTGGCTGACGAAGTCATCGGGCAGCGCTTCGACATTTTCCACACGCAGGACGATCGCGACAAAGGCAGCGCCGCTGCGTTGCTCGATATCGCCCGCAGCACCGGCCGCTCCGAGTCCGAAGGCTGGCGCATCCGCAAGGACGGATCACGGTTCTGGGCCAATGTCGTGATCACCGCTCTGACCGACGACACCGGGCGTGTGCTCGGCTTCGGCAAGATCGTGCGCGACATGACCGACAAGAAGACCGCGCACGATGCCGTCGTCGAGAGCGAACGGCGCTTTCGCATGCTCGTGAACGGAGTGACGGACTACGCGATTTTCATGCTTTCTCCCGCCGGGATCGTCACGAACTGGAACGCCGGCGCTCGCCGGATCAACGGGTATAGCGCCGAGGAAATCATCGGCTCGCACATGTCGCGCTTCTACACACCCGAGGATGCCGCGGCCGACCTGCCGCAACGGGGACTGTCGATCGCAGCCAGTGAGGGACGGTTCGAAGCCGAAGGGTGGCGGGTGCGCAAGGACGGCCGGCGCTTCTGGGCGCACGTGGTGATCGATGCAATCCGTGACGAAGATGGGACGCTGGTCGGCTTTGCGAAAATCACGCGCGACATCACCGAGCGTATGGAAGCCAGCCGGATGCTGGAGGACACGCGCAAGGCGCTGTTCCAGTCGCAAAAGATGGAGGCAGTCGGCAAACTGACGGGCGGCGTTGCTCACGATTTCAACAATGTGCTGCAAATCCTGCGCGGCAATCTGGAATTGCTCGACAGCCGGCATTCCCGCGACGAATGGACTCGCGAGCGCGTGGCAAAAGCGATAACAGCGGTCGAGCGCGGCTCGAAACTCGCGTCGCAACTGCTCGCGTTCGGACGGCGGCAGCCGCTACGGCCGGTCGTCATCAACCTGGCCTCCGCGCTTCGCGGCATGGACGATCTGCTGCGCCGGGCTCTCGACGAGACGATCGACGTGGAAACGGTCGTCGCCGGCGGCTTGTGGAACACTCTCGTCGATATCCATCAGCTGGAAAACGTGATCCTCAATCTGGCGATCAACGCACGGGACGCGATGTCCGAGGGCGGCAAGCTGACGATGGAGCTCTCCAATGCGATGCTGGACGACGAGTACGTCGCCTCGGTGCCGGACATCCAGGCTGGCCAGTACGTGCTGCTGGCCGTCACCGACACCGGCACAGGCATGCCGCCGGACGTGGTGGATCGCGCGTTCGATCCTTTCTTTACGACGAAACCGGAGGGAAGAGGAACGGGTCTCGGGCTCAGCATGGCATACGGCTTCGTCAAGCAGAGCGGCGGCCATATCAAGATTTACAGCGAGGTCGGGCACGGCACGACAGTCAAACTGTATCTGCCCCGCTCGGACCGGCCGGCAGTCGAACTGCCGCCACGCGTCACACCGGCTCCCAAGGGAGGATCGGAAACGATCCTCGTCGTGGAAGACGACAGGAACGTGCAATCGACCGCCCTCGACACGCTCTCGGACCTCGGTTACCGGGTCCTGAAAGCCGACGCCGCGGAGGAAGCGCTCGCCGTATTGCGCAGCGGCGTCCATATCGATCTGGTTTTTTCCGATGTCGTGATGCCGGGTCCGCTCCGCAGCACGGACATGGTCGCTCAGGGTCTGCGGCTGCTGCCGCATCTGAAGGTCCTTTTCACGTCGGGGTATACGCAGAACGCGATCGTCCATGGCGGCAGGCTCGACCCGGGCGTCGACCTGCTCAGCAAGCCGTACAGCCGCGAGCAGCTTGCGCGTAAGATCCGTCAGGTGCTCGATGTCGGCGACCCCGTGGGTAGCAAAACTTCGCGCGATGCGGCGCCCGGCGGCCCGGTCGCCCCTTTGCGTATCCTGCTGGTCGACGACGACGTGAACCTGGCTCAAGCGACCAACGAACTGATCGGCTTGCTTGGGCATGCGGGAAAATTCACGACGTCGCCGCGTGAGGCGCTCGAGTGGCTGGCAAATGAACCCTTCGACGTGCTGATCACGGACCTGCGGATGCCGGATATCGACGGTATCGAACTGGCGAAGCAGGCGACCGCGCGAGCGCCTTCACTCCATGTCGTGTTTGCGTCGGGATACGCAAACCCGCAATTGCCATCGATGCCATTTCGCTGGACCGCATTGAGCAAACCGTTCACCATCGACGAACTCGCAAGCGTGCTGGCCGGCGTTCGTCAGCGGAAATGACTGCATTTTCGCTCACCGGCGCGTCGTCGGGAGCCTCTCGCTATCTGACCTGGTCGCCCCGGCGGTCGACAGCGTAGCGCCGGCAGTGCTCCAGATATTCCGCTTCGTTTGCGACGGTCAATTCGACCATGCTGCGCCACAGCCACGATGGCGCCTTGATCGATTTGGGCCAACTTGCCTGCAGATCGCCCAGCCAGGCTTTACGAGTCGAGGCATCCATCTGCTGCGCATGGGCCTGCCCGATCACGAGCGCAAGGAAATGGGCTGCCTTGACGGCATCAGCTTCGGTGAGCCGGTCCGCGTCGAACTTGAGATCCTGCGGCATCAGTTCGCGGATCACGACTGCCGCTCCGTTCAGACGCGCGGCGCGCATGCGGTCACCGAGCCGGGGAGTCACGTGCCGGGCACCTTCGGCTACGCGCTTTGCGTTGTCGCGGGGCATCGGGGCGCCAGCGTGTGCCGGCGCGGCAGCGGTGGCGGCTTCCTTGATGTCGACAAGACAGGGGGGCCCGCCAGCAGAACATTCTCCATCGATGTCCAGCAACACCGCGTAGCGGCGGCGCCCCAAAGAACTGCACCCCTTGACCCAGAACGCCGCGTCCAGCACCTCGATTTTCGCGTCGCCTGTCGTCGCCGCGCCCAGCACCTCTGCCATCGCCAGGTCCGACTGCGGCGCGAAGAGGGATCGAACCGCCTGCGCTTCTTCTTCTGACAGCGGCCAGAAACGTTTGCCAAGAGGAATGTACGGCGCCGCACCGTCGATCGTTTGCCGGCCCAGCTTGCGCCACGACTGGTGCAGTGCCCTTTTCATCGCGACCTGCACGACCGCCGGCCGTTGCGCCCGCTTCGTCTCGTTGCTGCGGGTGTCGTCGAAGGCCTGTTGGTAGCCGTCGATGAGCGCTTCCGCCATGCAGCTGGTGATTACGCCCGGCAAGTCCGCGCTGCGCGCGGCGGTGGCCAGCGACAGTCCCAGCCGAAGCAGGTCGTGCACAGGATTGCCGATCACGCATTGATCCAGATCCCTGATCTGGACTGCCACGTGACCCGCTGCATCCGCGACCGGGCCGAGATTCCCGAGATGACAGTCGCCACAAATCCACACCGGCGGACCATCGGGCAACGCGCCGGGAGGCTGGCTGTCGAGCCACGCATAAAAGCGCCTGGCGCCTCCGCGTACGTAGTCGTATGCCGTGCGAGCCATTTTGTGCCGGCGAAGCTCTGCCAGTAAAGGCGCCCGTTGGTCGGGAGCCGGAAAATTTTTTGAGAACGCCTTTTTCACGACAGTGCTCCTCGCTACAACGGCCATCTGCCACAACCGCGTAGCTAAAACCGTGCCGCACCTGTCTTCAGCGGGCCGCGCGCCCATAGCCGCGATCGTCAATCCGAACGAACAGGCCGACAATCTCCCGGGTGGGTATGCTGGCTGACAAAGTCTCGATCTTGATCGGAGTAAACCATCGGCATTGGGCGATCTCATTGCCGGGCTCAGGTGATATGTCGCGCGCGAACTCGGCAAGGAAAACATGATGCCGCTTGTTGAGCCCGCCAAACTGGAACAGATACGTCAGGTGGACCTCGACCACGTTCGTTTCTTCCTCCAGTTCGCGTCGAGCAGCGTCCAGCGGGGTTTCGAGCCGCTTTATCGTGCCACCGGGCAGCGACCAGCGCGAGCGCGAGCGAGCGACCAGGAGCAGCTTGCTGTCGCGCACGCATAGGATTGTGGATCGATCTTTCATTTTTGAGTTGCGGGCATTCAGTCGTGGGAGCCGATCGCAGCACCACGAGCAAGCAGCGTGCGCGCCGATTCGGTAAGTCACTGGCAGGCTACGAGATTGTTCGACTCGGAGAAAGCTAAATACAATGCGATGCATGGCCCGAAGCACCGTCAAAATCAAGCCGGCTCGTGTCTTCGACTCCTTTGCGGATGGCCCGCGGGGACGAAGTGCGAGCTGCGCCAATCTGAGCGAGCACGCATGCGGAACCCCCACGAGCCGATAGCTGCCTGGCTCCGAGGCGCACTTCGGACGCCGACGCTCAGCGGCTCGTTGCTCGCGCTCGTGTTCTGGTGGCAGTCACTGACGCCAACGCTGATTCCGCGGTCGTGGGTAACGCAAACCGTCGTCGGTGCGTTTTGTCTGGCCATCGGCTACGGGGTAGGTACATTGGCTGGCTGCGGGGTGCATCGGCTGCTGCAGCGATGGGGGCGCGTGCCCGCCAGCGAGAGCCGCCGGCGCATAGCAATCGTTCTGGCGGCGGCGTGGCTCATTGCACTGTTCGCTGGCGCGAAGCTATGGCTCGGCTGGCAGAACGAGCAACGTAGTTTCATGGGGATGACAACCATCGGCTGGTTGGATGGCGTGCTGATGAGCGTGGTGTCGCCGTTGGCGGCGGTGCTGCTGGTGGTCATCGGGCGAGTCGCGGCCCGTGGTGTCGCCGCAGTCAACCGGGTGATCCTGCGCCACGTCCCGTCGATCGTGTCGGTGCCAGCAACGGCGCTCTTCATCATCGTGATTGGCATCGCGCTCGGTCGCGGAGTGTTTTTTCCCGCCCTCGCCACGGGCTCCGATCTCGTCCACGAGCCGAGGAACGAGAACACGACCGAAGGAACCCTGTCCCCCACGTCGCCCACGGTGTCCGGCAGCAGCATGTCGTTGGTCGCATGGGACAGCTTGGGACGCATGGGGCGCGACTTCGTGGCAACGGCGACAAACAGGCAAGAACTTGCGAAGTTCCACGGATCAGATGCGAGGCTGGTCGATCCGGTGAGAGTCTACGTGGGGGTGCGTTCTGCGGACTCCCTCGAACAGCGCGCGCGGATTGCGGTCCGCGAGCTCGAGCGCGCGGGCGGGTTCGACCGCAAAGTGCTGGTCGTGTGGATACCCACCGGCACGGGCTGGATCGTGCCCCAAGCCGCCACCTCGCTCGAGGAACTGCACGGCGGCGACACGGCGATCGTGGCGATTCAATACTCTTTCCTGCCTAGCCGCTACGCCATCTTCGTGGACGCTGGGCTCGCGGACGAGGCGGGTATCACGCTCTTCAACGCCGTTCGCGCCCGCTGGTCGACGCTCCCACCGCAAAAGCGGCCGAAGCTCGTTCTGTTCGGCAAGAGCCTCGGCGCCGCGGGAGTGGAAGCGCCTTTCGTGGGAGCGGACGCATCGGCGTCGGTGGCCAATATGGTGGCCGCGACCGATGGCGTGCTGATCGCCGGCGCCAAACAAACCAACCTCATCCATGCGCAACTCACCCGCGAGCGCGATCGCGGGTCGCCCTTCTGGCAGCCGATCTTCGATGGCGGGCGTGTCGTACGGTTCCTGAATCGCGATCCGCATCAGGTGGCATTGAATGCGGACTGGCCGGCCCCCCGAATCGTGTACCTTCAGCATCCGGCCGATCCGGCTGTCTTCTGGAGCGTCAGAGCGTTCTGGTGGCCCCCAGAATGGATGGCTCCGCCTCGCGGCTTCGACATGCCTCGCGCGATGCATTGGTTTCCGATCGTCTCGGGCGTGCAGGCGGTGGGCGATCAGATTCATCAGCTCGCCGTGCCGCCGGGTTTTGGTCACAACTACTCTTCGGAGGATTACGTCAGCGGCTGGGCCAGCGTGGTGCCGCCCGACGGCTGGACGAAGGCCGACACCGAACGACTCGCCCGCTTCCTCGACAACCTTGCTGGCGACGAAACAGAGCCGTGACCGGGCACAAGGCGAACAGCCTGGAGCGGCGCTAACGCCACGCCTGGGTGAACTCGCCGATGACCCGCGTCAGATGCGCCTGCATCGCCGTGCGCGCAGCGGCCGCGTCTCGCGCCATGATCGCCGAGAAGATGCGCTGATGCTCATCCTGTGAAGCCGCCCGCAATGCGGGAGTGTGGAAGTGCTCCTCGATCTTTTTCCACAGCGGGTCGGCGCGGGAGTTGTCCCACATCGCGGTCACCACGAGCCGGAGCATTTCGTTTCCCGTCGCCCGCGCAATTGCCAAATGGAAATCACGGTCAGCGGCCTCGTTCGCCGCTTTGTCATGCATGTTTTCGCGCATCGCGCGTAACGCGGCGAACAGCCGGTCCAGGTCTGAATCTTTGCGTTCGGTAGCGGCTAACGCGGCGATCCCGCTTTCGATCACCACCCGCGCGCGCAGCGTCTCGATCGGGCCTAGCCCGCGCGGCAGTTTGAACATGGCGGAGCGCGGGTCCGGCGCGTCTGCCACATAGATGCCCGAGCCGACGCGAACCTCGACCACGCCCTGCACTTCCAGCGCGATGATCGCCTCCCTCACCTGTGTGCGGCTCACGCCAAAGCGTTCGGCCAGCGTGCGCTCGGAAGGCAGGCGCGCACGCGGCCCGACGTCGCCGGCAGCGATCAGATCGTAGATCTGCTTCGCGAGTCCGACATAGGAACGGTCGGTCGCGTCCTCATCGGCACCGCGGCCGTTCGGCGTGTGTGAAAGCTCGTCCATTCAGGATTCCCGAAAGCTTCGAAGCGGCCAAAGGATCGGTTCGAGTTCGACAAAATGGTACACCAATTGACGGATCAGGCCGCCACGGGCCCGCCGCCGCTTTTGTTGGCCTCGAGCCGATTCAGCAGGGGTTTCAGACTGTTCGAGTCCCCCCGCGACGCCGTGGTAAACCACTATCGCGCGCGGATTGGTATGCCAGTACTGTCAGACGTGACTGAGTTCGCGCCGGCCCTTCGTTTTGCTTCGGAGGCGACGCCTTTGAAGAAGTCGTTCCGCTGCTTCGGCGAGTCCGATTCAGCCCCGCTGCAGCACAATTCCGCAAGATTCCCTGCTTCACGCACAGAATTCGGCGGCGATTCATGACCGCCATGTTCGCCGGCAATCGGCAAGTTCAATCCAACAAAAAGGAGACGACATGCTTTCAGGAATCCAGGTGCTTCGAGCGGCGGCGACCGCGGCATTCACGCTATGCGCAAGCGCGGCTTTCGCGCAGGCAACGATCGTTTCCGGGCCGTCCAGCGATCCCACATGCATGGTCCCCTGGAAGAGCGACACGAAGTACATCAAGTATCCGAAGAAGAACGGGCCCTACCGGATCGCACTCGTGAACGGCTATATCGCGAACACCTGGCGCATCCAGATGATCAAGACGGCCAAAGCCTATGCGGCACAGCCGGCCGTCGCCGCGAAGCTCAAGGAGTTCAAGGTCGTCTCGACCGGCGAGGACGTGCCGGCGCAGATTTCGGCCGTCAACAACTTCATCGATGCCGGCTATGACGCGATCATCGTGGACGCGCAGAACCCCACCTCGTTCGGCCCTGCGATCCGCCGCGCGAAGAACGCCGGCGTCGTGCTGATCGCGTTCGACAACATCCTCGACAGCGAAGACGCGATCAACGTCAACGTCGACCAGTACGGGCTCGGCGTGCTGTGGGCCAAGTGGCTCGCGAACCACCTGTCGAACGGCGGCAAGGTGCTCGAGGTTCGCGGAGTGGCGGGCACGTCGGTCGACACGGACCGGCACAATGGTTTCATGAAAACGTTGGACGACACCGGCAAGAAGTGGAACGTCGTCCAGGTCTACGGCAAGTGGGACGACGGGGTCGCGCAAAAGGCCGCCGCCGACGCGATCGCCGTGCAGGGTCATTTCGATGGCATCTCGGCGCAAGGCGGCGACACGGGTGTCGTGCGCGCGATGATCGATGCGAAGCATCCGTTCGTGCCCTTCGGCGGCGAGACGGAGAACGGCTTTCGCAAGTTCTGCGCGCAGTATGGGGGCCAGGGCCTGAAGTGCACGTCGGCTGGCACCGGTCCCGCGCAGGTGGCGGTAGCGATCAAGACGGCGCTCGCCGCGCTGGACGGCCAGACGGTCCCGGTCTCGATCAAGCTGCCGCTAGACGTCACCGACGATTCGAAGCTGAAGTCGGGCGTCAACTATTTCCCGAACGACTCCGACAACTTTTTCGTCGGCAACTCGTTTCCGACTTGCGGCATCAATTTCTCCGCGCAGGAGATCATGAAGCAGACCCAGGGCAACCAGTGATCGGATGATGGCCGGAATGTGACGGGAGACGAAGCATGCCGCAGGATGCAGCGCAGCCGTTCTTTCAGATGTCTGGCGTGTCGAAAAGCTACGGCGGCGCGGTCGCGCTGGATCACGCCGAGCTCACGGTGAACAGGGGCCGCATTCACGCGATCCTCGGCGAGAACGGCGCGGGCAAGTCCACGTTGCTGAAGGTGATGTCCGGCGTCGTGCAGCCCGACGAGGGCACGATGCACTACGATGGCAGGCAGGTCGCGTTCGCATCGCCGGCCGAGGCGAACGCGGCCGGCATCGTCTGCGTGTATCAGGAGCTGTCGCTCATTCCCGACTTGAGCGTAGCCGACAATATCTTCGCTTCGAACCCGCCGCGACGTTTCGGCATGATCGACCGCCGGGCCCAGCGCCGCCAGGCCGAGGAGGCGCTCGCCCGAGCGGGCGCCGCCGACATCAATCCGCTTGCAAAGGTCCGGGACCTGCCGCTGTCGCGCCAGCAGATGGTCGAGCTTGCCAAGGGGCTGGCGCACGAGCCTCGCATCCTGATCCTCGACGAAGCCACGTCGGCGCTGACCGCGGCCGACGTCGCGCGGGTGATCGAGGTGCTCAAGCGCCTGCGCGACGAGGGCCTCGCGCTGCTGTTCATCTCGCACCGGATGCACGAGGTGAAGGCGCTCGCTGACGAATGCACGGTCTACCGGAACGGCCGTCATGTAATGAGTTTCGAGGCCGGCACGCGCACCGACAACGAAGTCGTCGAAATGATGATCGGCCGCAAGTACCAGCATGTGTTCCCGGCCAAACCCGCCAACGGACGCAGCGCCGCTCCGGTTCTCGCGTGTCGCGATCTCGCGTGGAGCGACACGCTGCAAGGCATCAGCTTTTCGTTGAAGCCCGGTGAAATACTCGGCCTCGGCGGCCTCGACGGACAAGGCCAGCGCGAACTGCTGCTCGCGCTGTTCGGCGTGTTGCGCGGGTGCGCGGGCACGATCGAGGTCGATGGCAAAGCGGTGTCGATCGGCAGCCCGAGGGCCGCGCGCGCCAACGGAATCGGCATGGCGCTGATCCCGGAGGACCGTAAGACCGAAGGCCTGATGCTGCCGATGTCGGTGCGTGAGAACCTGTCGTTTGCCGCGCTCGATCGCATGTCCAGCGCCGGCGTAATCGATCGCGACCGCCAGCAGTCGCTGGTCGACCGGATGATGGAGTTGCTCGCGATCAAGACGTTCAGCATCGATGCGCCCGTGGGCTCGCTGTCGGGCGGCAACCAGCAGAAGGTGGTGATCGCGAAGTGGCTGGTCCGGCAGCCGCGGATTCTACTGCTCAGCGACCCGACGCGCGGCATCGACGTCGGCACCAAGCAGGAGCTCTATCAGCTGCTCAGACGCCTCGCCGACGAAGGCGCGGCGATCGTGTTCTATTCGACCGACTACGACGAGCTGATCGGCTGCTGTGACCGCGTGCTGGTGCTGTACGAAGGCAGGATCAAGAAGGAACTCGTCGGCTCGGCGATCACCGAGCAGAACCTGATTGCGAGCGCGCTGGACCTGCCCGTCGGACAGGTTTCGCCTTCCACGGGAGTCGCGCTATGAGCGGGCTGCGTTACTGGTATGCGGAGAATCGCGGGGCGGTGTTCGCGTTCGGCCTGTTCGTGCTGATGTTCGCGATCTACCTGCTCAACTATCCGTCCGCATTGTCGGCCAACGTGTTTCAGACCGCAGCGAACAAGGCGGTGCTGCTCGCGCTCGTCTCGATGGGACAAGCACTCGTCGTGCTGACGGCCGGCATCGACCTGTCGATCGGCATGACGCTGGTGCTGACGAATTGCATCGGCTCGTGGATCGTCACCGGCGACGCGCTGCACAGCGCGCTCGGCATCGCAGGCGTGCTCGCGGCCGGCGCGCTGTGCGGCGCGCTGAACGGTCTGATCATCATTTTCGGCCGGCTGCAGCCAATCGTGACGACGATCGCGACGAGCGCGGTCTTCTATGGACTGGCGCTGCTGCTGCGCCCCGTGCCCGGCGGCTCGATCAACGAGGACCTCGCCGACGCACTGACCGGCAAGGTCGCCGGCGTGCTGCCGGCGAGCCTGCTGATTCTGCTCGCCGCCACACTGCTCGTCTGGGTACCTTTCAAACGCTCGGCAATCGGGCGCGCGGCGTACGCGACCGGCTCGTCCGAACCCGCGGCGTTTCTGTCCGCCATGCCGATCCGCCGCGCAAAGTTCGCGAGCTATACGCTGGCCGGCCTTCTCGCCGCGATCGGCGGCCTGTTTCTGACCTTCTTCACCGACACCGGCGAAGCGAGCCTCGGCAGCGCCAACTCGTACACGCTGTTTTCGATCGCCGCCGTGGTGATAGGCGGCGTGTCGCTGCTCGGCGGCAAGGGCAGCGCGATCGGCGCGATCTTCGGCGCATTCGCGTTTCGCTCGATCGGTGACCTGCTGTTCGTATTCAACGTCGATGCGCTGTGGCAGCCGCTATTTCAGGGGGTGATTCTTCTGCTCGCTGTCGCGATCGGCGCATGCGGGCTGTTCAGGGTACGCAATCGCCTGGAGTGGTTTCAATGAGCCACGTCTCGGCAAACGGCCTCAGCACGTTCGTGTCGAAGCTCACGCGCAGAATCGACAAACCGATCGTGATCGCGTTCGCGTGCATCGTCGCGCTGCTGCTCGTCGGCGGAATGTTTTCGCGCAGCTTCACGTCGCCGGAGTACATCCTGCTGCAACTGAAGGTCGGCGCTTTCCTCGGCATCATCGCGACCGGCCTGATGATGGTGATCCTGCTCGGCCACATCGACTTGTCGCTGCCGTGGACGATCACGGTCGGCGCAATGATGGCGTGCGCGGTAGCGGGACACGGCGAATTCGGACAGATCCTCGCGATTCCGGTCGGGATCGGTTGCGGCGTGCTGATCGGCGTCGTCAACGGCATTCTCGTCGCGCTGCTGCGCATCCCGTCGATGATCGCCACGCTCGCGACCAATGCGGTCGCGCAGGGCATCATGATCGTCTATACCGGCGGATCGTCGCCGCAGGATTCCGCGCCACAGGTGATGCGATGGCTCGCCGCGGGCTGGCTCGTGCCGGGCGTGCCGAATGCCGTTGCGCTGTGGGTGGTGATCGGCGGCGCCACGGTGTTCCTGCTGTCGCGTACGATCTTCGGGCGCACGCTGTACGCGATCGGCAATACGGAGCGCGCCGCCTATCTGTCCGGCATCAATACGCGGCTCGTGACCGTGGCCGCATTTGCGGTGTGCAGCGGGTTCGCGGCGTTCGGCGGCGTATTGCTGGCCGGCTATGCATCGAAGGCAGCGCAGTCGATGGGCGATGCCTACCTGCTGCCGGCGATCGCGGCAGTCGTGCTCGGCGGCACGTCGATTCTGGGGGGCCGAGGCTCATACCTCGGCACCGTGGCGGGCGCGATTCTGATTACGCTGCTGCAGTCGATCCTTTCAGTCGCGCAGATGCCGGAAGCCGGACGTCAGATCATCTACGGCGTGGTGATAGCAGCGATGCTGCTGCTTTATGGACGCAGCAAGCGGGAAACGTAGGCCACGGCCACGCTCACGCTCATCCATGCGCATCCACCCACGCGCGCGCCCAATCGAGGCCTGCATGGTGGGCTTCTTCCTCGCTATCGAATAATCCCAGAATGCCCGATGCTTCGACCAGCTTTCCGCCCCGGGTGATGGTTCCGCTCGCCGCATAGCGCTCCGGTTGCAGGATGCCCTCGCCTTCTTGCTGAAGAATGGCATGCCCCCACAACGTGTACCCGTCGTAGTCGCTCGTTTCCATTAGCCCACGACCCCTGCGGTTGCGGCGCGAGTGGTCATGCGATGCGCATTCTCTTCAAGTGTCATTAACGGCGGAATCTCCGACATGTCCGGTTTTACCGTCGGCGTCGTCTGCTGCATGTGGCGCGCGGTAGCAATAGTCATAGAAATGACGACGCAAAAAATATAGCACCGGATAGCGCTTCAGTGGTGGCGACCATCGGGGCGTCGAGCGTGGAGTAGTAGTCGGCGTAGCCCACGGTTCGATTCGACGAAGGAACGTTTCGTGCGAGCGCTACAGCATCCCCGGTTTCCCGACGATCAACCGCATGCACTCTCCCCCCGACAGACGCAGCTCGTCCGGCGCCGCACAAGGTAGTACGCCCGCTTCCTCGTCGCAGCCTGCGCGCTCATGGGCCGCCGATCTCGGACCGGGGCTGGCAAGTCTCGGTTGCGATAACGACCCCAGCGGCATCGCCACCTATTCGCTCGCGGGCGCGTGGTACGGCTACGACATGCTGTGGACCTGCGTACTGTCGTATCCGTCGATGGTTGCGCTGCAACTGGTCTCGGCGCGTGTCGCGGCCGTCACGGGACACGGCCTGACGGCGAACATGCGCGCGCACTATTCGCCGGTGTTCTTCTATTTCGCCGTGGCGCGCTTCGTGATTGCGAACACGCTGAACATCGCGGTCAATGTGATGGCGATGGCCGTAGTCATCCAACGCTTCACGCATGGGCCGCTTTGGCTGCTGACACTTGCATGCGGTTGCACGTCGATTGCGCTGCAGTGGTTCATCCCATATGCGCGCTATGCGCAGGTGCTCAAATGGTTGATGCTGCCGATGTTCGCGTATGTCGGCGTGCTGCTGATCGTCGATGTGCCGTGGCACACGATCGTGCTGCGCTCTCTGGTGCCACACGTCGAGTGGAAAGAAGATTTCGTGACCATGCTGATGGCCGTGCTCGGTACGACGATGAGTCCGTATCTGCTTTTTTCGCAGGCCGAGCAGGAAGCCCAGGAAGAACATCGGCAGCACGAACAGCACGCCGCGCGCGGCGATCGAAGTTCGTCAGAGCAGCTTCGCCGATTGCGCAACCAGACCTTGATACGCACCGCGTTATCGAGCGTGGCGGCAGCGTGCATGATGATTGCGGCTGCGGCGACGCTGCATGGCGCACAGACCCAGCCCGGCGAGCCCACGGAGCTTTCGCGAGCGCTCGAACCGCTCCTGAAGGGCTATGCCGGCCCCCTGCTCGGGCTTGCGCTGGTCGGCTCGGCGCTGCTTGCACTACCTTCGCTTGCCGGTTCCGCTGCGCAAGCGGTCGCGAGTTCGTTCGACTGGCCCCGCGGCAAACAACGTGATCGGCGCCTTGCCGTTTTGCTCGTTGCGCTCGCGGGACTGGGGACGCTGCTTGGTCTCGCGCTCGGCCTATGGCGCGTCGATCCTGTCAAGGCGCTGTACTGGAGCGCCATCGTCAACGGTATGACGATTACGCCCGTGCTGGTGCTTCTCGTGCTGCTGAGTGCGAAACGCGAAGCGGTCGGCGAACTCGTCGCGCATTGGTCTTTACGCGCGCTCTGCTGGCTCGCGACCCTGACCACAGGCGTGGTCGTGGTCGCGCACTTCGTACTCGATGCGGTAGAGCGTGTGTCGCGATGAGTCTGGGCCACTTCACGCTGCTAGATGTTCAGCGAGGCGCGCGAACATCGCGTCGCACCGGTTCAGTTGTTCGACCGTGATGAACTCATCCGGCTTGTGGCCCTGATCCATGCTGCCGGGTCCACAGACCACGGTTGGAATGCCCGCCTGCGTGAACAGTCCGCCTTCCGTGCCAAAGGCGACCGTTGCGTATTCTTTCGATCCGCTCAACGACGCGAGCAGGCGTGCCGCGTCGCTATCGGGCGAAGTCGCGAGTCCAGGATACGCATTCAGCATCTGCACACGGACATCGGTATCGGGCTGCACCGCGCGCATCTTCGGCAGCAGTTCGGTTGCCGCGTAGCTTTGCAGTTTGTCCACCACCCTGGTGGGATCGAAGCCCGGCACGCCCCGCACTTCAAAATCGAATTCGCATTCGGCGGGCACGATATTCAGCGCGCGTCCGCCCTTGATGACACCGGTCTGCACCGTCGAGAACGGCGGATCGAAACGCGCGTCATGGTGTTCCGGCTGCGCGAGTTCGTCGCCGATCTGTTCCAGCCGGTGGATCAGCCGCGCCGCGTATTGGATCGCGTTGACGCCCTGCGGCGCGTAAGCGGAATGACATGCCGCGCCCTTCACGTGGCAGCGCATCGCGAGCTTGCTCTTGTGGCCGAGCACAGGTTTCAATTCGGTCGGCTCGCCAATCAGACACATGCGCGGCTTATGCGCGCGCTTTTCGAGTTCGGCCAGCATCGGCCGCACGCCGAGACAGCCCACTTCCTCGTCGTACGAAAACGCGAGATGCACCGGCACGTCGAGCTTCAGCCTCAGGAATGCGGGCACTGCCGCCAGCACGGACGCGATGTAGCCTTTCATGTCGGCCGTGCCGCGTCCGTACAGGCGACCTTCTTTCTCGGTGAGACGAAACGGCTCCACGGTCCACGCCTGACCCTCGACGGGCACCACATCGGTATGCCCGGACAGCACGATGCCACCACGGTCTCGCGGCCCGATGGTCGCGAACAGATTCGCCTTGGTGCGATCGTCGTTATGGAATAGCTCGCTTTCCACACCTAGATCCGCGAGGTATTGCTGCACGAAGCCGATCAGTTCCAGATTGGAGTCGCGGCTGACAGTCGCAAAACCGATCAGCCGTTCGAGCAGCGTACGGCTCGCCAACTCACTCATCGCCGGGCACTCCGTAGCTCGGCGCCGCGGTGGGATTCAACGCGCGCGCGATGTAGTCCCGCATCTGCGGCCGATACGCTTGCCATAGCGCGTCGAGTTTGCCGATCGGATCGTCATCCGCCCAATCGACACGCAGATCGACGACCGGCCAGACGTGTGTATCGACGATCTTCAAAGCCGCCGAATGCACGGGCCCGGCTTCTCCGCCGGCTTCGACGGCAGCATGCATCGCGTGCAGCAGACGATCGGCAAGCGCGCCTTGCGCGCTCTCGAACGCTTTCACCATCGCGTCGATCACCGGCTTGCCGGCGAGCAGATTACCCGCTGCCACACACTGATTTCCCGCGACGGCGTGATGCACGCCGAGTGCTTCCTTGCCGGTGAACAGCGCGGTGCGCCCCTCGCTGTCGACCACCGTCACCTGCCGGTACTCGCTCCATTCGCTCGCGCCTAGCGCCCGTTCGAGCGCCGCATCCGGCGCGATACGCCCGCTTTCCAGCAGATCGAGAATCTGCGGCCCGAGCGCGGGCAGCGTCACGTTCTGCGTCGCCACCGCACCGACGCCCGCGCGCACCCACGGACACCTCGCACCCACGGCAATGCTCGACGAACTGATCGCGATACCGAGCTGACCGGTCTTCTCACAACGTCCGACGATCGAGAATGTCATGGGAATCCTTTAAGCCTGCACGGGCGTCCAGTTGTCCGGAATCACGGCGATCACGTCGATTTCCATCAGCCATTGCGGCTGGCCGAGCGCGCTGACGCAAAGCCCCGTCGAAATCGGATACACGCCCTTCAGCCACTTGCCCACTTCCTGATACACCGGCTCGCGATAACGAGGATCGGTAATGTAAGTCGTCGTCTTGACGATATGCGACAGGTCGCTGCCGGCTTCCTCCAGAAGCTGCCTGACGTTCTTCATCGCCTGCTCGGCCTGCGCGCGCGGATCGCCGAGACCGATCAGGTTGCCGTCGAAATCCGTACCCACCTGGCCGCGCACATAGACCGTATTGCCCGCGCGAACCGCCTGGCAAAGATCGTTATCGAGCGACTGGTTCGGGTACGTGTCCTTCGTATTGAACATGCGGATGCGGGTATGCGTAGGCATCAGTTCACTCCCACTTCTTTGGTCTTCGGCGCGTACGATGCGTCGCACGCGGTATCGGGTGCATGCGCGCCATGCGCGCCGCGCGCGTCCTGCTGACGCTGCGACGCGTCGCGATAGGCGAGGTATTTGCGCTGCGTGACGATGTGATCAGCGATGTGCTTTGCGTCGTGCCAGACGCCCCAGATAAACGACGACGCGCGCCGCGACAACCACGGCAGGCCGAGGAAATACACGCCAGGCTCCTTCGATACACCGCGCTGATGCTGCGGCTTGCCTTTATCGTCGAACGCGTTCACGTGCAGCCAGCTGAAATCGACCGCATAGCCGGTGGCCCAGATGATCGTGCTCACCCCCGCCTGGTGCAGATCCAGCTCCGGCAGCGGATGCGTGACGCACTCCGGGTCCGGTGGAATCAGCCGTGCGTCGGGGTCTTCCGGCAGATCGACGCCGTTGCGCTCGATGTAGTCGTCGGCGGTGTCGAGTAGCGACATCAGATATTCGTCGCCACGCTTCAGATTGACGGCGAGGTCCGGTTCGAAGGTCACAACGCGATTCGCGAACGATTTCGTCGTGCCGACGAGCGTCATGCCGCGATGCGCAAGCCGGCGAAAATCGATGGTCTGGCCGCCGTACGCGCCGCTGACAGCGATGGTCACATGCTCGCGTCCCGGCACGGCGACTTCCTTGTCCCATTCGCCGAGCACACCCAGCCACCAGCAGAAATCGCGACCGCGATACGCGCGCGGCGGACGGTCATGCGCACCGACGGACAGATAAACCTTGCGGCCCGCGCGTTGCAGTTCGTCGGCGATCTGCACGCCGGACGACCCCGCGCCCACCACGAGCACCGCGCCTTCGGGCAGTTGCTCAGGGTTCCGATAGTGGGCCGAATGAAGCTGCGTGAGCTCGAGGTCCTGTGGCGCGATGGGGGGAATGACGGGACGCTGGAACGGCCCGGTCGCAACGACGACGCGATGGGCTTCGATCGTGCCGTCGGACGTTGCGACCGCAAATCCTGCCCGGCCCTTCAGACGCTCGACGCTCGTGACTTCGACGCCGGTGCGGATCGGCGCATTGAAGTTACGCGCATAGGCTTCGAAGTAATCGGCGACCTGATCCTTGCCGGCGAAGCCATCGGGATCGAGTCCTTCGAACTCCATATTAGGGAAGCGGTCGTGCCAGGCGGGACCATTGGCGACCAGTGAATCCCAGCGGCAAGTACGCCAGCGTTCCGCGATGCGGTCGCGCTCCAGCACGAGATGGGGCACGCCGAGATTGCTCAGATGTTCGCTCATCGCCACGCCAGCCTGACCCGCGCCTATGACCAGCGTGTCGATGGACAATTTTTCAGCCGCCATGGCCTTCTCCTTCTGAAATGCGCTCTGGATTCGGGTCTCTCGGTCGGACAGAATGTACGCCGCGCGGCGGGCAACCAAAACTATATTTTAAAAATGCTTTGCATCGTTTTTCGCTATGCAATCGGGAATTGTCGAGCGACAATCGGTTCGACCGAACACGGAGCAATTGATGGACGGCACCTCGATCCGCTACTCGTTGCGTCAGCTCAGGTATTTTGTCGTCACGGCCGAAACGCTTTCCTTCACCGCCGCGGCAAAGCGGCTGCATATCTCTCAGCCGTCTATCTCGACATCGCTCGCGGATCTGGAGGAATCGTTCGGCGTCCAGCTGTTCATCCGCCATCACGCGAGCGGGTTGTCGCTCACGCAACCGGGCCGCGATCTGCTCGGCCACGCTCGCAATCTGCTTCAGAACGCCGAAGAATTACAGCTGACCGCGACCGAAATCGACGGCGGCATGTCGGGCTCCATCTCGCTCGGCTGCATGGTGTCGCTGGCGCCGCCGCTGATGCCCGGCATCATCAGCCGCTTCGTGCAGGATTATTCGGCGATCACCTTCCGTACCACGGAAGCGCATCAGGACACGCTCTTGAGCGGCCTGCACGACGGCTCGCTCGATATCGCGCTGACCTATAGCCTCGATATCACCGATGGAATCGCGTTTACCCCGCTGCTTTCGCTGCCACCGTATGTCATCCTGCCCAAAACACACAGGCTTGCACGGGCGCGCCAGGTGTCGCTGGCCGATCTGCTGCCCGAGCCCTATGTGATGCTGGATCTTCCGCATAGCCGCGAGTACTTTTCTGCGCTGTTCGACGCGGTCGGCAGCCGCCCTACCGCGGCTTTCCGCTCGTCACAGCCTGAAGTCGTGCGTGGCATGGTCGCCAACGGCTTGGGTTACAGCATACTCAACTTCCCGCTGAAGTCGACCCGGACTGTGGACGGCGAAGACTTCGTGATTAAACATTTCAGGGAGAGTGTCAATGCGACGACGCTTGGCATTGCGCTATCGGCCGCCGTCAAGCCGCGCGAGGTTGTGAAGCGCTTTTCGGCATTCTGTGAAACGTATATTCGGCGTCTGCACATCGGCTAATAGGAGCACGGAAGTGTCACTGCATAGTCATCCACTATGCACTGCATGCAAAAACAATATTTTACCTAGCAATTTGGATTGTTAGATTGGTGCACATCGGATGCAAACACTGATGGGGGCCCCTATGTCAGCCATTCTTCAGTCGACGGACACTGAGCTCGACATCGTTCACGCGCTGCGCGAGAACTGCGAGCGTCCGTTCGAGGATGCACACGCGATGCCGCCGGCCGTCTACACGTCGGAGGCGTTTCTCGCGCTCGAACAGCGCGACGTGTTTCGCAACGAGTGGTTGTGCGTGGGCCGCGCGAGCGCGCTGGCACAGACCGGCGACTACCTGAGCGCGCAGATCGACGACCAGCCCGTGTTCGTGCTGCGCGATGCGAGCGGCGCGTTGCGCGCATTCTCTAATGTTTGCCTGCACCGCATGTCGGTATTGCTCGAAGGGCGCGGCAACGTGCGCCGGATCGTGTGTCCGTATCACGCATGGAACTACACGCTCGATGGCGCGCTCGCGGGCGCGCCGTTGATGGATAAGCAGCCGGGCTTTTGCAAGGACCAATACAGGCTGCCTGCCGTGCGCTGCGAGACGTGGCAAGGCTGGATCTATGTGACGCTCAACGCGCGCGCGCCTGCGGTGGAATCGCATTTGTCCGAGCTGACGAAGCTGATCGCGCCGTACGGCATGGGCGACTACGTCGAGACCTTCCACGAAGAGCACGAGTGGGACACCAACTGGAAGATCCTCGCGGAAAATTTCATGGAGAGCTACCACCTGCCGATGCTGCATCGCGCCACGGTCGGACCGCACTCGAAGCTCGAAGAAATGGAATGTCCGCCGGGTTTGCCGGCGTTCAACTATCACTGGATCACCAAGGAAGCATCGCTGCCGATCGGCAACGCGCATCCCGCCAACACGCGCCTGCAAGGGCACTGGCGTCGTACCACCGCGCTGCTGGCGATCTACCCGACCCACCTGATCACGCTGACCCCCGGCTACTTCTGGTATCTGATCCTGCAGCCGCGGGGCGTCGGCCGCGTGCATATCCGCTTCGGCGGCGGCCTCGCGCCGGAATTCGTCGACGATCCGCGCGCCGCCGACTACATGGCGACGCTCAAGACGCTGCTCGACGAAGTCAACGCCGAGGACCGGCGCGGCGTCGAGGCGGTGTTTCGCGGCGTGCACGCGCCACTCGCGAAGCCCGGCCACCTGAGCCCTCTCGAACGGCCGAATTACGACTTCGCCCGCTATCTGGCGGGACGCGTGGGCGCGAGGTGATGCGCCGCCCCGCGTAGACCGCCAACACTTTGCCGAGATGCCCATGTCAAGCCAACCATTTATCTCGTTCGACGGCGTCAGCAAGTCATACGACGGCGTGCATAGCGTCGTCGAGGGACTCGATCTCGACGTCGGGCACGGTGAATTCGTTTCGCTGCTCGGTCCGTCCGGTTCCGGCAAGACCACGACACTGATGATGCTGGCGGGATTCGAATCGCCGACCCGCGGCGAAATCCGCCTTGCCGGCAAGCGTCTGGACGACAAGCCGCCGCATCGGCGCGATATCGGCATGGTGTTTCAGAACTATGCGCTGTTCCCGCACATGACGATTGCCGAGAACGTCGCGTTTCCGCTGTCCGTGCGCAAGGTGAGCCGCAGCGAACAGAAAACGCGCGTGACGCGCGTGCTCGACATGGTGGAGTTATCGCATCTGGCGGGGCGGCGGCCGTCGCAACTGTCGGGTGGCCAGCAGCAGCGTGTCGCGCTGGCTCGCGCGCTGGTCTTCGAGCCGAGCGTGGTGCTGATGGATGAGCCGCTCGGCGCGCTCGACAAGCGCCTGCGCGAAACCATGCAATACGAAATCATGCGGCTGCATCGCGAACTGTCGCTGACGATCGTCTATGTGACCCACGACCAGAACGAAGCACTGACGATGTCGAACCGCGTCGCCGTGTTTTCCGATGGACGCATCCAGCAGGCCGCCACGCCGACCGAACTCTATGAAAACGCGGCAAACGCATTCGTTGCCAATTTCGTCGGCGAGAACAATGGACTGACCGGTCGCGTCAATTCCGACGGCGGCGAATGGGCCGCGATGCAGCTGGCCGACGGCAGCACGGTGCGCGGACGCCCAGGCGCCGGGCTCGCGTCAGGCGACGCGGCGGTGCTGGCGCTGCGACCCGAGCGCGCACACATCGCCGCGACGCCGGAAGCCGTGCAGGAAGCGACACGGCAGAACATGAACGTCGTGCACGCACTGGTCGAGGAACTCGTCTACTGCGGCGATCATCATCGCGTACATCTGAAGCTCGGCCATGGCGAAAGCATGGTCGTTAAGGTGCCGAACACACAGCACCACGATCTGCCCGCACTCGGCCGTCAGACCGCCGTGACCTGGCGACGCGACGACTGCAAGGTGCTGCCCGCGATGGCGGCCGCGCCGAAATCTTCCGCCGTGTCCGGCGGCGCCGACTATTCCACCGTTGCCGTTCCCTCGTCCGCCTCGCCACTTATCGCAGGAGCCAACTAGAAATGAAGACCACGTTCTCGTCATTCCGGACCACCCTCGGGGCATGCGCGCTCGGGCTGTTTGCCACCACCACGGTTTACGCGGCCGATACGATTTCCGTCGTCACCTTCGGCGGTGCGTATGAAGCGGCCGCGAAAAAAGCATGGTTCGAACCGTTCACCGCGAAAACCGGCAACCAGTTTTCCACCGAGTCCTACGATGGCGGCCTCGCCAAGTTGCAGGCAATGGAGCAGTCGAAGAACCCGACCTGGGATCTGATCGACCTCGAAACCAACGACGCGATCACCGCTTGCGACGAAGGCCTGATCGCCAAGTTCGACAAGAAGGCACTCGGCAACACCAGCGACTTCCTGCCGGGCTCGATCAGCGATTGCGCCGTCAGCGCGATGGTGTGGTCCACCGTCTATGCATACGACAGCAGCAAGCTGAAAACCGCGCCGACCACCATCAACGATTTCTTCGACCTGAACAAGTACCCCGGCAAGCGCGGCATGCGCAAGTCGCCGAAGGTCGCGATGGAATGGGCGTTGATCGCCGATGGCGTGGCGCCCAAGGACGTCTACAAGACGCTCTCCACGCCCGCCGGCGTCGACCGCGCGTTCAAGAAGCTCGACACGATCAAGCCGAGCATCGTCTGGTGGGAAGCGGGTGCGCAGGCGCCGCAGCTGCTCGCCGACGGCGCGGTCGTAATGACCCAGGCGTACAACGGCCGTATCGACGACGCCGTGCACAAGGACAAGAAGCCGTTCAAGATCGTCTGGGATGCGCAGGTGTACGACTACGAATGGTGGGCCGTGGTCAACGGCGCGAAGCATGCCGACGCGGCGCAGAAGTTCATCGTCGCATCCTCGACGCCGCAGGCCTATGCGGACCTGTCGAAGTACATCGCTTACGCGCCGCCGCGCAAGGACGCCATTCCGCTGATCGACAAGGCGCGTCTCAACGATCTGCCGACGGCGCCGGAGAACTTCAAGCGTCCGCTGCAAATCAACGCGACGTTCTGGGCCGACAACGCGGATGCGATCAACAAGCGGTTCCAGAACTGGCTGACGCAGTAACGCCGGATCGAACGAACGTCACCCGAGAGATCGAGCACGATGAACACGCCCCTGCCATCCACCGCCCCTTTCGGCCGCGGCCCGCAGGCCGCGAACCGCGAGTCGTTCCGGGCTGCGCGCCGCAAGGCCGCGATGCGCGCATTGCTGCTGGCTTTGCCGTTGCTCGTCTTTCTGCTGGTGACGTTCGTTGCCCCGATCGCGAGCCTGCTCGCGCGCAGCGTGCGAAACCCTGAAGTGCGCACCGGCATGCCGCAGTTGAGCGCAACGCTGGCCGGATGGGACGGCGCGGGCTTGCCCGGCGAACCGGCCTTCGCCGCACTCGCGCACGATCTGAAGGACGCCAGCGAATCCGGCCAGCTCGGCAATATCGCGCGGCGCATGAACTTCTATCAACCGGAGTTCCGCAGCCTGCTGTTCAAGACGGCGCGTGCCACACGTTCGGAGACGCCGGCGCAATGGAAACCCGCCCTGATCGATCTGGATGAACGCTGGAACGCGCCGGAAACCTGGCGTCTGCTCAAGCGTGCGTCGATCTCGCCCACACCCGACTATTTGCTGAACGCCGTCGACGCGCAAGTCGCGCCTGATGGTTCGGTGACGTCCGTCGCGGCGGACAGCGCCATCTTCCGCGCGGCCTTTGGGCGCACGGTCACGATCAGTGCGACGGTCACGCTGCTGTGCCTGGTGCTGGGCTACCCGGTGGCTTATCTGCTCGCGACACTGCCTGAGAACCAGAGCAACCGGCTGATTCTGTTCGTGATCGTGCCGTTCTGGACCTCGCTGCTGGTGCGCACCACCGCGTGGTATGTGCTGCTGCAACCCGGTGGCGTGATCAATAGCGCGTTGCTCCGCTTCGGGATCATCAACCATCCGCTGCCGCTGATTTTCAATCGCACGGGTGTGTTGATCGGCATGACGCACATCCTGCTGCCCTACATGATCCTCGCGATCTTTTCGGTCATGAAAGGCGTGCCGCCCGTGTACATGCGCGCGGCGAAATCGCTCGGCGCGCATCCGGCCGTGGCCTTCGTGCGCGTATATATTCCGCAGACGCTGCCGGGTGTCGGCGCGGGATGTTTTCTCGTGTTCGTGCTCGCGCTCGGTTATTACATCACCCCTGCCCTGCTAGGCGGCGCCGGCGACGAAATGATCAGCCAGCTGATCGCGTCGCAGACCAACGATCAGCTCAACTGGGGACTCGCGGGTGCGCTGTCGTGTTATCTGATCGCATTCACGGCGGTGTTCTACTTCATCTTCAACCGGCTGGTCGGTATCGACCGCTTGCGCTTCGGCTAACGCGCCGCGCAAACGCCGCTAGCTGGTTGTCGCTCATTCGGATAGTCGATCAACAGGCAGACTCAGATGAAAGACGGACGAACCCGGCTACTCTCGGAACGCATCTCGGGCGCGGCACTGCGCGTGCATTGCGCGCTGATTTTCTTTTTCCTCGTCGCGCCGATCCTCGCGATCGTGCCGCTGTCGTTCAACTCCGGCTCGTTCTTCTCGTACCCGATGCAGGGCTTCTCGCTGCGCTGGTACGCGCAGGCGCTGAGTTCGCCGGACTGGCAACGCGCGTTTGCGAACAGCATCGGCATTGGCGCGGCGTCGACGCTGATCGCGACGGTGCTCGGCACGCTGGCCGCGCTCGGCCTGAGCCGCGCGCAGTTCCCTTACCGCTCGATCATCATGCCAATCATCGTGTCGCCGATGATCGTGCCGATCGTCGTCGTCGCGGCGGGGTTTTATCTGGTCTTTTCGCCGCTCGGGCTGGTCAATTCGTATACCGGCGTCGTGCTTGCGCATGCCGCGCTCGGTACGCCCTTCGTGGTGATTACCGTGACCGCTTCGCTGCTGTCGTTCGATCAAAGCCTGCTTCGCGCGGCGTCGGGTCTGGGTGCGCAGCCGTGGGTCGCATTTCGTCGCGTCACGCTGCCGCTGATCGCACCCGCCGTCGCAACCGGCAGTGTGTTTGCATTCGCGACATCGTTCGACGAAGTGATCGTCATTCTGTTCATCGGCGGCCCGGAGCAGCGCACCGTGCCGCGGCAGATGTGGAGCGGCATCCGTGACCAGATCGACCCGTCGATCCTCGCCGTGGCCACCCTGCTGATGGCGTTCGCGATCGCCCTCTTCGCCTGCATGAACTGGCTGCGCAAGCGCGCGGCGGCGGCCAGCCGCTCGTTTGCCTGAGGCGACTGTTGCGCCACTGCGATGGCGTCGACATGCGACTTGATGGCCTCCCTCTGACCGTCGGGCGTTGCCAGCCTCTTTGCGGCGAAGCCGGAACTCCTGGCGCGGCGGTCCTTGACAGTTAGTTGCAGTTTTATTAAGAAATATATTGAGCGCGTGAGTGCGTGGCGATATGCTTCGCATCGCCGCTAAACCACATGCAACGACCGAGGGTCGCGAAGGAAACGACAACATGCGATTGCGACGCATCACCGCACGACGCTCACCCGTGCATGGCATGGGACTGTTCGCGCTGCAGCCGATCGCCGCGGGCGAACGGGTCATCGAGTACAAGGGGGAAGTGACCAGCTGGCGGCGCGCCGCCGCCCGCCAGCGAGCCGACGCGGGCCACACGTTCGTGTTCGGTCTGTCCGATGGACGCGTGATCGACGGCAGCCGCGGCGGCAACAGCGCGCGGTATCTGAACCATGCGTGCGCCCCCAACTGCGAGGCCATCGAAACGGGCGACCGGGTGTTCATTCATGCGCTCGCCACGATCGCCCCCGGGGAGGAGCTTTTCATCAACTACGGTCTGTCAGTGGACGGTGCGGTCACCGACGAGGTTCGCGCCCAGTACGCGTGTCATTGCGGTGCACCGGCATGTCGTCGAACCATGCTGGGAAATGACGGGTGGTCGTCGTAGTGCTGCCGCCGGCCTGACACAGTCAGGTCATTGCTGACGTTCAGACGTTGCCCTGGTCGGTCGGCACTCCTTGGCCGTTCGCACCTCAGCGGTCGTGAGCGACGCGTCTCGCAATAACTATTAAGTCGGCGGTTAAAGCAGCATGATTCACTGCCCCGGCGGATCTTTTACCTGGCCCTCTGCCGAGGGGCCAGGCGTGTGGCCAGGGAGGTTACCGCGGTCGCCTGGTGCTGGAAGACGCATTCTTAACGCCTGAAGTTCGAGCGCCGCATTAAATAATTCGTCGTGCCGATCCTTCGTCATCTCGCCTGAACGAAGCTGACGTTCGAGAATGAGACAATTAGTTTCGGTTTCGAGCTCGATATCCAAAAGACGGAGCGTCCCGGGCTGCGTAATATCTGGTTGTGCCCGGCCGAGCCCATTCAGTAGAGCATTTCTTATTTGGATGAACTTCGGCAGTCTTTCGCGAAGAAGCGGTGACAATCGTTGATAAAAATCGCCGTCATCCATCAGTTGCTTCATTGCGGAAGACTCGACTATCGCTGGGCCGTCTTTGGATGAAGGAACGGCAATATCGTTACCCTTCGATTTCAATTCCCCCATTTGTTTGAGTGACGAGAGCTGGCTCCTGATGGATTTGGCATCTTCGATTGCGGCAAGCAACGCACCGTCCAACCGTTTTTCTGTCGGATCGGACGCAAAGATCAGCGGCAAAACAAAGAACAGAACTGTCAAAAGAAGACTCAGAACTCCGACGAAAGTCCCCGCAAAAGTGAGCTTGCTGGGCAAAGACCATTTATTCCATTGTTCTTTTGTTGGAATCAGGAGCCAGTTTCGCATTTAAGTGCCCCCTATTAGCAACTTCGTTACCGGGGGACCGCTATCCGCCCTGGCTTCGACGGTGAGTCTCCTGGCTATACGGAAGTATATTGCACGGAAGATAGCTCGCTGCCCCGGTTCCAGACACGCGGCTCGACGACGTGACACGGATCGCCGACAATGTGCACTTCAAAACCATCAATAGCAAAAGACCGAAGGAAGGTAAGAATGTCTATAGCGAACACCAGAGCCACTCCCTATTACGCGGTGATCTTCACGTCCATCCGAACCCCCGGGGACAACGGGTACGAAGACATGGCCGATGCAATGGTCGAAGCGGCCGCAAAACAGCCCGGATTCCTGGGCGTCGAGTCTGCGCGGGAGGAACTTGGAATTACGGTTTCCTATTGGGATAGCCTCGAATCCATCTCCGCCTGGAAACGTGATTCAATGCATCTGGTAGCACAACAGACCGGCCGGGAAAAATGGTACGAATCCTACAAAACCCGTATTTGCCTCGTTGAACGAGACTACGACTTCTCGAGAATTTAGTTTGCTGCGCCTTGTCTTTCGACTGCGCGGCACACGCCCGCCAACTTTATCGCTCGCATCGCGTCTGCGAATCGCAGACGATTGGCTTCCAGACAGAAGTTATACGGCAGCCCATGTACAGGCGCGGTCGCGCATCCGACAGCGGGAAAACGCAGTCTTGTGGATTCCGTTGAACGCGTTCAAGATCGAATAGCGCGCGTTTCGCACGCGCGGACACACCATTCCGCGGTTCGAAAGATTCGACATCACGGTGAGGGAGAACCCTATGAAAACACCAGGTCGTGTCCCCGCTTTCAGTCGGCGCACCATACTCAAAGCAACTGCCGCAACAGCCGCACTGCAGTTGGCGCCGCCCTTCATCATCAAGGCGCGCGGCGAAGCTCCGTTGCGAATCGGCATGGTCGATCCGCTGACGGGCGTCTATGCTGCGGTAGCACAGAATGAAGTGACGGGCGCACGGCTTGCCGTTCAGCAGATCAATGCCCAAGGCGGCATTCTGGGACGCCCCGTGGAACTCATGGTCGAAGATTCGGCAAACGACGTCGGCACCGGCGTGCAGAAGGCGCGCAAGCTGATCGAACGCGATCAGGTCACGTTCCTCATCGGCGACGTGAACTCCGGTATCGCCCAGGCCATTTCTCAGGTCAGCAATGAGAAGAAGGTGCTGCATATCGTTTCGGGCGGCCACACCGATACGATCACGGGCGTCGACTGCAAATGGAACGTTTATCGCGTTTGCAACACGACCAGCATGGAGGCGAACGCCGTCGCGAACCTGCTGTTCACCAAGTACGGCAAGAAGTGGCATTTCATCACACCGGACTACGCGTTCGGCCACACGCTGCAGAAGGCCGCGGCCGCCGATCTGCAGAAGCTCGGTGGCACGATGACCGGCAACGAGCTCACCCCGCTCGGCACGACCGACTTCTCCGCCTATCTGATCAAGGCGCGCGCGGCGAACCCCGACGTGCTGCTCGTGCTCCCGCAAGGCTCCGACATGGTCAACTGCCTGAAGCAGATCGCTCAGTTCGGTATCGGCAAGAGCATTCACATCGCCGGGCTGCAGCAGGAGCTCGAATCGCTCGCGGCGATGCCGCCGGACGCGCGTGTCGGCATCTGGATGTTCGAGTGGTACTGGAAGCAGCCGGGGGTGCCGGGAGTCGAGAAGTTCGTGGCCGACATCCGCAAGGTGAACGGCGGTAAGGTTCCCACCGCGCGTCACTGGTTCGGCTATACATCGGTGCATACCCTGGCCGCCATCGCCAACAAGGAAAAGACGCTCGACGCCAGAAAGCTCGCCGAAGCGCTCGGCGGCTTCGAGTTGGCGGACGACGTCAGGTTGCAGCCGAACAAGTGCTACTACCGCAAGGGGGATCACCAGCTGATGACGTCGTCGTTCGTGGGCGAAGCGCTATCCCAGCCGGCCGGCGACCCGGAAGACCTGTTCCGCGTGGAACGCGTGATCGCGGGTGACAAGACCGCACCTCCCGAGAGTGAAACGGGCTGCAAGCTGCAGTGGCCCTCCTGATAGCGCAAATGCCCGGCGGGATCGCCGGGCGCGGTTCTCATTGCGCAAGCGGAAGCGAAGCACGGGCGCCACGGGCGCCATAACAAGAATGGTGGGCGATGACTGAACTGCTGCTCTTCAACGTCACCAACGGTCTGATCATCGGCGCGTTTTACGTGCTGATGGCGCTCGGGTTATCGCTCATTCTCAACCTGAGCAACGTCATCAACTTCGCTCACGGCGGCTTCCTCGTTGCTGGCGGCTATGTTGCCTATACGATCACGCCCTACGTCGGCTTCTGGGGCGCGCTGCTGATCGCGCCGCCGTGCATCGCGCTGATCGGCCTCGCCATCGAACGGGTGCTGATCCGACGAGTCTATGGGCGCGACCCGCTCTACAGCCTGCTCCTGACGTTCGGCCTTGCCTTCATCTTCGAGGACGGCACCCGCTTCATCTGGGGCGCGCAAGGCAAACCGGTGACCATTCCGTCGGTGCTGTCCCAGCCTTTGAGCAATACGTTGTTCTTCGTCACCGGCTATCGCCTCTTCATGGTCGTCACGGTGGCGGCGACGGTAGCGCTGCTTTTCGTCCTGCTACGCTATAGCCGACTCGGCATCCGTATCCGCGCCGGTACCCTCGACCTCGAAACCGTGGCAGCGCTCGGCATCAACGTGGGCAGGCTGCGTTCGTTCAATTTTGCCGTCGGCGCCTTTCTCGCCGGTCTGAGCGGAGTGCTCGCCGCCGGCCAGCTTGGCCTGGAGCCGACGATGGGAACCGGGCTCCTGATGCCGAGCTTCATTGCAATCATCGTCGGCGGCGTTGGCAGCCTCACGGGCACGCTGCTCGGCGGCCTGCTGATCGGCGTCGCCTCCGGCATCACGGCGGTGTTTCTGCCCGCGGCAAGCGAAGCGATCATCTACGTGCTGATGGCCGTCGTGCTGCTGCTGCGCCCCCGCGGCCTGCTCGGCGAGGAGGGCATGCTGACATGAGCGCAGCGCGACAGGCGAGGCACCGCAGACTGATCACGCTTGCGGCGATCTGGACCGTGTTGCTGCTCGCCCCGTACTGGATGCCGCCGCTCGGAGGCTACACCGCGCTTGGCACACGGGTGCTCGTGCTGGGTCTCGCGGCGATGTCGGTGAATTTTCTGCTCGGCTTCACCGGCGTGCTGTCGTTTGGTCACGCTGCGTATTTCGGTTTGGGTGCGTATGGCGCAGGCCTCGCGCTGAAATTCGTTGCACCGAGCACGCCGTTCGCTCTTCTGTGCGGAACGCTGCTCGGCGGGATCGCCGGCGCGCTGCTCGGTGCGCTCTGCGCGAGGCGGCGCGGTGTCTATTTCGCGATGGTCACCATCGCCTTCGGACAGGTCTTCTACTACATCGCGTTCCAATGGAGTTCGTTGACAGGCGGCGACGACGGTCTGCGCGGATTTTCGCGCATGCCGCTTCACCTTGGCATCACGACCATCGACATCCTCTCGAATGCCGATGCGTTCTATTACTTCGTGCTGTTTTGCCTCGCGCTGGCGGTCGGTCTGATGGGCTTCATCCTGCGTTCCCCATTCGGGCGCACGATGATCGCAATCCGCGAAAACGAACGGCGCGCGCGCTTTCTCGGCATTCCCGCCGATCGCCATATCTGGATCGCTTTCACTCTCTCCTGCTTTTTCATGGGGTTCGCCGGTGCGCTCTATGCACTTCTGAACAACTTCGCCGACCCGCGCGGGCTGCATTTCAGCCAGTCCGGCGACTTCGTCATGATGGCGGTGATGGGCGGCATGCGCAGCCTGTGGGGACCGCTTCTCGGCGCCGCGGTATTCGTCGTGCTGCAGGACTACCTGTCGAGCATCACCGTCAACTGGATGTCGTTCGTCGGCATGCTGTTCATCGCGATCGTGCTGTTCTTCCCTCGGGGTCTGCTCGGCGTTCTGCGCCGCAGGAGCGAATCATGAGCGTTCTGGAAGTCACGCACGTGAGCAAGAGCTTCGGCAGCCTCGCTGCGGTACGCGACGTCTCGCTTGCGGTCGAAGCAGGCGAGCTGCGTGCCATCATCGGACCGAACGGCGCCGGCAAGACTACTTTCTTCAATCTCATCAGCGGCTTCTTCCGGCCGACCACGGGAACGATCGTGTTCGACGGGCAGGACATCACGGCGGTCCCGGCGTATCGACGCGTCGCGAACGGCATCGCCCGCACGTTCCAGATTACCGAGATCTTTCCCGCACTCACGGTGTTCGAAAACGTGCTCATCAGCGCGGAGGTTGCGGCTGGATTCCGCTTGCGGCCGTGGGTCGGCCGCGCCGAAAGAACCCGAGTGCGCGAGCGCGTCGAAGAAGCACTGGAACTCACCGGGCTAGCGGCAAAAAGCGGCCGGCTGACCGGCGAGCTCGCGCACGGCGACCAGCGCGTTGCTGAAATCGCCATGGCGCTGGCGCTGCGCCCTCGCCTGCTGCTGCTCGACGAACCCACCGCAGGCATGGGCGGCGAGGAGACCTACGAAATTACCCAGCTGATTCGCCGTCTGCGCAGCGGCGGCAAATTCACGATCGTGCTGATCGAGCACGACATGCGCGTGGTGTTCCATCTTGCCGACCGGATCACGGTGCTCGACCGGGGCTCGCTGCTCGCCGAGGGCGCGCCGGCGGAAATCGCGGCGAACGAGGTCGTGCAGGTGGCGTATCTGGGTGACGTGGCATGAACATCGCGCTCACCGCCGAGGAACTTCATACCTACTACGGCAAGAGCCACATCCTCCACGGCGTGAGCCTCGCGGTCGAGGAAGGTCGGATCACGGCATTGCTTGGCCGCAACGGCGCGGGCAAGACCACGACGCTGCGGACCCTGATGGGTCTGACACCCGCACGCCGGGGGCGCGTGACGATCTTCGGCGCGGATACGACACGCTGGCCGACGTTCAGGATCGCCGCGACGGGCGTGGGCTATGTCCCCGAAGGACGAAGAATCTTCGCCAATCTCAGTGTCGAAGAAAATCTCCGTGTGCCGCTTGCGCGCAGCGGGCCTTGGACGATTGCGCGCATATACGAGCTGTTTCCACGGCTTGCCGAGCGCAAGGAAAGCCGCGGACGCCAGCTTTCCGGTGGCGAACAGGAGATGCTGTCGATTGCCCGCGCGCTGCTGCTCAATCCCCGGCTGCTGATTCTCGATGAACCCTCTCAGGGCCTGGCGCCTCTGATCGTGCGCGAGGTGTTTCGCGTCGTGTCGCAGATGCGCGACGAAGGGATTTCGGTCCTGCTCGTCGAGCAGAACGCGCACATGGGCCTCGCGATTGCCGATCATGCTTACGTGCTCGACGACGGCGGTATCGTCTATGCCGGCCGTTCACGCGACCTGGCCGCCGATGAAAGCCGGGTTCGCGCGTTGACCGGTGCGAGTGCCGAAGGTTGAAGAGGATCGCCCGCGTTTCGACGTAGCTCGGCCGCTACCCGCCTGCCCTCACCTCTTCAAGCCGCCGTGCGCGCCTGCCGCGCAGCGGCCAGCGTGCCACGCAACCCTTCGAACGAGTAGAGCGCGAGGGCTGCCCAGATTGCGCCGTAGCCGATCGCGCGCACGGATCCGAACGGCTCGCCGTAGATCAGCACGCCAGTGAGGAGCTGAAGCGTGGGCGTCACGTACTGGATCAGGCCGAGCATCGAGAGCGGGATGCGTCGCGCCGCAGCCGCGAAGAGCAGCAGCGGCACGGCCGTGATAGGTCCGGCGGCGGCCAGCAGCAGTTGCAGCCCGAGCGACGCATGCGTGAAATGGCTCGCGCCGGCCATGCCGATCACCATCAGATAGACGATCGCCACGGGAAAGAGCAGCACCGTTTCGAGTGCGAGGCCTTCGAGGGCGCCGAGCTTTGCGGTCTTGCGCAACAGGCCATAGCCGCCGAACGTCAGCGCGAGCGCGAGGCTGATCCACGGCGGCGCGCCGTTCTGCCAGGTGAGCCATACCACGCCGAGCGCCGCAAGCGCCACCGCGCACCATTGGAGCGAGCGCATCCGCTCATGCAGGAAGACGAAGCCGAATAACACGTTGATCAGCGGATTGATGAAGTAGCCGAGGCTCGCCTCGACGATATGGCCCGCGTTGACAGCCCAGATGTAGATGCCCCAGTTGGCCGAAAGCAGCGCGGCACTCGCGGAGAAGCGGCCGATCAGGCGCCTGTCGCGCAGCGCGGGCCGCAGCCACGCCCAGTGGTGTCGCGCGACGAGCACCGCAAGGATGAACACGAGCGACCACGCCATCCGGTGGGCGAGCATCTCGAGCGCGGGAATCTGGTGGAGCGTCTTGAAGTAGACGGGAAAGAGCCCCCAGATGACGAAGGCGGAAAAGGCGTAGACGATGCCGGGATTCATGGTTGGTTGTAGTTGGCCGGTGCGCGTGGTCGGTGCGAAGGCGCGTCGGCGGCAAAGGTTTTCGCGCAGATTTTACCCGTGCGGCGCAGCCTCCGCTAAGCGCATCGTCGTCAAAAAGGGCCTGCTCTCGCCGTTCAGCGAGCTTCGCTTTTGCTGCCTACGATGTACATGTCGTCTTCGCAGAATGATGGAGCGACCTTGGCGGCGACAACGCGGTCCAGCTCGCCCTACGCGACGACGACCAGGGCAATCGTTTGGAGATAGCCATGCATTTCGACTACCAGCAGTTCCACATCGACGCGTCACCTCTCGATGAAGGCGGCCGCTATTACGCTCGCGCAAAGATCTACCGGCGCGCGTCGGCGAGTGGCGAGGCCGTCGAGGTAAAGTATTCGGGCGACCTCGGCGATTACCCCTCCGACGTGGATGCGATGGAGGCGGCGCAGCGTTGGGCGATTCAGTGGTGCGACGCGAACTCCGCTTAGGCGTCACTGTCAGGCCCATGCTGTTCCCGGGTCCCGCTGTTCCCCAGCGAAATAAGCGGCGCATAATGCAAACATCCCTTTGTCAGGACGATGGAGGTGAATGTGACAACCTTTGCTATCGACGCCGTTCGCATCAACCCGGCGAACGACAGGTTCACCCACGTGCGTTGGGCTCCCGTCGATCCGTCGACGCGTGAATGGCTGTCCCCCCCTGCGATCGTGGAGGTGGTCGAAGTCGTCGCCGCGATCCGCCGGGGAGATGTCGTTTGGTCCCTTTTTACACTTGGCGGCACACGGTATCTCGGGCCAAAAATCGTATGTGTCTCTCACACCGACGGACCCGCCGGGATCGACACGGATGTCCCGGGCGATCATGTCGAAAAATGCATCGACGATTTGCCGCACCTTTGACGGCATACCTTTGAGGCCGTCGGGCAGCCGCTAGAATTGCGGTTTTAGCCCGGAATACGTCAATGTCCTTTGCCTCGCTTGGCCTGATCGATCCCTTGCTGCTTAACGTGCAGGGCCTCAATTACCAGACTCCTACGCCGGTGCAGGCCAAGGCGATTCCCGCCGTGCTCGGTGGCAAGGACGTGATGGCTGGGGCACAGACCGGCACGGGCAAAACCGCGGGCTTTGCGCTGCCGCTATTGCAACGGCTGGCGCAATGCGGCCCGGCGGTGTCCAGCAATCGCGCCCGGGTTCTGGTGCTGGTGCCCACGCGTGAACTGGCTGAACAGGTGCTGCAAAGCTTCATCGCTTACGGCAAAGGCCTCGACTTACGATTTCTGGCCGCCTACGGCGGTGTGAGCATCAACCCGCAGATGATGAAATTGCGCAAAGGCGTGGATGTGCTCGTTGCCACGCCGGGCCGTCTGCTAGATCTCAATCGCCAGAACGCAGTGCAGTTCGATCAGGTACAAACGCTGGTGCTGGATGAAGCAGATCGCATGCTGGATCTGGGCTTTGCGCGCGAACTCAACGCCGTGTTTGCCGCCTTGCCCGCTCAGCGCCAGACCCTGCTGTTCTCGGCCACGTTTACCGATGATATCCGCGCGATGGCGGCGAACATTCTGCGCGCCCCGGTCAATATCAGCGTCAGCCCGCCCAATGCCACCGCCAGCAGGATCAAGCAGTGGGTGGTGCCGGTGGATAAAAAGAACAAGCCTGACCTCTTCTTGCACCTTGTGGCTGAGAACCGTTGGCAGCACGCGCTGGTGTTCGTCAAGACCCGCAATGGCGTCGATTACCTGGCGGCGATGCTGGATGAAGCGGGCTATGCGGTCGACACCATCCACGGCGACAAACCGCAGCCCGCGCGCCTGCGTGCGCTGGAGCGCTTCAAGGCAGGCGAAGTACAAATGCTGGTGGCCACCGATGTGGCCGCTCGCGGGCTGGACATCGACGACCTGCCGCTGGTGATCAACGTTGATCTGCCGATCGTGGCGCAAGACTACGTGCACCGTATTGGCCGGACTGGCCGCGCGGGCGCCAGCGGCGTGGCGGTGTCTCTCGTGTGTGCCGACGAAGCGCCGCAACTGGCCGCGATTGAAGCGCTGATCCGGCAAACGCTGCCCCGTAAAGAAGAGCCGGGTTTCGAAGCCGAACACCGCGTGCCGCAAACCAGCGCGACGGGCCAGATCATCAAGAAGCCCAAAAAGCCCAAAAAGCCCAAGCCGCCCAAGGTGCCGCAAGCCGCACCGGGCGCCATGCAGCCGCCCGGAAAAAAACCGCGCCGGCAAAGTGGCGAAAACCAACGCAAACCTGCGGCGCAGCGCGCTGCGGCCGTGGGCAAAGGCGCGCGCTCGTCCAGCGGTCATTCATCTAGCGTGCAAAAGCCACGCAGCCAACCCGCCAGCAAGCCCGCTGCGGGTTCACGCAAGCCGGCTGGCAAGCCCGCTAGTGGCCGGGGCAAACGCCAACCCTGATCCGTTGCCGGGGCGACTGCGCGCTAAACTGGGTGCGTGCTATCGAAAAGTTCGGTGGGTCGAGCGCAAGACGATGAAATTCACCCGAATGATGATCGGCCTCGCCGTCACGTACCTGATCGTGTTAGCCGGAGTCGCCATCTTGCAGGATCGTTTGCTCTACTTCCCTCAGAAGGCCACGATCGAGGAGATCACCTCCGGCGGACTGCGCGCCTGGCCGACACCTGAGGCGTACCGGGGCCTCGTGGCAGAGCCGGACGGTTCCGCGCGCGCCACGGTCATCGTCTTTCATGGCAATGCCGGGCATGCCGGCCACCGCTCGTTCTATGCCGCAGCGCTCACCCGGCTCGGGCTGCGCGTGATTCTCGCCGAATATCCAGGCTACGGGCCGCGCACCGGTGCGTTAGGCGAAGCGAGTCTGGTCGACGATGCGCAACAAACCATCGCGCTCGCATATCGCCTCTATGGAGCGCCGCTCGTGCTGATCGGCGAATCGCTTGGGGCCGGCGTGGCGGCTGCGGCCGGCTCGCGCGAACGCGACAGGATCGCGGGCATGATGCTGATCACGCCATGGGATCGGCTCGAGCACGTCGCCGCTCATCACTTTCCGTGGCTGCCCGTGAGGTGGCTGCTGCGCGACCGATACGACAGCGCGACCCACCTGGCGTCGTTCGACCGCCCGATTCTCGTCATGGTTGCCGAACGCGACAGCATCGTCCCCGCGCGCTTCGGCGAGGCGCTTTACAACTCGCTGTCCGCACCGAGAAAACTGATGATGGTGAAGGCGGCTGACCATAACGACTGGATTGGCCACGTCGACCAAACCTGGTGGCGGGAGGCGACGGACTTCCTGCTCACGCCTTCGCATTGAAATATGAAGACGCCACCGGTCCCGTCCAGCTCGGCACGCATCTATGTTCTCGATGCGAAGAACCGGCCAGTCGAGGTGTTCGACCACGACGCGTGGTCGCGCTGGATGACGGAAAACGAACTGATCTTCCGCCGCACACTGCTGGACGACTACGGTGTGACGGTCACGACCCGCTTCCGTGGTGTGTCCAATCCGAAAACCGCGGAGGTTTTGCTGTTCGTCACGCGCGTCGCCGGAATGCAGACGCAAGACAACAGGAGCTACGGAGCACGTACGCTCAATGAGGCGCTGGAGCAGCATGAGCGCATCGTGCAGAAAATCCTCCGGAAAATGACGGGGCGGTGAACATCAGAGCACCGTCAGACGAAGCGTGTGTCGAATAGCATCGGCGAAACGTTCGCGCTGATGCCGCCCGAGGCTCATATGAAGCTCACGCCGCCATTGACGGGGATCGTCTGGCCGGTAACGAAGCCGTTGCCGACCACCATCAGCACGACCTGGGCGACCTCGTCGACTTCACCGAGGCGTCCAACGGGAAGCCGTTCCGCGACGTTCGCGGCCTTCAGCGGCGCGGCCATTTCCGTGTCGATCGGTCCCGGGGCCACGGCGTTCACGGTGATGCCTTCGCGGGCCAGCCGCGCCGCATAACCGCGTGTCAACCCTTCGAGGCCAGCTTTCGAGGCGTTGTAGTGCACACCCACCAGCCCAGCGCCGCGGGCAGCGGCCGACGACAGGTTGACGATGCGACCCCAGCGCTGTGCGCGCATTCCGGGCAGCACCGCCTGCGTGCACAGAAACGCCGATTTCAGATTGACCGCAAGTGTTCGATCGAATTCGGCTTCCGTGAGCCTATCGATATCGACGATCGTTCCGGTGCCCGCGTTGTTGACGAGAACACCGACGACGCCAAGGCGGCTTTCCACCTCATCGATCATTGCCTTGACGTCGGACGCGACCGATACGTCGGCTTGCACCGCGATTGCACGGCCTCCCGCACTTTCGATTTGCCCGACGATCTGAGCAGCCTCGTTCCCGCGTTGCCGATAGTTGACCGCCACCGCTGCGCCAGCCGATGCAAGCGAGAGGGAAACGGCGCGGCCGATTCCTCGCGATCCGCCGGTCACGAGGGCGACACGATCATGCAAATCGGGCGAATGAGCAGGCATGGAAAATCCTCCTGTCCTGTGGAACTATCAAAAGGGGCTGTGCTCGCGCAACGCAGCGTGCCGCTGCGTCGCGGTTCAAGCTACAACGTCACAGCGCAAACAGCCGCCCAAGATGAGGCTCGGAGTCAGCTACGCCGGCGAGCCGCAATGCGTGCCACGCCATCGCGTAGTTGCTCGAGATCACCGGCTTGCCGATCGCGGCTTCCAGCTCCGGAATCAACCCGGCGATGCGCAAGCTCGTGCACGATACGAAAATCGCGTCCACGTCACGATTGAGCGCAAGTCGCTCGACGCCAGTTCGCAACGACAGTGCATCGATCCGCGCCACTTCGTTATCGTTCGCATGCTCGAACGACGCCATGCGCGAAATGCGGTGACCACGCGACTCGATATAGTCGCGCATGTATTCGTTGATCGAACGCACATAGGGCGTGAGCAAGGCCGTACGCTGGACGCCTAGCGCACGAAGCGCCGCCAGCGCCGCGGTGATCGGCGTGGTGCACGCGGCGTCCGCACGCGCTTCGCGAATCCGCGCGAACACCTTGTCTTCCCCGATCACCATCGACGCGGACGTGCAGCCAAACGCCACCACGTCGATACGCTCGGCCGGACGGATCAGCGCGACCGCCGGTGCGATACGGTCCTCCATTTCCGCTAGCCGTTCAGGCGTGATGTCCGCCGAGTTATACACACGGCTTTCGTAGAACGCCACGCCCTCCTGCGTCATCAAGCCCCGCCACTCATGCTCAATCGTATGATCGGTCGCGAGCACCACGAGCCCAATCGCGGCGCGACGGCAGATGCCGTCGTCCAGCGTGAAATCGAGCCTCGTGTACACGTCGTCATGCTGTGCAATCGCACTCATTTCGGAGTCGTCCTGTCTTGTCGCGTTCGGCTGCCTCTTAAAGGTAGAGGATCGAAGGCGCCTTTGTGTAACGGTTTATACGCAAATACCCTATACCGTCTCAACGCACCCCGGCTCCTATCATAAAAGCAGCGCTTTTTGTGTCCGCGCTCCGGTGCAAGCCAGCCGTCACGCTGTTGACCTGGTGGGTATGAATCACTGAATCACTCGCAATCACCCCATTTCCGTCCGCTTTCCGATGTCACCGGTATGCCCGTGTGGCGGATCGTCCGATCCCTCTCACAAAAGGAGTCGCTAACATGTTTGCTCAGACGATTGGCTGGTCCGGTGCAGAGCGCGGCTCGCGGCGAACGACTGTCGCGGGCGTTGCGGCCGCCGTGGCCCTGCTTGCGGGCATGGTTCCCGGTTCGGCGCTGAGCCAGGGCGCCACCATCAAAATCGGCGTGCCGGTTCCGCTGTCGGGTAGCAGTGCCAATGCCGGCACGGATATCGTCAATGGCGCGAAGCTCGCCGCCGCCAAGATCAACGCGGCCGGCGGCGTGCTCGGCAAGCAGATCGAGCTGGTGCCCGAGGACGACGCCTGCGATGCGCAGACCGCAGTGCAGGCGGCGCAGAAACTCGTCGATGCGGGCGTTGTCGCGGTAGCGGGCGGCTATTGCTCCAGCGCGGCGCTGCCGGAATCGACCACCTTTCATCGCGCCGGGATTCCCTACGTGCTGGATGCGTCGACCAATCCGCAGTTGACCGAGATGGGGTACGACAACGTGTTCCGCACGATCGGCCGTGACGACCAGCAGGGTCCGTTCGCGGCAAGTTTCATGAAAGACGTGCTGCACGCGAAGCACGTGGCGGTGATCGACGACAACACGACCTATTCCAAAGGCCTCGCCCAGAACACCGTGCAAGCGCTGAAGAAGGACGGCGTCGATGTGGTGTACGCCAATTCGATCACGCCCGGTCAGATGGACTACTCACCGACGCTCACACGGGTCTCCTCGCTCAAGCCTGACGTGATCTACTACACGGGCTATTTCTCCGAAGCCGGCCTGATCGTCAAGGAGGCGCGGCAACTGGGTCTGAAAATGACCTTCATGGGCGGCGACGCCACCAATGACCCGACCCTGATGAAGACGGCCGGTCCCGCCGCCGACGGCATGATCATCACGACCGCCCCGCTCGCGCAGTTCCTGAGCGGCGCGCACGCCTACGTCGATGACTATACGAAGGCTTACGGGCAAGGGCCGGGACCGTACTCGGTCTATGAATACGATGCGGTCGGGGTCACGGCGAAAGCCATCGCGGACGCGAAGTCGGCACAGCCTGCCGCGATCACCGCTGCTCTGCACAAGATCCAGAACTACCCGGGCGCGACCGGAACGATTGACTTCAATCCGAAGGGAGACCGCAGCAAAGCCGTGTACATCACCATCGTCGTGCACGACGACAAGTTCGAGCCCTACCAGAGGCAGGATGCGAGCGGACATTGGGTGGCGATGAAGTAGGCGCGCTTGCGCACCCCGCGCCGTCATGAGCGACTTCTTCCAGTTCGTGATCGAAGGGCTGACGACCGGCTCGTTCTACGCGCTCGTCGCCCTCGGCTACACGATGGTCTACGGAATCATCCGGCTGATCAACTTCGCTCATGGCGACCTGTTCATGGTCGGCGCGTTCATCGGCTGGACCGGCCTGATGGTGCTGGCGTCCGCGCATCTGCCGCTCGCCCTCGCACTGCTGATCGCTCTGGCGGCCGCCATGACGGTCACCGGCGCGCTCGGCCTGCTGATCGAGCGGCTCGCGTATCAGCCGTTGCTGCGCGCGCCGCGGCTGTCGATTCTGATCACCGCGCTGGGCGTCTCGCTGGCGCTGCAAAATGGGGTGCTGCTGATCTACGGTGCGGGCTTTCGCACCTATCCGCATGTGCTGAGCCAGGCGGGGTTCGAGCTCCACGGCGTGCAGATCACCTTCGCGCAGATCGGCATCATCGTCGCAAGCCTGGCCCTGATGCTGGCGCTGTATTTCTTCGTTCATCACACGTTCCTCGGGACCGCGATGCGCGCGCTGGCCATCGATCAGGACGCCGCGCGTCTGATGGGCATCGACGTCGAACGCCTGATCCAGCTCACCTTTCTGCTGGGATCGGTGCTGGCCGCCGTGGCGGGCGTCATGGAAGGGCTTTACTACACGCAGATCAATTTCTTCATGGGCTTCGTGCTGGGCCTGCGCGCGTTCACCGCCGCCGTCCTCGGCGGCATCGGCAACATCCCGGGCGCGATGGCGGGCGGCATCCTGATCGGCCTGCTCGAAGCCTTCGGCGCGGGCTATGTCTCTTCGCAATGGACCGACGTGTTCGTCTTCGGCGTGCTGATCGCCGTGCTCGTGATCAAGCCGACCGGGCTGTTCGGTGAACGCGTCGTCGAGAGAATGTAGTTCATGAGCGCCCGTCAAGCTTCCGCGCGCTGGGCCAGGCCTGTCGGCGCTGCGCTGCTGGCCGCCGCCGTCGCGCCGCCCGCAGTCGCCAGCAACTATGTCGTCGATGTCGGCCTGACCATCGTCACCTATTCGATCCTGGGTCTTGGGCTGAACATCGTGGTCGGTTATGCCGGATTGCTCGATCTGGGCTACGCGGCCTTCTTCGCGATCGGCGCGTACACGACAGCGTTGCTGGAAACCCTGCTGCACTTCTCGTTCTGGGAAACGCTGCCGTTCAGTCTGGCGTTCACCGCGGTATCGGGCATCGTGATCGGCTACCCCACCCTGCGCCTGCGCAGCGACTATCTGGCGATCGTCACGCTGGGGTTCGGCGAAATCACGCGTATCGTCGCCACCAATCTCGACATCACGGGTGGCCCGAACGGCATCTTCGGCATCGCGAGCCCGAGCCTGTTCGGCTTCGAGATCAGTTCGCCGCAAGCGCTCTACGAACTGGGCATGGCGTTCCTCGTGGTGGTGCTCGTGTTCGCGATCCGGCTCGGCCGGTCGCGGCTGGGCCGCGCCTGGACCAGCATCCGCGAGGACGAGGCGGCTGCCGAGGCCGTCGGCGTGCCGACGCTGCGCGTCAAGCTGCTCGCCTATGTGATGGGTGCGTTGATCGGCGGGCTGGGCGGCAGCCTGTTCGCCGCCCGCTTCGGCACCATCGATCCGACCGGCTTCACGTATCTGCAATCGGTCACGATCCTGATCGTCGTCGTGCTCGGCGGCCGCGGCAGCATTCCGGGCGTGATCTTCGGCGCCATCATCGTCGCCGGCTTGCCGGAAATACTGCGGTTTCTCAACCTCTGGCGCATCTTCGCTTTCGCGATCGGGCTCGTGGTCCTGATGCTGCTAAGGCCGCAGGGCTTGTGGCCAGCGCCGTTGCGCCGCGTCGCGCCGGCGCGCAAGGGCGCTGACGCCGATCGGGCGCCGGCGCCCAGCCACGCCGTCACCGATGAGACCCTGCTGGAGGTGCGCGACATGCAGCGCCGCTTCGGCGGCGTGCTGGCGGTCGGCGGGGTCAGCTTCCTGGTGCGAAGCGGCGAGATCGTGAGCCTGATCGGTCCGAACGGCGCCGGCAAGACGACCGTGTTCAACTGCCTGACCGGCGTGATCCGCCCGACCGGCGGCCAGATCGTCTGGTGCGGAGAACGGCTTGCTGGCGGCGCGCCCCATCGCATCGTCCATCAAGGCATGGCGCGCACCTTCCAGGGCATCCGCCTGTTCGGCCACATGACGGCCTTCGAAAACGTGCTGACCGGCATGGATCATCGGCTTCGGACACCGCTCGCCGCCGAGCTTCTGGCGTTGCCGTCCGCGCGCGCCGAGGCCGCGGACCATTCCACCGAGGGCCTGCGCTGGCTCGCCTTCGTCGGTCTTGCCGGCAGGTCGGGCGAGCGCGCCGCCGATCTGCCCTACGGCGACCAACGCAGGCTTGAGATCGCCCGTGCGCTCGCCAGCAGCCCGCGCCTGCTGCTGCTCGACGAGCCCGCAGCGGGCATGAACCCCACAGAGAAACGCGCGCTGATGGAACTGATCCGGCGAATCCGGGATCATGGCGTGACGGTGCTGTTGATCGAGCACGACATGATGCTGGTGATGGGCGTGTCGGACCGGATCATCGTGATGGATCACGGCGTCATCATCGCCGAGGGCCCGCCCGCCGCGATCCAGGCGGACCCGCGTGTGATCGATGCCTATCTCGGCACAGCCGAAAAGGACGAGGCGAGCGACGATACCGCCGGGGAGAAATCGCTGTGGGACTCCTAGAAATCCGCGATCTGCGCGTCAGCTATGGGACCGTCGAAGTGCTGCACGGCATCTCGCTGGACGTCGCACAGGGCGAGGTCGTCGCGTTGCTCGGCAGCAACGGCGCGGGAAAAACCACCACACTGCGGGCAATTTCCGGATTGATCCGGCCGCGCGCGGGCAACATTGCGATGGATGGCCAGCGCCTGATGGGATTGCGCGCACACCAGATCGTGGCGCTGGGCCTGGGTCATGTGCCGGAGGGGCGGCGCATTTTCGGAGCGCTGACGGTGGAGGAAAACCTGCATCTCGGCGGCTATCTGATCCGGCGCGACAGTACCGCATTGCAACAGCGAAGGGATCAGCTGTATGCGACTTTCCCCCGGCTCGGCGAGCGCCGCAGCCAGCTGGCAGGCACGCTCAGTGGCGGCGAACAGCAGATGCTGGCGATTGCCCGAGCCCTGATGCTGCGGCCGCGTATCGTGGTGCTGGACGAACCGTCGATGGGACTCGCGCCGAAGCTGGTCCGCGCGATCTTCGGCATGGTCGCCGACATCTGCCGCGAAGGCACGTCGATACTTCTGGTCGAGCAGAACGCCCGCCAGGCGCTGCGAATCGCGCATCGGGCTTACGTACTGGAAAGTGGGCGCATTGCGCTCGCGGGGTCCGCCCGCGAGCTGGCTCAGGACAGCCGCGTCCGCGCTGCCTATCTGGGGGGCAGTGCCATGTCGGCAGAGTAACCCGCCAACCGAGCCGCGCGAGGAAATCCTAATACAGGCTCAGGCCTGAGTTCGAGGGAGAACGCATGATGCTGAATTACCCTGCTGCCTATCAGTCCACCAAAGGCTCGGCGCTCGACGTCGACAAGACCTTCTATCAGCGCATCGCCTCACAGCAGGATACCCGCACGCTGGTCGAATCGATCGTCGTGCCGATCCGCTCGGGCCGAGCGTGGACCGTGCCGGCCGGGCACGTGTTTCGGATCGTCACGATCGAAGGCCCGCAGGTTGCCGACCTGAACATATGGAACCGGCACAACCCGCGCGAGCGCATGTGGGCGTCGCGCACGCGCCAGTTGCAGCAGGCGCACGTGAGCACGTTCGACCGTCTGTGGTCGACGCTGCCATTCCTGCGTCCGATGGTGACCATCACCGATGACAGTCTCGCCGGCTACGGCGTCGACGAGCACGGCGGCCGCGTCCACGATCTGCTCGGCACGCGCTGCGATCCGTACGTGAACCGCATGCTGACCGGCGAGGATTTTCATTTCCACTGCCACTCCAACCTGACGCGCGCCATCGCCCCGTATGGCTTGACCGAGTACGACGTCCACGACGTGCTCAACGTGTTCCAGTGCACCGGCCTGAATCTCGACGACAAATACTTCATGAAGGCGTGTCCGGCAAAGAAAGGCGATTACCTCGAATTCTTCGCGGAGATCGACTTGCTGTGCGCACTGTCGACCTGTCCGGGCGGCGATCTGTCAGTGCCGATGTGGGGGCCCGACGCGCGCGATCCTCTGGAAGTGTGCCGGCCGCTCGGCATCGAGGTCTGGCAACTCGCGCCGCAGATGCTGGACGGGTGGGCGCCGCCGGCTGTGGCTGCCTACAAGGGACAGCACGGAATGGTGCTGAATCAGCCGCAATGGAAGTGAGACTGCCGCAGCCCCCTTGTATCTCAGGACATTATGAAAATTATCGTGCTCGGCGGCGGGGTGGTCGGTGTGACGACCGCGTACCAGTTGCAGAAAGATGGCCATGAGGTCGTGATCGTCGAGCGGCAGCCTTTAGTCGCCGCGGAAACCAGTTGGGGTAACGCGGGCATGATCGCGCCCGGGCATTCCTTTGTCTGGTCCTCGCCCAAAGCGCCGATGATTCTGCTCAAATCGCTGGTGCTGAAAGATCAGGCGTTGCGCTTCAAGTTCTCGGCGGATCCGAGGCTCTACAGCTGGTCGTGGCGCTTCCTGATGGAATGCACATCGGAGAAGGCACGCCGCAATACCCTGCTCAAGCATCGGCTTGCCGCGTATTCGCAGCGAGTACTACAGGATGTAATCGCTGAGGAGGCCATCGAATACGATCGAAACGAGCGCGGAATTCTCTATCTCCATCGGACTCAGGAGGCGCAGGACCGCGGAATCGAACATATGAAACTGCTGGAATCCGACGGGCAAGTCATCAGGGTCCTCAGCCCCGATGAGGTGGTCGCGCTCGACCCGTCGCTGGCTTCGGCAAAAGACAGGATAGCGGGCGCCATTCACTGCCCGACCGATGAGACCGGGGATCCTGCGAAGTTCACCCGCGCCCTTGCGGAAAAGGTCGTCGCGCGTGGCGGTACGCTTCTGACGGATGCGACGATCGACGGCTTCGAAACCGCCGGGCAGGACATAGCAGGCACGAGAACGAGCCGAGGCCTTGTCAAAGGCGACGCGTATGTGCTCGCCCTCGGCCCCTATAGTCCGGTTCTCGCCCGACAGATCGGCATCGATCTTGCGATCTATCCGATCAAGGGATACTCGCTGACGATTCCGATCGATGGGCGGCCCATGCCACCCGCCGTTGCAGCGGTGGACGAGCACAACCTGGTCGCAATCTCGCGCTTCGGCGATCGGCTCCGGGTTACGGCAACGGCGGAGTTTGCTGGCTACGACACGAGCCACAAGCCTTCTGATTTTGCCTTCATGAAGAGCGTGACGCAGGAACTCTACCCGGCCGGCGCCAACTACGATCGCGCCGAAATGTGGGCCGGCCTCAGGCCGATGACGCCAACGAACCTGCCGTTTTTTGGGCGCAAGAAGTACCGCAACCTTTATCTAAACACCGGCCACGGTCATATCGGCTGGACGATGTCACACGGATCGGCTCGAATCACGGCCGACCTGATCGCGGGACGAACCCCGGCGATTCCGATGGTAGGGCTGCTTTGCGACTGAGGGCGGCACCACTCGGGCCCCGCCTCAGGCCCGGCCGCCCAACCCTCGCATCCGCCGTGCGAAATGCGCGCGCTCCGCATCGTCCATCAGCGCGAGGAACTGATCCGCTTCCATATGAACCAGTTCTTCGTGATCGCCCGCCTCGAAGTAGACGTCGGGCTGGCCTGCCAGACTCGACTCCAGGTAGGTTTTCATGCCATACGCCATACAAATCGGCGGTACCGCTCCGGCATCGCAGTCCTTGAACAATTCGCGCAGTTCGACTTCCGTGGCGAGAGCAAGCCGGCGCCCGGTCTTGCTCCAGAACTCGGAGAGCTGCACGGCGTAAGTCGATGGCAGCACGGCGGCCACATAGCCGTGTTCGTCTTCGAGCAGCACGGTCTTGGCAAGGCGGTCACCCGGAATGTGCGCCGCCGCAGCCGTTTCGATACTCGAGTGGCTGTATGGATGACGCACGACTTCGTAGCGGGAACCCTTGCTGCGCAGGCACTCCTGCAAGGTTGGCGACATCGCCATGGCACACCTCCTGTCGAATATCTGAAAAGGAATGAACACTTGCGATCTTTTCAGAATAGTTCACGCACCGGCAATCCGCACGCCAAGTGGCGCAAACGCCTAGAATGAAAGCACGGTTTGTACCTTATGAGGGGCCGGCTACGTCTCGATCGATCACGGGTTTTTCGGCGAGACTCAGCCCAAAGGAGGCGCCCAATGTCAGTGATCGCACCCGACGAAAGGGCTGATTTTCTCGCCGTCTTGCGTCGGCACCATCTCGCCGAGTCCGACTTTGTCCTTCAGGAGACCGGAGCGACCGATATCGTGGACGAGGTCTACCCGCTGAGGGGCAGTGTCACCGTCGTTCGCACGTCATCACTGCGGGAACGGGAGTACCAGACGGGGCACGGCACCGCGTGGACAGTCGAATTTGAGAAAGACGTGATCCGGGGCGTATTTGGATGAGCGCCGACAGCCGACGTTTCCCCACTGGTGCGTCTCGGTTGCGGCCCGGCGGCTTGCCTCGGGAGCTATTGCACCCGCGTTGAATCGATGAGCTCGTCGGCCTCGCGTTCCAATGCGTCGCCTTCCGCCGAACGTTGCGTGTGGCTGAGCAGTGTGCCCAGATTCCGCAACGTGCGTGCTTGATCCTGCCGCCAGGTCAACGGATCGTCGTGGGCGAGTCTGCGGTACAGATCCAGCGCTCGGCGCCATGCGTCTTCCGCTTCGCGCGGCCTGCCGGTGCGGCTGTAGAGTACGCCCAGATTGTTCAGTATCCGTGCCTCGTCAGGCTGGTACGCAACCGGCGTATCGCGCGACAGCGCGTGGACGATCTGCAGCGCGTCCTGGTAAGTCTGCAGCGCCTTGGCCGGCTGCCGTTCGAGGCGGTACAGCACGCCCAGATTGCCCAGCGTATGCGCCACGTCGGGCTCGTAGATCGCGGGATTTTCGCGGGCGAGCTGTTGACGGATCTTCAGAGCTTGCCGGTAAGCGCGCTCAGCTTCCGGCAGCCGCTCGCTTGCGCTGTAGCAGTTCCCGAGGTTATTCAGCGTGCGCGCAAGCGCCGGACGCCAGGCAGCGGGATTGTCATGTTCGAGTGCGCGCTGGATGCCGAGCGCTTCGAGATAGGCGAGTTCCGCGTCATGGGTGCGCTGTGTCGCACTGTAGAGGATGCCGAGGTCGTTGAGCGTCATCGCGACCGCGGGCCGGTACTTTGCCGGGTCCTGTCGGGCCAGCGCACGGTCGAGGGCGAGGGCTTCGCGCCACGCGTCTGCCGCGTCCTGCAGACGCTGCGTGTCGCGGTACAACGTTGCGAGGCTATCGAAGGAGTTAGCCACTGCGGGACCGTAGACCGAAGGGTCCACGCGCGCAAGCGCCCAGTAGATTTCGAGCGCGTGCAGCCATGCGGCTTCGGCTTCCTTCTGCTGCTGCCGCATCACATACAGACTGCCAAGCTTGCCGAGCGTCCGCGCGATGGACGGCTGCCATGCGGCGGGACGCTGTTGCGCAAGCGTCCGATACTGGACCAGCAGCGCCCGATACACCGGCTCGGCACGCTCGGGCTCGTGCTGCACGAGCAGCGTGTCGGCGAATGCGGTGGCGATGTCCTTATCGTCGGGTTGCAGCGCATGGGCATGCTCCAGGTACGGCAGTGCGTTCCATGGCATGAAGCGAAGCAGTTCGACGCTCGCCGCTTCGTAGTTGCGCGCGGCGCTTAGCTGGGCCGTACCGGTTGCCTCGGCCATGAGCCGCATCAGCAACGCAGAGGCGCGATCCAGATCGAGACGCCTCACGGCGGCGGCGGCCTGCAGTTCGGTGGAGGCCGTGCTGTGCGTGATCGACAACCTGCGCAGCAGCTCTTCATAGCGTGCGTTCCATTCCGAAGCCTCGGCTCTGAGGTCGATATCGGAGCGCGTCCTGATCTGCGATGCGAGGCTTTCAAGGATCGGTTCGAAGTTGGCGAGCGCGGCTTCGTTGGTGGCTTCGTCGTGATCTGTCTGCGAGAAGATCGCGCGCAGCATCGTATTAGCCGCTGTCGCCAGCGCGGCACGTTGCTCGGCGGAGAGCCCGTCGTGCTTCACCGCGCGGTTCAGCCGTTCGGTGACGCGTGGGAGCGCGGGCGCGGAGACAGCGCAGCGGGTCCGCACTTCGAGTCCGTCCTTGACGGCGACCTCGGAGAACGACGGCACACACGCACCGGACGCCCCCGCAGCGGCGCATGCGGTGGACAGCGCGGCCATCGCGATGCCGGACAAAATCTTGCCCGTACTCATTTCCAGTCAGGCCTACAGAATTACCGCTACAGCGTTGTGCGGCGCATCGCTTCGCCCGGAATGCCGCAATGCCGTCGCGTGTATTCATTCTATCGAATACAGTTAGCCTACATTCGCCAACTTGACGACGCCCATCGTGAACCTCGAACGCGGCCACACCTTCTCCTTTAGCCCCGACGGCGAACACTTCCTGCTCGACGGCCTGCCGTTCCAGATTCGCAGCGGCGAGATGCATCCAGCCCGCATCCCGCGCGAATACTGGCAACACCGCATCCGCATGGCAAGGGCGATGGGGATGAACTGCGTCGCGTTGTACATCATGTGGAATTACCATGAGACGCACAGAGGCATGTTCGACTTCCGCAGCGGTAATCGCGATATCGAGGCCTTCATTCGCCTATGTCGATCCGAGCAGATGTGGGTGCTGTTGCGCCCCGGGCCTTACGTTTGCGCAGAGTGGGATCTGGGCGGTCTGCCTGCCTGGCTGTTGCGCGAGCCGGACATCCAGTTGCGGACCGACTCGGCCACCGATCCTCGCTACATGGCGGCGGTGGCTCGCTATATCGACGAACTGGTTCCGCGCATCAAGCCATTGATGAGCGAGCACGGCGGTCCGATCCTGATGATCCAGATCGAAAACGAATTCGGTTCGTATGCGAGCAATCCGGCTTACCTCGAAGAGCTCAGGCAGCTTTGGCTCAAAGGAGGCATAAGCGGGCCGTTCTACACCGAAGACGGTCTCGCGCAACTCGAACGCAATCACACCACGGTGACGGGCGGCGCGATCGCGCTGAGCAACGGCAACGCAGCGCAAATCGCAACGGTGCGCCGCAATTTCCCCTCGGTGCCCGCGATGGCAGGCGAGGTGTATCCGGGGTGGCTCACGCATTGGGGCGAAGCGGGCTTCGCGGGCGTGGACTACGACCTCTCCAGCAGCTTGGCCACGTTCATGCAGGCGCGACTGTCGTTCAACCTGTATGTGATTCACGGCGGCACGAGCTTCAGCTTTTTTGCCGGCGCGAACGTGGACGATTCGGGCAACTATCAGCCCGACATCACGAGCTACGACTACTGCGCGCCGATCAACGAGCAAGGCATGGCGACGCCGAAGTACCTCAAATATCGAGACCTGATCGCCAGCTATCTGCCCGAACCGTTGCCAGCCATACCGGATGCCATCGCCACGCTTGACTGCGCAGGCGTTGGGGCCTTGATGCCAACGCTCTACGCGTCGATCTGGGACAACCTGCCAGCGGCACTGCCGCACGAGCAAGGCGTCGAACCGCAGTCGTTCGAACACTACGGTCAGGCGTTCGGCTTCGTGCTGTATCGCAAGTTTTTACCGGAGCACGCGAGCGGTGTGCTGGATATCAGCGGCGTTCACGACTATGCGACCGTTTTTCTTGGTGAACAGTACGCGGGCGGCGTATCGAGAGCGCAACTGCCGCGCAGGTACGCGCAGTCGCTCCACATGATGCATCGCGCGCCGCTTGCCCTGCCTTCGGCGCGGCAGAATCAAGGGTCGAGCACGGACAGTCTCGTACCGCTGGAGATACTCGTCGAGGCCATGGGACGCGTCAACTTCGGACCCGCGCTCGTCGACCGCAAAGGTCTGCTCGAACCGGTCACGATGCAACACGTAGACGGCTCAGTCTCGTTGCTCGAGCAATGGGACGTCCACCTGTTGCCGATGGATGACACGTTCATCGCCAACCTCAACGAAGGCTGCACGAACCCGAGCAAACCCGGTCTCTTTTTCAAGGCGAGTGTGCTGCTGACCGAAGTCGGCGACACCTGGCTCGACATGAGCAACTGGACCAAGGGTCTCGTCTGGGTCAATGGTCACAACCTGGGACGCTACTGGAACATCGGCCCGCAAAAGCGCCTGTATTGCCCCGCGCCGTGGCTCGTGCGAGGTAACAACGAGGTACTGGTCTTCGACCTCCATCAGATCGACGCGAGGCCGATTCCACTGGCCGATCGCCTGTACTAGCGCGCACGCCTTCTCCCCTTCACCGTTTCGCGGCGGCAACCGGCAGCAGTTCGAGCGTGAGCACTTCGAACGGCGCGAGTTGCACTGCATGCGGTACATCAGCGTCCAGTTGAGTGGGAATGCCGGAAGCCCTTGCACGCCCAACGCTGCGCGCTTCGAATCGTCCCGCCGCCCCATCCGGCAACTCCAGTTGGCGCCGCAGGTCGAGTATGAAGCGTTGTGTGCGAGTGTGAGGATTGCGCAGCGTCACGATCGACTTGCGCGGCGCCCACGCTGCCCAACCGTAAGCCGCCTGTTCGTCCGGCGCGCCGCCAATCCAATGGCTGTCGCGCAGGATGTCGCCGTTTTCGCGCGCCCATCTCGCGGCGCGCGCAAGCTCATCCCAGTCGTGCTCGCCCAGCAGCGCAGGCGTGATGTATAGCTCCTGCAATTGCGTGCCGGTCCCGAAGTACGACCACACTTCGTTGGAGAATGCATCTCCCGTCGACGTATTGAGGCGTGGATTGCACTGCGCATAGAGGATGCCGTGCAGCATCAGCGAATTGAGTGGAAAGAGCGGACTGCGCTCGACGACGTTGTAATACGTCTGCGTGTCGCGGTAGGTGATCCAGCGCTCGCGGTTCGTGCCGCTTCCCGCCAGGCCATCGTCGCTGCCGCCGCGCCAGATGGAGTCGACATGGCGCAGCCAGAACGGCGACGGATGCGTACCTGTCGTGAGATTGATGAAGGTTTCGGGCTTGGCCGCGCGGATGTCCTCGATCAGTTGAATCGCCGCGTCCCAATCGCTGTCGAACAGGCTGCCAGGAAACACCCTGTCGGCATTGCCCGTGCCGTCGAACTTGAATTGATTGACGCCGCCCTTGTCGAGCATGTCCATCACGACCTCATGAAAGCGCCGGTAATAGGTCGGACCCGACAACGCGAGACCGTTGTCGATGACCTCATAACCAGCGGCACGTCCTCGTGCTACGCGTTCCTGTTTCGGCGTACCGTAGCCGCCCCACGGCGAAAGCCATATGCCGGGAGCGGCGCGGAATCGCGCGGTAGCGTCGCGCAGCGGAACGAAGCCATCTGGAAATGCATTGCTGAATTGCCAGCCGCCGCCAAGGTCGTCCCAGCCATCGTCGAACAGAAACGAATCGATTTGCACCCCGCGCACTGCATGCAACTCGTGGCCGATCGTTTCGATGCGTTCGAGCGCCTGTTCCTGCGAATATGGCGTCAGGTAGCCGATGTCGCCCCAGCTGTTGTAGTGCAGAAACGGCCGATACGGGCGGGCGCGTTCCCGCTCCAGATAGATGCCGAAGTCGCGCCGAATCTGGCCGTCACTGGCTACACCTGCCACAGCCGAGTAGACCAGCGTTCTGTTTTTCTGTAGAGGCAACGCGCGATGCAGCGTAAAGCCAAGGGTGTCGCCCTCTACCTGACTTGTCGCCAGCGGATGCTCGAAGCCCAGATAAAAGTTGCCCGCAACGACCGGCGTGCCCTTGCGCTCAGGACTGGCCTTGGCGCCAGCAGCGCGCGTCTGCAGCAATGACACGGCGGTGATCGCTTCGTCCCGAACAAGCGCCGTAATCGCAAGTTGGACGCGCAGATATCGTGACCCGTCGCGTTGCTCGACGCTCCATTGCACCTTTAGGCGTCCATGAGTATCGACAAGGGAGATGCTCGCGCGCCGCCCTGCGATTCGTTCGCCCAGGCGGGACGCACGCGGGTTGGGTTCGACCGCCGCGTCGCTCACCGGCGCAACGACCTTCATCTCGGCCAGGCCCGTGGTGGTTCCGTCAGCGAGCGTGAGCGTGAACGGTGCGATGAGGAGCAGCGTGCGTTTGCGCTCGCAATCGATCAGCGAGAAACCGGCGAGACGTTCGTTCTCGTGCGTCCAGCGCAATGCAATCGCGTCGTTGCCGAATGAGGAGAGATGGCCCGTCGTCTGGAGCACGGGCCTGCCGGTTTGCGTAGGCAAAGCATGGTTGGCGCGCATGGAGCACCTGTCTCGGGCCAGAGCAGCAGCAAATAGCGTAACGGCAATGGACCTACGTGTTCAAGGCACGGCGCGCGCGGGTGAAATTTTCTCATGGGGCGACAGACCGCTCACGCGCGAAGTGAGCGTGGACCGAAGCGACCTTGCTGGCCTGCCCGGCGTGCGGCAGCTATCAAATCCGCGCACGCGGGCGAGTCGGAGCGGGGAAACGCGTAGAAACGTGCAACCGGCAACGCGGGCAAGCCTTCTTTGCGACCCAGCAGGCGCAAACCTTCGACTCGCTGACTATCGGCGATGACGGTAACGGCAAAACCCGAACTCGCCGCCGACAGACAGCCCGCCATGCTGCTGCTCTCGAACACGAGGCGCCACGCGCGCCCCGCCTTGTTGAGTGCCGCGATTGCCGACTCTCGATAGATGCAGGGATCGGGAAAGACGGCCAGCGGCAGCGGCCGGTCGAGATCCAGAGGTTCATGTTGCGCGTAGGCCCAGACCAGCGGTTCTTCCCACAGCAGTTCACCACCTTTCCCGACACGGCTGCATTGCTTGCCGAACACGAGATCCAGACGACCGCGCTCCTGCTGGCGCAACAGATCGGCCGTGATGCCGACTTTGAGGTCGATTGTCGCCTCGGGATGTCGCTGTCGAAAACGCTGTAGCACCTGGGGTAGCCAGGTGCCGGCAAAATCTTCCGATGCACCGACCCGCAGTAACCCACGCAGCGGCGCGCCGCGCAGTTTCGCGCGGACCTCGCGTTCCAGATCGAGAATGTTGCGGCCGTACGCATACAAGGTGTCGCCGCCCTGCGTCAACGCCAGGTGGCGAGTCGTGCGTGTCAGCAGATCAACGCCGACCATTTGTTCCAGGCGCTTGATATGGCCGCTCACGGCCGAAGGAGTCAGCGCCAGACGCTCGGCGGCCGTGGCAAAGCTGCCGCTGTCCACGACTTCGAGAAAAGTGCGGAGCAATACGGTATCGAGCGGAACACCGTCGGCAGCGGGCAGAATGTCCATTGAAACGATTCAACACAAATAATCACCAATGAGTCGTGATTATTCACCAATCGCGACGAGACGTCGAGCTATCGTGGCACTACCCTGTTTGCACGAGGAAAACCATGAACACCTACCGCCACGCCGCTACCCAGCGGCTCGACATTGCCTATCTCGAATGGAACCCGCAGGGCGCGCGAACAGCGGTGCTGCTGCATGGCTGGCCGGACAGCCCGCAGTGCTGGAAGAGCGTCGCGCGCATTCTGGCCGATTCGGGTTACCGCGTGCTCGCACCTGCACTGCGGGGCTTCGCGCCCACCCGGTTTCTCGATACGAGCACGCCTCGCAGCGGCCAGTTGTCCGCGCTGGGGCGCGATCTTCTGGATTTCGTCGACGTGCTGCAAGTTGAGCGGCCGGTCCTCGTCGGACATGATTGGGGCGCACGCGCGGTCGCTAATGCGTGCGGCCTGCGAGACGGCGTGGCCTCACATCTGGTAATGCTCTCGGTGGGATACGGCACCAATGCCCCGGACCAGGTATTGACCCTGCAGCAGGCACGCAATTATTGGTACCACTGGTTTATGGCCACGCCGCGAGGCGCACGCGTGGTTCGGGACGAGCGTGAGGCCTTCGCCCGGCAGATGTGGGATAGCTGGGCGCCGGCCGGCTGGTACACGCCGGCCGACTTCGCCGAAGCGGCGCAGTCATTCGTGGGCGACGACTGGGCCGACATCGTGCTCCATTCCTATCGACATCGTTGGGGCTTTGTCGACGGAGACCCCGCCTATGCCGACGATGAAACGCGTCTGAATCCCGCACCGGTGCTATCGGTTGCAACGCTGGTGCTGCACGGCGGTGCGGACACTTGCAATCATCCCGATAGTTCGAGCGGACCGGAGTCGTACTTCCGTGGGCGATATGAGCGGAAGGTTCTCGATGGTGTCGGCCACTTTCCGCAGCGCGAAGCGCCGCGGGACGTCGCCGATGCCATCTTGCAGTTCTGTCGATAAGACTCGGAGCAGCCGTCAAAACTCGAGCGAAATGCCTTCACTATGGAGTGCACGCTGTACGGCCGGCCGCTCGAGGACGCGCCGCGCCGATGCGGTCCAAGCCTGATACGTGTCACCCATCGGTAGGCCGATGCGCATGCCCCACCGATAGAGAACAAGCAGAAACGGATCGACGATCGTATAGCCGCACGGCAACGAGTACGAACACCCGTCGCTGAGCTTGCTTTCGATCTGCGCAAACGCTGTCTCAATCGTCTGTCGAGCGTGTGCGGAAACCGCGGCATGCAACGACACCTCTGCGATGAACGTCACGATTGCCGGGAGTTCCGTCAATACGCCTACCTTTCGCTGCGCTTGCCGCCGACGCCGATCTTGCCGCGCCCGACCTTGCGATGCGGCGCACTGGGGCGCAGCCTTTTCCTGGAACTAGCTGTCAACGTGACGTGCTCCGAAGGGTAGCGGGTCGTTCTGTCCAGTGCGGCTTGATAGGCGCGATGGCCTGGATCGTTGCGCCTGGTAGCTGACATGACTGGCACCTCCTCAGAGAATTCTAGGCCGAAACAGCCCGGCGGTTATGTCGCCTTCCTGAGTACGGTGCGCGTCATTCATGACAACCCGGACCGCGGCACCCGGAAAGCCGGCAAAAGCTGTCGCCGCAGTCCGTCAGACAGCGCCGTTGCACCCTCAGCGGCGATCCGGTCCAGGCGTCACAACGTTCGTTTTTCCGCAACCATGCTTTCGCCCAGCCCCGCTTCTTCCAGACGGCGGGAAGCAGGACTATACGTCCATGCCTCGACACATCGCCGCGGCCTCTTCCAAAAGGATGTGCAATCAAAGTGGACACCATTCATCGATATCGGATCGGCAGTGCGACCGTGACACGGGTCACCGATCTCGTTCTTCCCGAGATTCCTTCAGCCTACCTGTTTCCCGACCGGGATCGCTCGATCCTTGCCAACGATCCGCCGCCATGGATCGGCCGCGAGAACGCCTCGCAAGACGGTGAGACGCTCGCGTTGAGCGTACATAGCTGGATCGTGCAGACAGAGGGCAAAACCGTCCTGATCGACACGGGTGCCGGCAACGGCAAGCATCGACCGCTGAACCCCGTGTTCGATCAACTCGATACGCCTTACTTGCAGCGCCTTGCGGCAGCCGGCGTCCAGCCGGCCGACGTCGACGTCGTGCTGATCACGCACCTGCACGTCGATCACGTCGGCTGGAACACGGTGCGCAAAGGTGACGCGTGGCGCCCGACATTCGCCAATGCGACCTACGTGTTCTCGAATGCCGAGTACCGTTTCTATGCCGACGAAGCGCACGTGCAGACACCGAGCGCTGGCGTATTCGAGGACAGCGTGCAGCCGATTATCGATGCGGGCCAGGCCCTGTTGATCGACGCACAAAGCCAGCCCACGCTCGAAGGCCTGGAGGGGTTCACGTTCCATCGAACCAAAGGCCACAGCTTCGACCATCTGTCGATCGGCTTCACTTCCGAAGGGCAGCACGCGCTGTTTTCAGGCGACGTCATGCATCACCCGATTCAGATAGCCAAGCCCGAGTGGAACTCGACTTTCTGCGAGTTTCCCGACGATGCCGAGCGCTCGCGGCTCTGGGCGCTGAACCACGCCGCAGATCGGCACTCGCTGTTCTTCAGCAGTCATTTCCCCGGAACATCCGTGGGCGTGGTCGAAAGGCAGGCCGGCGGTTTCGTCTGGCTGCCCCGCTGAACCTCTCCACCAGAGAGCAAACATCATGGCAACCCAAGCACAGATTGAATCCCGCGACTTCATGATCCCGAGCGATACGCCCGAGATCGAGCTTCACATCCGCAACAAGCGGCCGGCAGGCCGCACCGACTTTGGTGAAGCACGCACCGTGATGTTGATGCACGGCGCCACCTACGGATCCGGCAGCCTCTACGACACGCCGATCGGCGGTTATTCGTTTATGGACTACCTCGCTCGCGCAGGCTTCGATGTTTACGCCGTGGATGCGCGCGGCTATGGTGAATCGACACGACCACCGCAAATGCGTGTCGCCGCTGCGCAGAGCGAGCCGCTGGGGCGTACCGAATCCGGCTTGCGCGACTTCACGAGCGCCGTGAACTTCGTGCTGCGCACTTCAGGCATCGCGCGTATCAATGTGATCGGAATGTCCTGGGGCGGCAGCGTGAGTGGCGCGTTCACCGCCCGCAACGGTCACAAGGTTCGCAGGCTCGGGCTCGTCGCGCCACAGTGGGTCAGCGACAAGCCCATCCCACTGGACCCAGGTGGCCCGCTGGGTGGTTACCGGGTGGTGCGCGCGGCCGATGCGCGCGAGCGCTGGGTCAATGCCGCCCCCGAGTGGAAGCGCAGCACACTGATACCGGATGGTGGCTTCGAAGCATGGCTCGACAATACGGTTCGCACGGAGCCCGACGAGGCGTTGCGCGAGAACCAGTCGATCCGTGTCGCGAACGGGCCGATTCAGGACATTCGCGAGTACTGGGGAGCAGGTAAGGCGTTTTATGACCCGGGCCACATCGAAGTGCCGGTCCTGCTGATTCATGGAGAATGGGATGTCGACGTGCCGCTCGCGCTTGCGCAGGATTACTTCGCGCATCTGAGCGGGTCGCCGGACAAGCGTTGGCTCGAACTGGGCGAAGCAACCCACATGCTCATGCTCGAGAAGAACCGGGGGCACGCATATCAGGCATTGGTCAGCTTCCTGAGCGAGGCTTGATGGCGGCGCAAGCGTACGGGCGACCGACGCTTACGACACGCTTTCGGCGCCTGCGCCGTGCGAGAATGCCGCAGCACATCGCATGCATCCTCGCACGACGCAAATATCCATATCGACCCGCGACCCGCATGCATCCCAATCTGACAGGACTAATGCATGGATAAGCTGGCCGCGATGCAGACCTTCGTTCGTGTCGTCGATTTAGGCACCTTTACGCGTGCTGCAGACCTCATGAATGTGCCCAAATCGTCCGTCACCCGCCTCATACAGGAACTCGAAAAAGAACTGGGGGTGCGGCTGCTGCACCGTACAAGTCGTCAACTCACGCTGACGCAGGAAGGCCAGATCTATTACGAGGGCTCGATTCGCGTGCTTGACGAGGTTGGCTCGCTGGATGGCAGCGTCCTGAGCGCAACCCGTTCGCCGAAGGGAAAAATCAGGGTGGAACTGCCCGGCTCGTTGGCGTACCAATTGGTCGTCCCGGCCATGCCCGACTTCTTTGCGCGCTATCCCGATGTGCAGGTCGAGCTGAGCGTCGGTAACCGGTCGGTTGATCTCATCGCCGAGAACCTTGACTGTGTTCTGCGTCTCGGGCCATTACTCAGCGACTCACTGATCGCGCGCTCGGCCGGTACGCTGCCGCTCGTGACGTGCGCGTCGCCCGCCTACATTCAGCGCCACGGCCTACCGCGCGAGCCCGCGGACCTCATGCAAGGCCATACGATCGTCCGCATGAATTCTCCGCGCTCGGGGCGAGACTTCGTCTTCCAGCTCCATCGGGACGAACAGCTCTTCGAAATCCACGGCAGTCATCGGTTAAGCGTCAACGACTCGAGCGCCGCGCTAGCGGCTGGACTTGCAGGGCTCGGCGTACTCACCACCTATGCGTTCCTCGTCACCCCGCACCTTCGCTCTGGCGCACTCGTGCGCCTCTTTCCCGATTGGCGCGGCGATGACGTCGCTGTGCACGTTGCCTATCCGGCCAATCGGCATCTCGCCTCCAAGGTGCGCGTATTCGTCGAATGGGCGATAGAACTTCTCAGGGCAAGCGAACCCGCGTAACTCTTCGCGTCGTCACGCAGACAATCGTACTTCGCGGTAGTGACCGCAATCGATGTCCGCAGTGCGTTGCAGGATCACGTTGCTGGACAGGTCAGCCTTGCGGCGCTTCTTCCGGCAATGCGTGACGTTGCGCGCATGCTCGACGCGCAGTCGTTGATCAAGGCGACGATACACATGCGTACGGTACCTTCCACTTCAAGCGCGTTCATGACGCTTTCATTGCGAACACATCCGGTCAGGAAACAAGGTCAGCGGCCCATTACTTCTGATTATTTGCACTGAGCGGCTTTGCTGCATATCAATAGCTACTACATGCGGCGGCACCGCTCTTGACGTTGGCTTCTTGCCGAATGATCATGTCCCCTGCTGCCTGCATCGAACTTCTGTCAGTCGCAGCTTCAGGAATGTTGATACCCGTGCGTAGTCATTGTTGGGAGACGTGTAATGACCTACCCGTCCCAATCCATTGTTCAATGGACGAAAGACAACGCGAAACAGCTTCTTCCCGATGCGGTTTTCCTCAGCTTGCTACACTGGAAGCGTATCGGGCGCTTCCCTAAACTATTTCACCCCACAACCTACAACGAGAAAATCCTGCTACGTTGCTTGCGGCCGGACTCGCGATACAGCGCGTTGACCGACAAACTGACCGTGCGCGATTACGTCAGAGAAAAGATCGGTGAGAAATACCTAATCCCGATCATCTCCGCACCCTCGGACTTTACGCAGAATGTTTTCGACATGTTGCCGAATTCCTTTGTCATGAAGGCAAATCATGGAAACAATTTTGTAGAAATCGTCCGGGACAAGTCGCAGCAGAGTTTCGAACATCTCCAGCTTCTCGCCAGCCAATGGCTATCCACCAATTTCTACAGAAATGCGCGGGAACGGCACTACCGAGGAATTCAGCCACGCATTTACTTCGAGAGTCTGCTGCTCGACGAGCACGGCATGATTCCAGCCGACTACAAGGTTCACTGCTTTGCGAACGGATCGGGGCGACCTGTGATGTTTATCTTCGTGATCTCAGACCGTTTCGGAAGTAATACGCGCGGCGACACATACGACGCACAATGGAACCGTATCGACCTCGAGTTTGCTCCCTACGTTCGCAGCACGAGACCGGCACCGCGGCCGAACAATCTGGAGTTGTTGCTTGATACGGCGGCGCTTTTGTCCGAGGGTTTCGATTATGTACGCGTCGACCTGTACTCACCATCTGACCGGGTGTTCTTCGGCGAACTCACTTTTACGCCGGGGGCCGGCGTAAGTCCCATGCTACCCGATCGTGTCGATTATGAATGGGGACGTCTTCTGACATGATGTATGTGCGCTAGCCGGAACCGCCCCCTGATCTCCGGCTGGTACAACGGTCACCCGGCTGCCGAAGATGCGCGGCAGCTGATGGTCGTGACGGCGTTCCTCTTCATTCGCCCGGCGGCCGGCTGATGCCAGGCCCATTAGCGGCATGCCGCTCTGTTAGTCGATGGACGCGCCCCCTTCACGGGCCAATTTTCGCCGCGAGCGTCCTTCCTCCCTCAAGCCTTTGTAACTCGATCGGCGCCATGGGTTGCCGGGTGGTCTGTCAGTTTCGCCCACTTGTTCCATAAGCTCATATTACAATGCCGGGCTAAAAACGCCGCCCGGTACGGCGGCACTCGGACCATCACGCTCAATGTCGACCCAGCTTTCGAATCCTCCGTCGCTCGCCTCGGCCTCCGACCAACCTGCCGCCGCAGGCATCGCATCACTCGGCTGGCTGCTCCCCTTCCACGCAGTCGTCTGGACTCTCGCCGCCTGGCTCGCGCGCGGCAATCTGGACATCCAGGGCGACATGGTCGAGACCTACGTCTGGGGCATCGAGTGGCAGGCCGGTTACGCAAAGCACCCGCCGCTTTCGTCGTGGGTCGCAGCGGCCTGGTTCAACGTGTTCCCGCATACCGATCTCGCGTATTTCGCGCTGTCGGCGGTGAACGTGCTGGTCGGCCTCGCCGGGATCGTCGCGCTCGCCGGCCGCTTCGTGCCGCGCCAGATCGCGATCTTCGCCGGGCTTGCGATGGCGGTATCGCCGCTTTACTCGAATCTCGCCATCAAATTCAATCCGAACTCGATCCTGTTGTCGGTCTGGCCGTGGACCGCCTACTTTTTCGTCCGCTACGCGCAACCGGGCAGCCGCCTCGCGCGCAGCGGCGCGGCGCTCGGTCTCGGGGCGTGCGCGGCGCTTGCGGTGCTGGGCAAGTACTTCACGATCGTGCTGCTGCTCGGGCTGTTGCTGGCATTGCTCGCGCGCCCCGCATGGCGTGCGCGCCTCGTCAGCGTCGATTCGCTGCTCGCGGTGGCGGCCGGCGTCGCCGTGCTGGCCCCGCACGTCCACTGGATGATGGTCAATCATTTCCCGACGCTCGAGTATGCCGCGCAACGCACTGGCGGCACCCTGCTCGCCGCGGTCGGGCGCTTTGGCATCTACACGCTCGCGCAGATCGGCTATCTCGCGCTCAGTTTCGTTTTCGTGCTGTTGATGGTGCGCACCCGTGGGGCTGCGCGGCTGATGGCGCTGAGCGTCGTTCGGCCCGCGTCGCACCCGGATCTCTGGTGGCTCGCGCTGGGGCCGCTGTTCGCCGTGGGCGTGCTGTCCGTGACCGGCAAGACGCAGATGGCCTCGGTCTGGGGCATGGCGCAGTGGTTCGCGATCGTGCCGCTCTGGCTTGCCGTGCTTGCGCAAGCCCGCGTCGAGTTCGCGCCGCGGCGCGCGGTACGCGCGATGGCGGTGTACTGGGCGCTGGTGCTCGCGATGTCGGCAGTGGTCGGCTACACGGGGGCGCGGCGCAATACCGACGACGCGGCCGAGCCACGCGCGGAACTCGCGGCGGCCGCGCAGGCGGTGTGGCACGAACGCACCAGCCGGCCGCTGTCGATCGTGGCGGGCTCGACGCATGAGGCCGCTTCGATGGTGTTCTATGACGGCGGCCGCGCCCGCTTCTGGGATCTCCACTGGCCGGCGGCAACGCCCTGGATCACACCCGCCGATTTCGCGCGCCAGGGTACGCTGATCGTGTGCCGTGGCGACGACTCGGACTGCATCGCGACTGCATCGTCGCTAAGCCATGCAGCGCCGGTTGCGCTCGAGGTGGGCAAGACCGCGTGGGGACGGGAGTTGCCCGCGCGTCCCTACCAAATGTTCGTGATCGTGCCGCAGTCGTGAACCACGCGCCGATCACGCCGGACCGCGGCCGGCCGCTCGTCGTCGATCTCGATGGCAATACGCTCGCAACCCAACCGGGCGTGTGGAAAGGGGTACCATGAGCACACCGTCGGACGCCAGGTTCATCTGTGCCTGAGCGTGTAACGTCTCTCTCGCCAGGGGTCCTGCCATGATCGTGTATCACACCGTACCCGATTCACCGGTCATCGAAATAACCGTCGAAGGCAAAATCACCGACCACGAACTGCGCGAAGCCATCGAGCGCATGCGTGGCGATCTTGAACTGAACGGTAAGACCCGCGTGCTCGAACGCATCGAGCATTTCAGCGGCATCGAACCGAAGGCGCTGTGGACCGACCTGACGCTCGGCGTCTCCGTCGCCCGCAAAGTCACGCGCGCCGCCGTGGTGGCCGACGCGGGCTGGATTCACGCGTCGATGCATTTGGCGCGGTTCTTTACAAAGGCCGAAATGAAGGCGTTTCGCGTCAACGAGCTGGAACAGGCGCGAGCCTGGATCAACGCCTGAACGTCGTCTCAGCCGAACGCATTGAGCAGAGACCAGCACTGCCGCATCAGGGACACGCAGCGCCACCGGAACAAGAAGGACAACAGGAGAAGAGGAGCACATGACGAAGCGAGTGATTGTGACCGGCGGCAGCGGCCTGGCCGGGAAATGGGTCGTCCAGGACCTGATCGAGCACGGCTACGAGGTGATGAACGTCGATCGCGTGCCGATGGCAGCGCGCACCGCGCGCACGTTGATTACGGACATCACCGATGCGGGCCAGGTATTCAATGCGCTGGCATCGAGCACGGCGGCGGGGGAATTCGCCAACGACCTCGAACCCAAGCCGATTGACGCGATCGTTCATTTCGCGGCGATCCCTCGCATCATGATCACGCCCGACAACGAGGTTTACCGAATCAACGTGATGGGCACGTACAACATCCTCGACGCGGCGTCGAAGCTTGGCATCCGCAAGGTGATCGTGGCATCGAGCGAGACCACCTACGGCATCGTGTTCGCGCACCGCGACCGCAGTCCGGAATACTTCCCGCTCGACGAGCAATACCCGGTGGACCCGATGGACAGCTACGCGACGTCCAAGGTGATCAACGAAGTGACGGCGAAGGCGTTTCACGCGCGAACCGGCTCCGACATTTACTGCTTACGTATCGGCAATGTGCTCGAACCCAGCGACTACGCGAAGTTTCCGCAGTGGCTCAAAGACCCGGCACTGCGCAAGAGGATTGCGTGGAGCTATATCGACGGCCGCGACCTCGCGAGCGCGTGCCGGCTCGCCATCGAAAAGGATGGCCTCGGCTTTCAGGTCATGAACGTCGCGGCCGACGACGTATCGTCCGACGTACCCACAGCGGAACTGCTTCGGCGCTACTACCCGGGCGTGCCGCTCAGAAAGCAACTCGGCGAGTTCGAGACTCTGCTCAGCAATGAGAAACTCAAGCGCCTTCTTGGGTGGAAACAGCAACACTACTGGCGCGACGAAGCGAAGAAGATCGCCTAGCAGGCATGGCGGGCCGGTACCCTGCCGGCCCGATCATGCCGTGCGAGTCTTGATGGCCTACCTTGCAACGACGCAGCCCGGTGCAATCGCGTCGTTTCTCGATCCGGCGCGGATCAGTGCTTGTGCACCTTCTCCAGACTGTCCGCGCGATGCACCGCATGCTGACCGCTTTTCTCGCTTTCGACCTCGTAATGGGGGTCGTCCGTCGACGCGTTGACAACCTGACCGTCCAGTTCCGTCTCCCTGATGATCCTGCGGACGATCGTGCCTGTCGTCACGCCTTGCGCAGTGTTCCACGTAACGCGATCACCTGTTTTCAGTCGATGGGACATGATTGTGCTCTCCAGTGGTTGAACCCATAGGATCGCAGCATTCCTCGTTCCTGAAGCCGGGTCCGAACGCCTGCCTCGCGCCGCCGACGCCCGCGTCGGCGGCGCAAATCCAATTCTCCTTCATGGACCGAAAGTAAAGCGACATCGTCGAAGCAGACCGTGCAATACACTTGATCAACGGTTGAAATCGCGGCCCGAGGTCACGGCATCGACATAACCTGCGCGAATGACGAAGTCACCGAAGTGCTCGTGCTCGACGCGTTCGCTGGCGAAATGGCCGAGCGTCGTGTCGAGCGACTCGAGGATCGTCTGTTCGCCGACGTTCTCGCGATACAGGCGATTGAGTCTTTCCCCGTGAAAGCCGCCACCGAGATAAAGGTTGTACTTGCCCGGCGCGCGTCCCGACAGGCCGATCTCTGCGATATAGGGCCGCGAGCAACCGTTCGGGCACCCGCTCATACGCATCGTGATCGGGACATCCGTCAGCCCGTGCTTTTCGAGCAAGGCTTCGATCTTCGTCACGAGAGACGGGAGGTAGCGCTCGCTTTCGGCCATCGCCAGACCACAGGTCGGCATCGCCACGCAGGCCATCGAGTTCAGGCGCAACGCGCTGTCACGAACGTGAGCGAGCAGGCCGTGTTCTTCGGCGAGCCGCTCGATTTGCTCGCGGTTCGCGTCGGGCACCTGAGCAATCACGATGTTCTGATTAGGCGTCAGGCGAAACGTGCCGACGTGCACGCGCGCGATTGCACGCAGACCATCGAGCAGCGCATGGTCCGGCCCGTTGCTCAGGCGGCCGTTCTCGATGAACAGCGTCAGGTGATGTGCGCCGTCGTCGCCCGTCTGCCAGCCCAGTGCGTCGCCGTTGGTTGTAAAGGCAAACTGGTGCGCGTTTCCGAGTGCGAAGCCCAGCCGCCGCTCGATCTCGGCTTTGACCCAGTCGAGACCGAGATCGTCGATCGTGTACTTGAAGCGCGCGTGCGCGCGTTCCTTGCGGTCGCCGTAATCGCGCTGAACGCTCATCACCGCTTCGCAGGTGGCAAGCACCTGATCCGGCGTGACGAAGCCGATTACGTCGGCGAGGCGCGGATAGGTCGCCGCCGATTGATCGCTGCGGCCCATTCCGCCGCCGATCGCGACGTTGAATCCCTTCAGTTCGCCATGCTCGGCAATGGCGATAAATCCGAGGTCCTGTGTATAAACATCGATGTCGTTGACGGGTGGAACCGCGAAGCCAATCTTGAACTTGCGCGGCATGTAGGTCTTGCCGTAGAACGGCTCCTCGGGTTCCGGGCCCTCGATGCGTGTCTCGCCATACCAGGCCTCGCGATAAGCGTGCATGCGTGGAATCGCCTGGTCGCTGGCGCGGCGCGCGAGGTCATAGACAGCGGCATGGAGCGACGACAGATGCGGATTGATCGAGCACATCACGCCGCGGGCGTCGTCGCCGCAGGCAGAGATCGTATCGAGCTGCACTTCGCGCAGGCCCTGGATGAGGGGTCGCAGGTCGTCCTTGAGCACCCAATGGAATTGGACCGTTTGCCGCGTCGTCAGCCGCAGTGTTTCGCCGCCGTTCGCACGCGCGAGCTCGTCGAGTTTGAGCCATTGCGCAGGCGCGCAAACGCCGCCTGGCATCCGCACGCGAATCATGAATTGAAACGCCGGTTCGAGCTTTTGCCGCCGGCGCTCGTCGCGCAAATCGCGGTCGTCCTGCTGATAGATGCCGTGGAATTTCAGCAGCTTCGTGTCGGTATCGGCTACGGCGCCCGTCAGCGGATCGGCAAGGCTTGCGCCTATCGTGCCGCGCAACTGGTCGCTCGCGGCCTTCAGACGTTCGTCCGCGCTCAAGCGTTCGACGGGCTGTGACAGGTCGCGGCTGCGATCCGGTTCGGTATGTGGGTTGCTCATCATGTCGCTCAGTAGACATCGCGCTGGTAGCGCCCGTCACGTTGAAGCTGTTGAAGGTACGCTTGCGCGCATTCGGTATCGAGCGCGCCCTCGCTGCCGATGATCTCGAGAAGCGTGTGATGGACATCGGGCGCGAGGCGGCTTGCATCGCCGCAGACGTACAGGTGCGCGCCTTCTTCCAGCCACGCGAAAAGGTCGTGGCCCTGCGCCTGCATCCGGTGCTGCACGTAGGTCTTGCCTTCGCCGTTGATGCGCCGGTCGCGCGAGAAGGCAACGTCCATCCGCGTCAACGCGTTGTCTTTCAGCAGCCGTTGCCACTCCGTCTGATAGAGAAAGTCGGTGCGGAAGTTGCGTTCACCGAAGAAAAGCCACGACCGTCCGTTGGCCCCGCGTGCTTCGCGTTCCTGCATGAAGGCGCGAAACGGCGCAATGCCGGTGCCGGCGCCGATCATGATGATCGGCACGTCGCCTCCGGGCAACCGGAAGTTCGAATTCCGGTGTATGTACACAGGCAGTTGAGCATCGAGCTCGATGCGCTCGGACAATTGCCCCGACGCTACGCCTGCGCGCGGTTCGCCGTGCAGTTCGTAGCGCAGCGCCGAAACGGTCAGGTGCACTTCATCGGGTGCCGCGGCGAGGCTCGATGCAATCGAATAGAGGCGCGGCTGCAAAGGTCTTAGCGCAGCGAGGAAGTGTTGCGCGTCGATGCCCTTGACGGGAAACCGCCGGAGCACGTCGATGATGTGGTGACCGCGCATGTAGGCGGTTCGCTCGCCCGCATGCGCGTTGTCGACGAGACGTTCGAGCTCCGCCGCACCGCAAAGCCGTGCCCAATGCTCGAGAAAGCGTGGCGTGAGCGCAGTGACTTCGAAGCCCGCGCCAAGCGCATCGCCGAGTGTGGTGTCGTTGCCCTTCACGTCGACGGCTTGCGAGTCATCGAGATCGAGTTCCTGCAGTACCGCGCGAACCACTGATGGGTCATTCGTCGGCACCACGCCCAACGCGTCGCCCGGTTCGAAGCTAAGGCCCGAGCCTTCGAGCGACAGCTCGATATGCCGGGTTTCCTTCGAAGATCCACGCCCCGTCAGCGCAATGTTTTCAATGACGCGGGCGTGAAATGGATGTTGCCTGTCGATGGCGGCCCGCCGTTGCGGCAACGCGCCTGCGGGCGCGCGCGGCTCGGCGCTGGGCGGCTGACCGCCTGCGGATAAATTGCTGCCCAGAAGCGCAAGGGTCTGCTCGATCCAGGCGTTCGCCGGTTGTTCGTAATCGACGTCACAATCGACCCTCTGCGCGAGGCGCTCGGCGCCGAGCTCCTCGAATCGGCGGTCGAGCCGCTTGCCCGCCTCGCAATAGTGTTCATAGGTCGAGTCTCCCAACGCCAGCACGGCAAAACGCATGCCGCCGAGCTTCGGCGCCTTGCGTCCTTCGATGAACTCGAAGAAGTCGGTGGCCGACTGCGGCGGATCGCCCTCGCCATAGGTGCTCACGACGACGAGGACATCCTGCTCGTCCTTCAACTGGCGAATCTTGTAGCTCGCCATGTCATGCAGCGATGCGACGAGACCGCGTTGCGCCGCCTGCTCGGCGAGCGTGCGGGCGAGCGCCGCGCTGTTGCCGGTTTCGCTGCCGTAGAGCACGGTGAGCCGGCGTGCCGAAGCGCCGCCGAGATCGGCTTCAGCAGCCGGTGCGCGCGCTTCGGCTCGCAGTGTGCTGGCTTGATCGAACCCCGCCAGATATCCGCTGACCCAGACGAGTTGCCGGGAGTCGAGCGAGGTCGTGAGGGCCTTGATGTGTTCCCACTGGGCCTCGGTCAGCCCCGGGTCCCGAAATTCCGCAATAGCCATCTCTCTATCGACTCCAGACGTGCGCTGCCCCGGGGTGTCCGCGTGAGCGTGTCGCGCGGGCCTCGACAGGTCAACTTGGTGATGAACCAACAGCCATCTTCCGGCACCGGTTATCCGCAGGCAAATGGATTATCATTCCAATTGAAAGCAAAAATTTTGATATAAAACGATGGATATCACGCTAGCTCGCACCTTTCTCGAAGTCTCGGCAAGTGGCAGCTTCATATCGGCCGCGGAGCGTTTGCACCTGACGCAGACGGCGGTGAGCGCGCGCATCCGCACCCTGGAGGAACAGCTGGGACGCCGGCTGTTCGTGCGCAACAAGGCTGGCGCCCGTCTGACGACGGCTGGGGAACGCTTCGTCCGGCATGCAACGACCCTCGTGCAGGTGTGGGAACAAGCTCGTCAGCATGTGGCGCTCCCGCCCGGACGCGAAGAGGGTGTCAGTCTGGGCGGCGAACTCAGTCTGTGGCATCCGCTCCTCGCCGACTGGCTCATCTGGATGCATCGCGAATGCCCGCAGATCGCCCTGCGCGCGGAGGTCGACAGTCCGATGCGTTTGCTTGACCGCGTGCATGAAGGATCGCTCGACATCGCTGTTCTTTACAACCCTCCGCAACGTCCTGACCTGGTTTCGGAACTGCTCGTCGAAGAAAAGCTGGTGATGGTGACGAGCGCGCCAGATGGCGCGATGGATCCCGCCCAGTATGTCTATGTCGACTGGGGGCCGAGCTTTCAGGCAAACCATCAGGCGGCCTTCCCTGACCTCGGTAGTCCACCTGTCTCCATTTCGCTCGGACCGTTGGCGCTGACTTATCTGCTGTCAGTTGGCGGATCGGGCTACTTTCGCATCGGCACCGCCGAGCCGTTTTTGCGGGACGGCCGTCTGCGCCTCGTCACGGGCGCGCCGGAATTCTCATGGTCGGCGTACGTGGTGTACGCGAGACGACAGGAAGGCAACGTGATCGACCGCGTCCGGCAGGGGCTGCGGGCCGTCGCCACTGCGTATGACGAACCGCGCGCGGACCACGAGGTGGGCTCACGGCCGACCGTTCGCGGTAGCAAGCGGCGGACGGATCGACAACTTCTCTAATTGCTATGACGTCGCTACTGCTGTCGCGAGTGAACTCCAGTCGATCGCAATATCGAGCGACAGTCTGCGAGTCAATTTGCGGCCAATCATTCGCAACAACCGAAAGGCAATAGAGGTCCCATCGACATTCACCTGAGCGGTCGAATGTGAAAGTCGCCGCACCGTCAACCGCACTCTTCCACATAGGCCGGAACGGAAAATGTTCGTTCGGCGCAGATCAAGCGACGTACACTGCAATTCGACGAAGACAAAAGATCGCCAGACCTGGCTGGACCTGAACGACAGTATTCCGATTTCGCTTTGATCAGGCGGAGTCCGCACATGCTCCCCTTTCTGTGTGGAGGCGCTCATGAAAAAGGAGAGGAAGACAGCACGGCAAATTCTGTCCGCGAACCCGCGGGAGGTGGTTTCGGTCGGACCCGACGACACGGTGCTCAGCGCGCTGCAGCTAATGGCCGACAAGGATGTGACGACGGTGCTGGTGCTGCAAAGCAGCAATCTGGTTGGCGTGCTGTCCCAGCGCGACTACGCGCGCAAAGTCGATGTGCTCGGCCGCAACGCCGCCAACACCAAGGTTGGCGACATCATGACCACTCAGGTGTTTTATGTGACACCCGAGCATACCTGCGATCAATGCCTCGCGTCGATGCACACGAAGCGGATCCGGCACCTGCCTGTTATCGAATCGGGGCGCGTCATCGGCGTGCTTTCCGACAGTGACGTGCTGGAGGAACTCCTGCAGGAGGATGAGCATTTCATCCGGGTTCTCGAGGACGACATGCTCCATCTGACCATCGATACCGGCGGCGCCTACTAGACGGTCGCGCTCGAATCAGACGAGGTGAAACGTGAGCACGCAATCAACCGCGGGGACGCCTTCACCGGCGATCCTTTCCCGCTCGTCCGGCAAAGTGGCGTCCGCGCGCGATGCCGTGCGCCTGATCCGCGCCGGCGATACGGTCGCGACAGGCGGCTTCGTCGGCATCGGCTTCGCCGAAGACATCGCTATCGCCATCGAGGAACTCTGTACGACCCGTGACGAGGATGCGTTAGTCACCCTCCCAAAGCCCCGCGACCTGACGCTGGTCTATGCGGCCGGTCAGGGAGACGGCAAGGATCGGGGACTGAACCACCTGGCGACGCCGGGACTCGTCAAACGCGTCATCGGCGGACACTGGGGTCTGGTGCCGAAGCTACAGCGGCTTGCGGTGGATAACCAGATCGAAGCCTATAACCTGCCGCAGGGCGTGATCAGTCACCTGTTTCGCGACATTGCAGCCGGAAAACCCGGCCATCTTTCACGAGTCGGCCTCGGTACCTTCGTCGATCCGCGCTTCGGTGGCGGCAAACTGAACGAACGCACCACCGAGAACCTGGTCGAGTTGATGCAGATCGGCAACGAGGAATATCTGTTCTACAAGTCCTTCCCGATCAACGTCGCGATCGTGCGCGGCACCACCGCCGATCCCGACGGCAATGTGACGATGGAGCGCGAAGCGCTGACCCTGGAGGCTCTGGCGATCGCCATGGCCGCGCACAACTGCCACGGTCTGGTGATCGTCCAGGTGGAGCGAATCGCCGAAAGCGGCTCGCTCAATCCGCGACAGGTCAAGATCCCCGGCGTGCTGGTCGATTGCGTCGTGCTGGCGCCGCCCGAGAACCACCAGCAGACCTTTGCCACACCGTACAGCGCGGCGTTCGCCGGCGAAATCCGGGTGCCCGTGAGCAGTGTGGCGCCGATGCCGATGAGTGAGCGCAAGGTGGTCGCGCGGCGCGCGGCAATGGAACTCCAGCCGAACAGCGTGGTGAATCTCGGAATCGGCATGCCCGAGGGCATCGCCAGCGTCGCCAACGAGGAAAGAATCCTCGACCTGCTGACGCTGACCACCGAGCCCGGCGTGATCGGCGGCATTCCGGCGGGAGGCTTGAACTTCGGCGCGGCGACCAATCCGCAGGCGATCATCGATCAGCCCGCCCAGTTCGATTTCTATGACGGCGGCGGGCTCGACATCGCGTTTCTCGGCCTCGCGCAGGCCGATCGGATGGGTAACCTCAACGTGTCGAGATTCGGGCCGCGCCTGGCTGGTGCCGGAGGCTTCATCAACATCAGCCAGAATGCCAGGAAGGTCGTGTTTGTCGGCACGTTCATGGCGGGCCAAAGCCAGATTTCAGTCGTCGACGGCAAGCTGCACATCCACCGTGACGGCACGGCCAGGAAGTTCATCGAGGAAGTCGAGCATCGCACGTTTTCTGGCCCGTATGCGGCGGCAGCGGGACAACCGGTCCTCTACATCACCGAGCGTTGCGTGTTCGAACTGGGCGCCGAGGGCATGGAACTCATCGAGATCGCACCTGGCGTCGATCTGGAGCGCGATATTCTGGCCAGGATGGACTTCGCACCGATCCTGCGTTCGCCGAAGCAGATGGATGAGCGGATTTTCCTGCCGGAACCGATGGGCCTGCGCTCGAATGTTTTGCGGCTGCCGCTGGAAGCGCGCTTCATCTACGACGACGACAAGAACATCATGTTTCTCAACTTCTCGCGTCTCGAGGTGAAGCGTCCCGACGACATCGCCGCGATCCGGGCTCAGGTATGCCGCGTCTGCGAACCACTGGACCACAAGGTTTATGCAGTGGTGAACTACGAAGGTTTCGTGTTGGACCCCGCGCTGGAAGACGCGTATGTCGAAATGGTCGAGGATATGGTGCAGCGCTACTACCTCGGCGTGACGCGCTTTACTACCAGCGCTTTCATGCGCGCCAAGCTGGGCGGCGCACTGACGCGGCGCGGGCTGTCACCTTATGTCTATGAGACGGAGGCGGAAGCGCAGGCCTTCCTGCGCGAGCAGTCGTCGGAGCGCTAGCGAAGCTGAAATCGACATCACATCGGCTTGTTGTCGCCACCCTGCAAGTGGAGCGGGTCCGGGCTCTTCTGGGTTGAGCGCAGCACGCCGGTGTCGTCGAAATAGAAATTAAACAGCAGGTACCACACGTTGTCTTCCAGATAGCGATAGCTCCAGACTTCGCGTTTCATCACCGGAAAGTAAGTCGTTTCCTCCGGGCGGCCGAAGTTGATCAGAACGTCATTCTTCGTCCACTTGTCAGGCTCCGCGCGGTAAAACTCGTTCGGCTGCAGCACTTGCCGGACGCGGATCACCTTGCCGGTCGGGTCGATGTCCGCGGCGACGGTGACTTCCCCCATGGGCTGCGTCGGCCACATCAGCCGCCGGGAACCGTCGGGCATCTCGTAGACCTCGCGCGGCTGCCCCAATCGGGCGACGACGGCCGATTCCGGTTCGCCTGCATGGAACGCCTCCCACGGCTGCGCGCAGGCCCCGAGCGCGAATAACGCCGCGCAGAACAGCGCGGCGCGTGTGTGACAGGCACGACCGAATGCCGATCGGGGTGAGTTCGATCGCCGGGATGTCATCTGGGACTCTACCCGCCAGGCTCCGGAATCAGTGCCTGTGATGTAGCCAACCCATGTGATGGGCGTCGAGCCACTGGGTCATGGTCTCTTGTCGATGCGCGTGCCTGTATCGCCGCGCGAACACGAACGCGATGACCAGCAGGGCCGCCAACGCCACTACCAGGCCGATCATTGACTGAGTCATGGCAGCCTCCTTTCTAGGTTGCGACCATGGTTATATGGTAGCCGATGCGCTCACCGAAAGCGTCGCGTGCGCGGCGGGGACCCCGCCTCAGGGCCGCCACTTCGTCGCCGGCCCGGCAACCGTCGCTCAGAACGACGCCGGCATCGGCATCACGCAAGCCGGCTCGCGCGGCCTCATGGCTGCCCCCGACGCATGCCTCTATCGGACCCTCGATGTCAGGGCCCCGCCAGCCAGCGCAACTCTGGCCCCGGATAGCCCGCGACCCACGTGCCGTTCGCGCTGAAATCCCACGTGGGACCGAAGCTCGCCGGCTCGAGCAGCTGTTGATCGGTGAGTCCGCTCGAGTTGGCCACCGCCGTGCCCGAGCCGACACCCGCCGCCGCTCCGGACGATTCGCGGTTCCAGAACACGTTCGCGGCGATGCGGCCGCTGTTCGTGCCCGCGATACCGCCTGTCGTCGCGTTCGCGCCCGCCGTGAGCCTGGACGCGGCATACGACTCGCGGATGAAGCCCGCATTGCTGCCGACAAGCCCTCCGACAGTCGCGCCGCCGCTCAGGAATTCGTCTGCATACGATTGGGCGATCGCGCCACGGTTGGTGCCGACGAGTCCGCCGACTATGCTTTGCGCACCGGCTGTTGCCCGGCCGATCGCGAAAGACTGACCGATGCGGCCATCGTTCAGGCCGACGAGTCCACCGACCTGATCCGCGCCATTGATGCTCACACCAGCCCACGAGCGCTCGATACGTCCAAAGTTCTCGCCCACCAGGCCGCCGGTCACCGTACTCGTGTTGCCTGTCACATTGATGGTCCCCGTTGCGCCGACGTTCACGATGGACCCGTAGTTGACGCCGGCCAGCAAGCCGACCGTTCCTCCCGATGAGGTCGCGGCGCCGTCCGCCAGCGTGAAGTTGCGCACGACGCCGCCCTTGCCGATCACGCCGAAGAGTCCGGTATCGGCCGCGGTCGACAGATGCAGGTCCGCGGGCAGATGCCCCATGCCGTCGAACTGACCGGTGAACGGATTCGCCGCGGTGCCGATGCCGCCGAAGTCCGGCGCACCCGCGAATTCCAGCCCCCTGCTGCCCAGCGCATAGTTGCCGGACAGGTTGTTGTTCACGGCGCTCAGGTCCGCCATCGAGTTGACGAGCTGATAGGCCGTGAACTGCGTGACGAGCCCACTGAACGGCGCAGGGTGCCAGAATGCGTTGGTGCGCACGGTGCCGGGCGTGTAGCTGCCGTTCATGTCGTACAAGCCACTGACGACGCCCATGCTGCGTGACCAGTCGATCGTGCCCAGATTGGTCAGGCTGCCGCCGTTGTCGAATCCATAGGTATCGGCGGACAGCGTGAGCGACCCTGCGCCCCTATTGGCGATGGTCGCCCGCGGTGCGATCGTCAGCGAGTGAGCCGCATCGAGCGTCAGCGCGGAGGCCCCGTGCCAGCGCACGCTCGCTTCGATCGCGATGTCCCCTTCACCGGTCGCACCGAGCTTGCCGTCCCCGCCATTCGCGATCACGGAGATGGTCGTGCCGTTGTTCAGGCTTGCGCCGAGCGTGGTGGCGGTCGGGACGTCCGCGATGAAGTCCCCAGTTGTGATGTTCCATGCTTTCGCTCGCACGTTGGCGCCGCCGAGCTTGACGTCTTTGCCTGACATGTCGACCGTGCCACCGCTGCCGTCCGCATTGCGCGCGCTGATTTGGGCGCCGCGCGCATCGACGTTGCCGGAGTTGACGAGGACTCCGTTGACGGTCGTGTTCGCGACGAGCCATACGTGGCCGTCGCGCGTCGCGGTGCCGGTGGCGCGCAGCGCACCCGAATGACCCGCGAGGGCGAAGATGTTGCCGTCGGCCGCCTGCAGGTTGACGATCGCCGCCCGCACCGTGCCCGAGTTCGTCACCGTGCCGCCGCTTCCCACGTCCACGAAGACTTGTTGATAGTTGCCGTCGTATAGATGCACCTGACGGCCCGTGGCGAGTTCGGCATTGCCGTTCGGCGCAACGATCGTCCCTGCGTTCGTGACCTTGCTGGCCGATATCAGGAACACGTCTCCACCCGACGAACTGATCTTGCCGAGATTGACGACATCCGCCGTAGAACTGCCTGTATAGACTGACCCACCGATCACGGGCGGGTTGAGAAAGACATCGTTGGGGACGTCGAGGGTCGAGGCGACGAAGCGCCCGCCCGTCGACACCACGCCGCGAGGCCCGATCAGCACGCCATGCGGGTTGATCAGGTAGATGCTGCCGGTGCCCTTCAGCGTGCCGTAGATCGCCGACACATCGTTACCCGTCACGCGATTGAGCGTCGCGCCGGTGCCGTTGTCGATCGACACCGTGCGGCGCGATCCGATCGAAAAACTGTTCCATTCGATGATGCCGCGCGAGCCCGCTTGCGTGATGCTGATGCCGGCGTCGTTCTGAGCAATGCTTCCGGAGCCGGCGACGAAGTGCCCGCCCTGCGGCAGAGTCCCCGCCGCGCACGCGACGTGCGTCGTGAAAAGTCCGGTCAATGAAACAACGATGGCGAATGAAATTCGCCCACTTGAATGACGACGTTGCGATGCACGTCGTCGCAGCAGAGGTGACCTTCGAGTTCTCATACATCCCCCCTTCCACGCTCGCGCGAAACGGCTGCGCCCCGTATGAAGACTAGCAGTTCGCCTCCTCGCCAGTTGCAGGCAATCTCAACGATTTGCGCCTTCGTGTAAGGCTTTTGCACCGGTCTCGCCGCACGACGGCCGCTTGGTTTGAAGGCCGTGGCTTCGCGACGCCGTTTATTACCACCGCCTTCCACGTTGATGACGATTTCAATGCAAGTTTGAAATACCGTTATTACGACAGGTTATTAAACGACGGACCTCCGACCACCGTCGATCTCCGCAAAAACCCCGTCCGGCGGGCATTGCCGGCTCGCGACACCGCACGCGCCCCGAGTTGCCGTCGAGTAGCGCGAACCTTGGCAGGCAGCGGCCGCAACCTGACATTTCGGTATACTCCCGGGCTTTCCCGAAACGATTATTCGCGGCACTTCCCGCGCAGCGACCGCCGTTTGACCGGCGCGCCGCCTTCGCGCGACAAGCGCGTCCGCTCCACTCATCATGTCCGATCTCTCCACGCCATTCGGCGCGCCTCGCCGTGTCGTCAACATCAATCCGAAGCCGCTCGCCGTCGGGCTCGCGCTGGTCGTGCTCGGCGCGATCTATCTCGCGCAGACGGTCAGCGTGAAGCAGGCCGCGCTGTATGTCCTCGGCGCGCTGCTCGGCATCACGCTCTATCACGCCGCGTTCGGCTTCACGTCCGCATGGCGCGTGTTCATCGCCGACGGCCGCGGCGCCGGCCTGCGCGCGCAGATGCTGATGCTCGCGGTCGGCGTGCTGCTGTTCTTCCCGGCGCTGTCCGCCGGCACGCTGTTCGGGCATCCGGTGGTCGGCGAAGTGTCGCCCGTCGGCACCTCGGTCGTGGTCGGCGCGTTCATGTTCGGCATCGGCATGCAGCTCGGCGGCGGCTGCGCGTCCGGCACGCTGTACACGGTCGGCGGCGGCAGCACGCGGATGGTGGTCACGCTGATCGCGTTCATCATCGGTTCGGTGATCGGCACGGCGCACATGCCGTTCTGGTCCGCGCTGCCGCATCTGCCGCCGATCTCGCTCGTGCAAACGCTCGGCGTGGTTCCGGGGATCGCGCTGAACCTCGTGGTGTTCGCGGCGATCGCCGCGCTCACCGTGCTGATCGAGAAGCGCCGTCACGGCCGTCTGGTCAGCGAGGTGGAGCGCGCACCGAACGCATCGCCGTGGCTGCATGGCCCGTGGCCGCTCCTCGCCGGCGGCGTCGTGCTCGCCATCCTCAACTTCGTAACGCTCGCGCTGTCGGGTCGTCCGTGGGGCATCACGTCGGCGTTCGCGCTGTGGGGCGCCAAGGCGTTTTCCGCAATGGGCGTCGACGTCGCGAGCTGGCCGGTGTGGAGCACCGGCCCGAACGCGGCCGCCCTCGCCGCACCGATCAGCCACGACATGAAGTCGGTGATGGACATCGGCATCGTGATCGGCGCGATGCTCGCCGCTTCGCTGGCCGGCCGCTATGCGCCGGTGTGGCGTCTGCCGCTGCGCTCGCTGATCGCGGCGATCGTCGGCGGTCTGATTCTCGGCTACGGCGCGCGTCTCGCGTACGGCTGCAATATCGGCGCGTACTTCAGCGGCATCGTGTCGGGCAGCCTGCACGGCTGGCTGTGGCTCGTCGCGGCATTTTTCGGCAACGTGGTCGGCACCAAGCTGCGTCCGCTGTTCGGCCTCCCGGTCGAGCGCATCAAGCAGACGGGCTGCTGATCAGGCGGCTTCGGCCGCCTATCGGGCGGGGGCTGCGCTGTTGCTCCGCCCGCGCAGTTCCGGTCGAAAGTCGTCGCAACGAAGTCGAGTCTTCTACCTGGCGCCAGTCTGAAGCCGTCGCGCGAGCTCGTCGGCTATCTGCTGCGCGCTGTTTCTGACCGCCATCTTTTCATCGCGACCGGACAGAACGACCTTCGCGGCGATCACGTACGGATTGAGCTTGACCACCGCGCCCGGCATATCCCTGCTCTTGCCCTCTTCAACACTTTCATAAAGCGGCGGCAACTCCGGCGCAGCCAGGTTATCGCAGGAAACCGCGACCTGAAACTGGCTTTGGCCCGCGCCCATGCCCACCATCGCGCGACGCAGCCGGTTACCCTCGTCGACGCTGAGAAAAACACCGCGCACCTGCCAGCCGTCGTGAGGCAGCGGCTCACCCGGCGCGACGCGGCGCGCGTCTACTCCGGCCTTCTTCAGATCGTCCGTCAAGGATTGCGCCATCAGCGCGACGATCTCTCGCGCCCGCGCCTGCGGGTCCTGCTGCTGGCGCAACGGACCCGCCGGCACCAGATTGCCCACGATGCCCCGCGCGCGGTGGCCCGGCCCGCTGTCAGGGGCGATATTCGCGGCGTCGAGATCGAAATCGGCGACATAGACAACCGGCGGCGCGGCAGCAGCCGCGAGCGCTGCCGACGCATCCGCCGCGAGACATCCGTCCGCGCTGGCACACACATACGTCGCCAGACCGACCATTCGCATCCATCGAAACATCATTGCGCACCTCCGCGCTGATCGCCTGGTACTGGTTGCATGGCAACGACGAAATACGCCACTCACATCTTGGCTCTTCACCCATCTTAGGACTTTCGATCGTCTGCACCGCGATCCGAAAATCCTATACTGGGTCGATGCGGTTGGTGGCTATGCGCGTTGTCCGCGTATGCCTTGGCGCGAGTTCGACAAACGGAAAACAAAGCCATGCTGACGATCGACGACATTCGCGCCGTGCCGCTGTTCTCCACCCTCCCCGACAGCGAACTGGAAACCCTCGCGCACACGGCCGCGGACCTGCATCTGTGCGCGGGCGAGTTCGCGGTTCATGAAGGCGGCGAGCGCGCGTTATACGCGGTGCTGTCGGGCAAGATGGAAGTCATCAAGACGTTCGACGGCATCGAGCGGACCTTGGGCTGGCGTCTGCCCGGCACGATCTTCGGCGAAGTGCCGCTTGCGCTGAGTTCGCCGTTTCCGGGCGCCTATCGCGCAGCCGAGCCTTCGCGCGTGATGCGCGTCGACGCGCCGCAATACTATGCGCTCGCGGCGGCGTCGCCCGAGGTGGCGTTCAAGATGGGGGCGCTCGCGCGCGAACGCATCGGCGGGCTGCAAAGCCTTTCCGCCGAGCCGCCGAAAGCGCGTGTGACGATCGTCGGCAACCGTTGGGACGATGCGTGCACGCTGCTGCGCCAGTTTCTCGCGCGCAATCAGATCAGCGCCGACTGGCTGGCGCCGGATGCGCCCGAACTGGCCGCGCGCTGGCCTGGCACCTGTCCAACGGAACGCGAGTGCCCCGCGTTGCGCCTCGTCGACGGCACGGTGCTGAGCCGGCCCGCGACCCGCGAACTGGCGGGACTGCTCGGCCTTCAGACGCAGCCGCGTCTGGACGGATACGACACGGCGATCATCGGCGGCGGCCCCGCGGGGCTGGCTGCCGCGGTGTACGGCGCGTCCGAAGGTCTGCGCACGCTGGTGCTGGAGCGCGAGGCGCCGGGCGGACAGGCGGGCACGTCGTCGCGCATCGAGAATTATCTCGGCTTTCCCAATGGCGTTTCCGGCGACGAACTGGCGAGCCGCGCGCTGCAACAGGCACGGCGGCTCGGCGCGGAAATCCTCGTGACGCGCTCGGTCGAGCGCATCGATGTAAAGACGCGGCGGATTCATCTCGACGGCGGCGACGCCGTACACGCTCGAACCATCATTCTCGCGACGGGCGTCACGTGGCGGCGGCTTGCCATCGACGGCTTCGACCGCTTTATCGGCAAGGGGATCTACTACGGCGCGGCGCGCAGCGAAGCGAGCGCGACCCACGGCCTCGATGTCCATCTGATCGGCGGCGGCAATTCGGCCGGCCAGGCGGCGTTGTTCTTCGCCAATCATGCGCGCAGCGTGACGCTCGTCGTGCGCGGCGATTCGCTCGAAAAGGGCATGTCGCGCTATCTGGTCGAACAGCTTGCGGGCAAAGCGAATGTCGCGGTGCGCTTGCGCTCGGAAGTCGTCGGCGCGCATGGCGATACGCATCTGACGGCGATCGACATTCGCGATTCGACGACGGACGCAGTAAGCCGGCACGACTGCGGCGGCCTGTTCGTCTTCATCGGAGCCGATGCGCAGACGGAATGGCTGCCGTCCGAAATCGCGCGCGACGTACGCGGCTATGTCCTGACCGGCGACGACGTCGTCAAGGCCGCACGCTGGCCGTATCATCACCGCGATCCTTATCTGCTCGAATCGAGTGTGCCTGGCGTGTTTGCGTGCGGGGACGTGAGGCTGAGCCCTGTGAAGCGCGTCGCTTCGGCCGTCGGCGAAGGCAGCATGGCGATTGCTTTCGCGCACAGGTACTTGCAGTCGGACGGTGCGTGAGGTCGCCGCTCGGTCACTATGTGTTCGCAGGCAGCGCGGCGCGTTCCAATACCGTCATCGGGCCTAGCCTTTCGATTACGTCCAGTTGAGCCGCGTCACGCACGAACAGCGAACCCGCAAAGCCGAGCGCGTTGACCGACACGCCTTCGACACGCTCTTGCGATCTCGGCACGAGCAGCATCCAGCGCCGTGTGACCAGCAGGTTGTAGGGCGCCGCATGACACCACACACGATCGATTTCGAGCGCGCCGACACCCGCCGCTTCGAGCAGCGTGCGATAGCGGGACAGCGCCAGCTTCGGCGCATCCGCGCGCGTCAGATCATCCGCGTCGAAGCGCGCGAACGCATGCCAAAACGGCAGCTCCGGCACGCGGTCCTGCGCACCCAACAAGGGCTCGATAGGCACGGGCGGATCGGCGTCCCCGAGCGGCAGCGGCACGATCTGCAGATGCTTGTGCGGCTGGCTCGAACCCGCCTCCGTGCCGGCGTTGTAAAAGCCGATGCCGTCGAATTCGGCCATGCACGCGAGCAGCGCTTCGAAATCGGCAAGATCGAGCAGCGCTTCCTGCGGTTCGAATTCGCGCGTGACGATCAGCAGATGATGATCGATCACGTTGAACTTGTTGAGCAATGCTAGATGCGTGTCGGAGATGTCGGCGACGAACAGATCCGGGTCTGGAGGAAGAAATGGGTCCGCTTGCGGGCGCTTTGCGGTCTGCAGCTTGTGCGCCTGCTCGCGCTGTTGTTCCTTGTGCGTCAGGCTCGACACCTGACGCACGAGAAAGCGGATGCCGCCGCTGTCGATCATGCACTGTTGCGTGTCGATCGGCCGCAGCGCGCCGCAACCGAGCGCATGGTCGGTCTGTCGCAGAATGGCGGGCCACAGCGTGCCCGGAATCAGGCGTCGTTGTCGTTCCATAGCATGTCGGCAGGTAGGGCGGCGCGTGTAAAGCGAGTGAAAGCGCAGCGGCTACAGTTTGTAGCCTATCGTGCGCAAAAGATCCTTGCGCCATTGAACGTCTTCCGCGCTTTCGGTGCCGACGGGTGGAAAGCCATCGATCACGCCGACGATCCCGCGCCCCTGATCCGTTTCAGCGATCAGCACTTCGACGGGGTTCGCCGTTGCACAGAAGATGCGGCAGACCTCGGGCACGGCCTTGATCGTGTTCAGCACGTTGACGGGGAAAAAGCCGTCGCCGAGAAATACGAAGAAGCTATGGCCCGCGCCGACGTTGGTCGCGTTCTGGCATGCGATTTCGACGAGGCTGTCGTCCGTGCCGGAGCGCCGCACGAGGCGCTTGCCGGAGGCCTCGCAAAACGCGAGCCCGAACTTGATGCCTGGCACCGTGCCGACCATCGCTTCGTGAATATCCTCGACGGATTTGATGAAGTGGCTTTGCCCGAGGATGAAGTTGGTCGCTTCGGGCTTGACGACCTTGACGGCGGACAATTGCATGGTGGACCTCGCTCCATTGCGGCAACACGCCGATGAAAACACGTCGAACACCGGCCAGCCCGACTGCGGATGGTTCGCGCGTCAGCCGGTCTTCGTCGATCCGGCTTCTAGCCTAGTACGAAAACCGGGCCTCCGGCGAACGACGCCACGAATTCCCGAATTCCGGAGGTCGTCGCGTACCGCACGTGGCTCGTTGCGGGTCTATCTTGAAGCGATCCCGGCATCCAGGAAACCTGCGCCGTCGCGGCGCACGATCCGCGCCGCGGCTGCCCGAAAAGCCGTATCCGGCTAGCATAAGACCTACGTCGAACAGGCAGAGATAGCCTGACTTATGGCGGCATTGATCGGCCAGAACCCGCGTCTCCGTCATAGCGTTTTGACCCGCTTTAAGCCCCCATCGCGCCGCAGTAGCCTGTCCGGGTCAACAAGGTCAAGCGCCGGTTTACGCCCCCGACCGAGTGTGCAAGTATCTTCACCAAGCCGCATCCCGCACACTCTTGCGAGGTCCACGATGGCCTGGAAACTTTGGAAGACCGAGAAGCAGAACGACGAGACGCGAAGCTGGCCGAGCGGGACGCATGAGTCGTTGAAGCAGCTTCTGGACATGTACCTGGTCAGCGACTCGCCACCGTTTGCGAACTGGGCCGCGCCCGGGATCACCTTCACGCCCGAAGTCGAAACGCTCGCCCGAAACGGAGTGCGGGGCTATCAGCTTGCCCTCTGGCTGTGGCTTTTCGCCGAGAAGCACGGCACCATCGCGGCAAAAATGGTGCGCGAATCTTTTTGCCTGCTCGCCGACGCGATGCAGCCGTCGTCCGGTGAGAAGATCGACACGCTCCTCGAGCTCGAAAACCGCCTCGCGCATTCTGTCGAAGACCTTTCCGCTCAACAGCGCACCTTCCGCCTGGAGGGACTGTCCGTCGAGCTGCCGATGGAGTTTTTCCTCGCTACCGCCTTCCTGCGGCTCGCACCGGATTCTCCATATGCGGGGACCGAAGGCACTCACGTGCAAGGCAACGACTTCAAACTGGCCGACTGTTTCCGCCATGCAACCGAAGAGGGGCTGGCGGTATTCCGGCCGATGGTAGACGCGGTCGAGTTCGACGCGAAATCGCTGCCCAACTGGCGATGGAGCGCTCATCCCGGCGCTGCCGAGCGACACCTGCAACGGCGCCACAAGAATCCGCTGTTCGCGCTTCATCGCCAGATGGTGACCGCTCACGAGGTCTATGAGGCACGACTTGCCGATGCGCGGGCCATCGAGGAGGTCAGGAGCGAGCTCAATGAGATCAGCCGCTCGTTCTCCGAGACGACCGAATTGCCGTTGAACTGGCAGCCCTTCCTCGAACGATACCGGGACCACGTCGACAGGCTCGATGAACGCCGGCTCGTGGTTGGCGGACAGAGCACGTCTCTCGGCAATGCAATTGCGGAGTTGCGCGCCGACATACTTGCAACCTGGCGCGCTTCGATTCACAAGAATCGGCACAGTCTCGTGACCCTGGAGCAGGACGAAGCGAAACGGACCGAGCGGCGCGCGCTGCTGTATGGATGCGACTGGACGGCTCAGCTTTTGAGCCACGGGTCGCTGATTCCGCCGGAAGAGGTGGTGCCCGCGCTGCTGAGCGAGCCCCCCTCCGAGTTGGAAAAGGTGGTGGCGGGTCTGCGGGGCGAACCGCGACTGCATGAGACGCTGGCGCAGTGTCGTGCAACCGCGCATCGGCTCGTCAACGAGCTTCGCGCGGCCGGCCATCAGCTTTCCGATATCGACGACAAGCTTCGCATTCTGGATGGTGCGCCCGGGCAGTCGCCGGATTGATCGTCTTGCTGGTATGCGATGTCTTGTAACCCGTGGATGCCACGCCCGACCACAAAGGCCACTTATGAATTCTTCCTCTCGCGCCCCGCTCGAAGTAGCGACCGAGGCGGCATCCACGCTTTCGGAGTACCTGGAGCTTTCGCTAGACAAGGGACAGAGCCTGATTTTCGTGCTCTCTCACGGCGAAAATAGCGAAGTCTATCTTGGCGACCCCGGCGAGCCAGACGCGGACTGGACAAGCTGCGCGGCCATTCCGAACACGATGGTCCACGCGCTTCTGGAGACCACCCGGTCGGGATTCAACCAGGTGGTCATCGAAGGACAGGCCTATCGCTTCGCCCGGACCTTCGCGCAAGTTGCCGGGCATGGCGCTGTCGTCTTCACGCCCGCATAGACGTTGTAGCCAATCACGTTGCTGCGTTTGAGCATGGATGATCATAGCGATTTCGTTGTGCGCAACATGTCGTCCAGCGAGGTCGATCTGGCGATCGAATGGGCTGCGGCAGAGGGATGGAATCCGGGCCTCGACGACGCGCGATGCTTCTGGAATGCAGACCCCAATGGCTTTTTCGTCGGTATCTGGCGCGGCGAGCCGGTGGCATGCATCTCGGCAGTCGCCTACGACGAGCGCTTCGGTTTCATTGGCCTCTACATCGTCAAGCCGGCATTTCGCGCCAGGGGTTTCGGTCTGCGCACGTGGCAGCACGCGATGCGCTATCTGGGAGATCGGACGATCGGCCTCGATGGTGTCGTTGCCCAACAGCAGAACTATAAGAAATCCGGCTTCCAGCTCGCGTATCGCAACATCCGCTTCCAGGGCGTCGTGCGAGCCGCGTCGGCGCCCAGGCTGACGAACGCGCGGGAGGTACCCTTCGCGCAACTGCTCGCCTACGACAGCGCATGTTTTTCGACCAACCGTTCCCGCTTCCTCGCGGACTGGATCGCGCAATCACAGGCGCTGGCTTTGGCGGATGTGCGCAACGATCAGATTAGAGGGTACGGTGTGCTGCGCCGCTGCAGGAGCGGCTACAAGATCGGTCCGCTCTTTGCCGACGACGCACGGATTGCCAACGATCTATTCGACGGGCTGGTCGCGAGCGCCGCAGGCGAAGTCATCGCGCTCGATGTCCCGGAAGTCAACGCGGCTGCGGTCGCGCTCGCTGAACGCTACGGCATGGTGAGCGCATTCGAAACGGCGCGCATGTACACGCGCGCCGCGCCGGCCATTCCCGTGCAACGCGTGTTCGGGGTGAGTACGTTCGAACTAGGTTGACTGCAAAGCAACAGACCGATCATCGAGCGGCCGAGAGCGACGACTCACGCTGACCGGAAATGGTGAAAAGGCGCACGGTCTCATCCAGCACTTGAGCGGAGTCGATCAGCCGTTGCGCGGTGGCCGTCGCTTGCTCCACCAGCGCGGCGTTTTGCTGGGTCGCGCTGTCGAGGTGCGTGATTGCCTGATTCACCTGCATGATGCCTTTGGCCTGCTCGTCGCTTGCGTTTGACACATCGTCGATGATGGTCAGTACGCGTCTGACCGTCTCGTCGATCACTTTCATCTGCGACGCGGTGCGGTCGATCAGTTCCGTTCCTTGCGAGACTTCCGCGACGGTCAGATCCACCACGGACTTGATTTGCCGCGCGGACTCCGCGCAACGTTGCGCGAGCATGCGCACTTCGGTGGCGACGACCGCGAACGATCGGCCGGCGTCGCCGGCACGGGCGGCTTCGACCGCCGCGTTCAAAGCAATGATGTTGGTCTGAAAGGCGATGCCATCGATCACGCCCGTGATATCGGCGATACGCTGAGACGCCGACGTAATGCCGGACATGGTCCGCTCAACCTGACCGACGATCTCGCCGCCAAGCGCCGCGGCATCCTGTGCTTCCCGCGCAAGTCCGAGCGCGGACGCGGCGGCGTCTGCATTGGCCTTCACGCTGGTGGTGAATTGCTCCATGGTCGCAGCGGTTTCCTCGAGCGACGCCGCTTGCGATTCAGTGCGGCGCGCCAGATCTTCATTGCCGCTCGACATTTCACGAGCGGAGTCCACCACCCCGCCGATCTGGCCACGCACGTCCAGCACGATCGCGCCGAGGTTCGCCTTCAGTTGGTTCAGCGCGCTCAGTACGTCGCCGAAATCGCCGTTCCTCGAGATGCCCATTTCGGCGGTCAGATCACCGGCAGCCATACGGGTGGCGAAACTGGAGAGCCCCGCGAGCGGCGCACCCAATTGCTTTCGCAACGCCAGCCAGGCCAGGCCGGCCAGCACCGCGGTGACGCCAGTCGCGCTCCAGTACGGCAGCGGCGGCATCCCGCCGTACAGCGCCGCACCGACGAGCGGGAAGACCAGCGGCGCGATCGCATAGCCGATACCGATGCGCGCCACGACGGACAAGTGCGTCAGTACCTGCAGCTTGCCGGCTATCCCGGTACGCACCAGCTTCCCGCGGCGCAACTTGTGCGAGCGCAACGTGCCTTCGCGCATCCGCGCATAGGTTGACTCGGCAAGCCTCACTTCGTTGCGAGAAGGCTTGGTGCGAACGCTCAGATAGCCGACCGTCTGACCGCTTTCGATCACCGGCGTGACGTTTGCGCATACCCAGTAGTGGTCGCCATTCTTGCGGCGGTTTTTCACGAGCGCCGTCCAGGGCTGACCCGCGCGGATCGTCTCCCACATGTCGGCGTACGCGTCGCGCGGCATGTCGGGATGCCGGACGATGTTATGTGGCGCGCCGAGCAACTCTTCTCGCACGAAGCCTGAGATCGCAATGAATGCGGGGTTGCAGTACTGAATCCTTCCTTTCAGGTCGGTTGCCGAGACAAGCATCTCCGAGGCGGGGAAATCGAATTCGCGTTGTGTTACAGGCTGGTTATTGCGCATGAAGGTCGTTAGCGAGGCACCGCGCTCTGCTGAAGGCGCCGGAATGTCGGTCAATGGACGCTCTAACGGCAATACCCTCAAAATATTGAGGGTTATCTGACTAGCTTGGTCGGGTAATCGAAAGCTTCGCCCCAACAAGTGCTATGCACCTGTCGCGGCGACGCCTAGCGATATGAACCTCACTTCCGCGAGCCCCTCTTCTTCCTTTCCGGAACTTCGACGGTAGTGTCGACCGGTGTGAACGGCGCCTGAAAATGATCGACGAGGAAATCGATGAAGGCTCGCGCCCGCGCCGTCTGATTGCGCTGCCTCGGGTAGTAGACGAACAGATCCGCCGACGGCAGCACGGTATTCGGCAGCACCAGCTTGAGGCGCCCGCTCTGTACGTACTTGGCCAGATCCCATTCGGAGCGAATCAGAATCCCGTGACCGTCGAGCGCCCACCGAAGCGCAATGTCGCCATCGTTGCTCGATAGCACGCCCTTGACCTTGATCGCCTCGATGTGGTCGTTCACGATGTAGCGCCACACGCCATAAGCATCATCGTTCTGCCGATGAATGATGCAGCGATGCTGATGCAGGTCCTCCACGCGCTCGGGCGCTCCAAAACGCTCCAGATACTTCGGCGACGCGCAAAGAAAACGGCGATTGCTCATGATGCGCCTCGCGCTCAGCCGACTGTCCGGCAGCTCGCCGAACCGTATCGCCATGTCGAAGGCGCCTTCGACGAGATCGACCGGCCGGTCCGTCACCTCGAACTGCACTTCGACGTTCGGAAAACGCCTGGCGAAGTCGGAGACGAGCGGCGCGATGGTCGTCCTGCCGAAACCCAGCGTCGCGTTGATGCGCAACGGCCCATGCGGATCGCGCCGGGCGCCGGAGATGGCCTCCTCCATCTCGCGGACCTGCCCGACGATCTGGGACGCGTAGCGCAGATACGTCTCTCCCTCGGGCGTCAGGCTGACGCTGCGCGTAGTCCGGTTGACCAGACGGGCGCCGAGCCGCTGCTCGATGATCCCCAGCCGCTTGGTCGCCGCTGGCGGACTGAGATCGAGCGCCCGGGCGGCGCCGGACATGCTCCTGAGTTTCGCAAGAAGAATGAAGAACTCGAAGTCGGATACGGGTGCAGTACTCACTTTTGGTGAAATATGTAGTGAACGCAAGTGAATTCTAGCAAGCTCTTTCGCGGCTAAGCTATGCACCACATTGCAGCCAGGGTGGCTCAATAACCGTTCAAATCTCTGGAGACAATGGCGTGAGAATCGTTGAAATCCGCGAAAAGACCGTTCCGATCAGTTCCCCGATCCGGAACGCCTACATCGACTTCAGCAAAATGACCTTGAGTCTCGTCGCGGTCGTCACGGACGTGATCCGCGACGGTAAGCCGGTGATCGGCTATGGCTTCAACTCGAACGGCCGCTACGGTCAGGGCAAACTGATGCGCGAGCGCTTCATCCCGCGACTGCTCGAGGCCGACTCGGCCGCGCTCGTCGACGACTCCGGCGACAACCTCGATCCCCACAAGATCTGGGCGACGATGTTCATCAACGAGAAGCCCGGCGGCCACGGTGAGCGCTCCGTCGCGATCGGCACGATCGATATGGCCGTCTGGGACGCGGTGGCGAAAATCGCCGGCAAACCGCTGTTCCAGTTGCTCGCCGAGCGGTACGGCAATGGCGAGGCCAACCGCAAGATCTTCGTCTACGCGGCGGGCGGCTACTACTATCCGGGCCAGGACCACGAGAAGCTCAAGGATGAGATGCGCAGCTACATCGACCGGGGCTACACGGTCGTGAAGAAGAAAATCGGCGGTGCGTCGCTCGACGAAGACCTGCGGCGCATCGACTCGATCCTCAGCGTGCTGCAGGACGGCCAGAAGCTCGCGGTCGATGCCAACGGCCGCTTCGATCTCGATACCGCGATCAGCTATGCGAAGGCGCTGTCGCAGTACGACCTGTTCTGGTACGAGGAGGCGGGCGACCCGCTCGACTTCGAGTTGCAGGCGACGCTGCGCAACTACTATGACAAGCCGATGGCGACCGGTGAAAACCTGTTCTCGATGCAGGATGCCCGCAACCTGATCCGCTACGGAGGTATGCGCCCCGATCGCGATTGGCTGCAATTCGATTGCGCATTGAGCTACGGTCTCGTCGAATATCTGCGAACGCTCGATATGCTGCATCAGCATGGCTGGTCGAGAAGCCGTTGCATTCCCCACGGCGGGCACCAGATGTCGCTGAACATCGCGGCGGGCCTCGGACTCGGCGGCAACGAATCGTACCCGGACCTGTTCCAGCCATACGGCGGTTTTCCGGACGGCGTTCGCGTCGAGAACGGATATATCACGATGCCGGAGCTGCCCGGCATCGGCTTCGAAGGCAAATCCGACCTGATCGCCGAGATGCGCAAGCTGGCTGAATAACGCGCGCTCGCAACAATACCGACAAACATTCCCGCTTGAATGGTTCATAAAAAGACGGAACGAAGCCGGCTCAATGCGGCCTTCCCACGCTGCTCGCGTGGGAAGGCCGCATTTTCCCTTTGAAGACGCCACGCACAGGACACAGACATGCCAGTATCGAAAGTACGAAGAGCACTTTCCAAGCTGTACGTTCAGGTCCTCATCGGGATCGTGGCCGGTGTCCTGCTGGGCCACTTCTACCCCGATCTCGCGTCGCAGATGAAGCCGCTGGGCGACCTGTTCATCAAGCTGATCCGGATGCTGCTTGCGCCGATCATCTTCGCGTCGGTCGTGGTCGGGATCGCGCGCATGAACGACCTCCATCAGGCGGGCCGGGTAGGCGTGAAAGCCCTTCTCTATTTCGAACTGGCATCGACGGTCGCGCTGATTGCGGGGATGGTGGTCGTCAATGTCATCAAACCCGGCAGCGGCATGAACATCGATCCCTCGCAGATCGATGCGGCCGCGATTTCGACCTATACGCACGCGGCACAGCAACACGGGATGCTCGACTTCTTCATGAGCATCGTTCCGAATAGCATCGTCGGGGCATTCGCCAAGGGTGAGATGCTTCCGATCATTTTCTTTTCAGTTCTGCTCGCTATCTCGCTGGCGAAGCTCGGACCCCATACCTCACCATTCGTCGACATGCTCGACATGTTCCTTCAAGGCATGTTCGGCGTGGTGCGGATCGTCATGTACGTTGCTCCGATCGGCGCATTCGGCGGCATGGCCTTCACGATCGGCAAATACGGCATCGGCACGTTGGCATCGTTCGGCGAATTGATGCTTTGTCTGTATCTGACCTCGTTGTTCTTCGTGTTCGTCGTGCTTGGCCTTGTCATGAAGATGTGCGGGCTTTCGCTATGGAAGTTTCTTCGCTACATAAGGGACGAGATTCTGATTACGCTTGGCACCGCATCGACGGAAGCGGTGTTGCCGCAGATGCTGATCAAGATGGAGGCGATGGGCTGCGCTCGCCCGGTGGTCGGCATGGTCTTGCCCACCGGCTATACGTTCAATGCCGACGGAACGGCGATTTATCTGACGATGGCGGCGTTGTTCATCGCCCAGGCGATGAACGTCCACCTCAGTATCTGGGACCAGTTGCTCGTGCTCGGCGTGCTGCTGCTCACGTCGAAAGGCTCCGCGGGCGTGGCCGGGGCGGGATTCGTCGCACTGGCCGCGACGCTTGCCTCGATGCACAGGATTCCCGTCGAAGGCCTCGTGCTGCTGCTCGGCGTGGACCGCTTTCTGAACGAGGCGCGTGCGGTCACGAACCTGATCGGCAATGGCGTTGCGACCGTCGTCGTCGCTCGCTGGGAGGGCCAACTCGATAGGAACCTGGCGCGCGCGGTGCTGAATCGCGACAACACGGCTCACGTCCAGACACCCAGTCCTGCCACGCAACCCGCAGTCTCGCCGACATTGCCGACTGAAGCGGAGGCGCTCCTCGATGGCTCAGCGAACCATCAATAGAACTGAACTTTTCGGAACGTGTGCCGTTAACTCAGCGGTATCTCACTCTTCCGAATTCAGCATGAAACTGACCATCAAGTTCCGTCTTCTCGCCACCCTCACCCTGCTCGGGTTCCTGCTGACGGTGACTGGCGTACTGGGTATCGCCGGCATGCGCGGTTCGAACCATGCGGTTGCGCAGGCGTATACCAACGACGTGGCCGCCGCGACCGCGCTCGGCAAGTCCAACCTGAACCTGACCGTAGTGCGCACTACGCTCGATCGCGTGCTGCTGCACCCGGAGGCGGCGGATAGAGCCGCCCTCATCGATAAGGCGCGCAACTATCTAGCGGTCTCCGACAAAGCCTGGAAAGAGTACCGCGCACTGCCCGTCTCCGATGCGGAAGCGGCCTTGTCTAAGGCTGTCGCCGACGCCCGCGAAGCGATGCTGCATGGCGCACTCGAGCCGATGATGGACGCGATGAGCCGTGGCGACCACGAGGGTGCCGACCAGATCGCGATGGTCGTTATGCCGCCGTTTGCCGCGGCTCTAACGCAGAAATCCGCGGAGCTGGACAAGTTTCGCAACGCGCAGGGCAATAACCGCTACACGACAGCGCAGGACCGCTACGACACCCTCGTGACCATTACCGCAGTCGCGATCGCCGTCGGTCTTCTGACCTGCGTCACCTGCGGCTTCACGCTGCTTCGCGCAATCGCGCGCCCGATCGACATGACGGTGCGCCATGTCGAGCGACTCGCTCAGGGCGACATGTCGCAGCAACTGCGGTTCGACAGTAACGACGAAATGGGTCGCCTTGTCAGAAGCGTTGGGCAGATGCAGAAGGACATCGGCACGATGATCGAACAGATCGCTCGCGGCAGCGAGTCGATCGCGTCCGCGACCCAGCAAATTTCGGCCGGCAACGCGGACCTGTCGGCGCGCACCGAGGCGCAGGCGGCGTCCATCGAGGAAACGGCGGCGAGTATGGAACAACTGACCAACGCCGTCACGGAGAACGCGGCGCACGCGCGTGAAGCGCGCGAGCTCGCCGACGCGACGAAGGCGACGGCCGGTGCGGGCGCGGACGTCGTCCGTCAGGTCATCGACGCGATGCGCGACATTCACGACGGCGCGAAAAGAATGGGCGAGATCATCGGGGTGATCGAAGGCATCGCCTTTCAGACCAACATCCTCGCGTTGAATGCGGCTGTCGAGGCCGCGCGCGCCGGAGAGGAAGGACGCGGCTTTGCCGTCGTCGCCGGCGAGGTACGCAATCTCGCTCAGCGCTCGGCGACCGCGGCGAAGGAAATCAAGGAGCTGATCGACGCGTCGACCGCGCGCGTCGCCGACGGTTCGCGCCTCGTCGGCCGGGCCGGTGAGACCATGGGCGAAGTACAGACGGCCGTCGGTCGCGTCACGTCGATCATGAGCGACATCGCGACGGCTTCGGCCGAACAGAGCGATGGCATCGAGGAAGTCAATCGCGCGATTACGCAGATGGATCAGATGTCGCAGCAAAATGCCGCGCTGGTCGAACAGGCAGCCGCCGCGGCCGCGTCGCTCACCGAGCAGACTGGCCTATTGACCCGGGCGGCTGGCCGATTCCGCTTTGCGTCCCTGTCCTGATGCCACGCTATAGGCTCGCGTGCCGCGACACGCCTTAGGTTCGCGAGCCGCCGGAGGTCGTGGTGTCGGCGTCATTGGCAGGCACCGCCTCGAGAAAACCGCGCCCCATCTCCGCCTCGAAGCGCGCAGCGCTGCCCTCCCAGATGATGCGCGCGTGTTCGAGAACGTAAACGCGATCGGCATGCGGCAGCGCAAACCTGACGTTCTGCTCGCCCAGCAAGACGGTGATGGGCGTGGACTTCTGCAGCGAATCCAGCGCTTTCGACAATTGCTCGAGAATCACGGGCGCGAGGCCGAGTGTCGGCTCGTCGAGAATCAGCAGCTTCGGTTGGGTCATTAGCGCGCGCGCGATCGCGAGCATTTGCTGCTCGCCGCCGGACAGCGTACGCGCGGTTTGGCCCTGGCGCGACTTCAGGATCGGAAACAGATCGAACAGCCACGACAGCTGTTTAGCGCGCGCCGAATCAGCAAGATGATATCCGCCGAGTTCGAGATTCTCGCGTACCGTCATGTCGCCGAATAGCTCGCGCGTTTCCGGGCATTGCACGAGGCCGGCGCGCGAGATCGCGGCACCGCTGATACCGCGCAGATCGCGGCCGTCGAAGCGGATCGTCCCCTTGTACGGCACGAGGCCCGAGAGCGCGTTGAAAAGCGTCGTCTTGCCCGCGCCGTTCAGGCCGACAACCGAGACGAACTCGCCCTCGCGCACTTGCAGACTGACGTCGTCGAGTGCGCACGCCTTGTCGTAGAGCACGCGCACACCGCTCACCTCGAGGATCGTGGGCTTCGCATTGCCCGCGGCTCCAGTGCGCTGGCGCAGCTCCAGCTTGCCGCCCAGATAGACGCGGCGCACCGTCTCGTTCTGCATCACCTGTTCGGCGGTGCCCTCGGCGACACGCTCGCCAAGGTACATCGCCAGCACGCGGTCGGCGAGCGCGGACAGACTCTTCACGTTGTGGTCGACCAGCAGCACCGCGCGCCCTTCGGCGCGAAAGCCTCGAATCAGCTCGGAAAACGCGTGCGATTCCGCCACCGTCAGTCCCGCGAACGGCTCGTCCACCAGCACGACCTGCGGGTCGCGCGCAATCGCCTTGGCCATCTCCATGCGGCGCAGATCCGCAAACGGCAGCGTCGCGGGATGCCGATGCATGACGCCGGCAAGGCCCACGCGCTCGGCGATTTCCTGCGCGCGCTGGTGCACGTGGGGTTCGGCAGCGAGCTTGACGAGCGAATCAGGCAGCAGCGCGAGCTTGATATGTTCCAGCACCGTTTGCCGATGCAGCGGCCGCGAATGCTGAAACACGATGCCCACGCCCGCGCGCGCGATGCGGTGCGGCGCCCAGCCGGCCATCTCCACGCCGTTCACCTTGACCGACCCCGCATTGGGCCGTTCGATGCCCATGATCAGCTTCATGACCGTGGACTTGCCCGAGCCGTTCGGTCCAATCAGACCGAGGATCTCGCCGGGCCGGATCTCGAAGCCGATATCCTTGACTGCGACGAGACCGCCAAAGCGCTTGGTCAGCCCGCGTACGGAGAGCAGCGGCGTGTCGTTCATTGGCGCTCCCTCGCACGTAGCAGATTGCCGAGCAGACCGTCTGGAAAGAACAGCAGCGCAGCCAGCGCGACCGCCGCGACGACGAACGTGTTGAGCTGCCCGAGCGGTCGCAGGAACTCGCCGGCGACGATCAGGAAGATTGAGCCGATCACCGCGCCGAGTATCGTCCGGCGTCCGCCGAGCACGGCCGCGATGATGATCTGCACGCCCACGCTGAGATCCACCACCGTGCTCACGGAAGCCGTGCCCTGATAGAACACCAGCATCGCGCCGGCCACGCCCGAGAAAACGGCGCTGATGCAGAAGGCCACGAGCTTGTGCCGCGTGACATTGAAACCCAACGCCTGCGCGCCGGTCGCGTCCTGGCCGCTCGCCTGCAGGATCAGACCGACTGCCGAACGCGACAGGCCGAACAGCAGGATCGCGCAAACGATCAGGAACGCGAGCGCGATCCAGTAGTTATGGTTCGCATCGACCGACATCACGTCCGGCACCATCATGCCGATCTCGCCGCCCGTTATGCCCGCGAAAATCACGATGGCGTTTTGCAGCAGCAGCACGGCCACGAGCGTAACCAGACCGAAGTAAGGACCGCGCAGCCGCAGCGCGGGCACCGCGAGGAGCAAGCCGCCCACTAGCGCGACGCCGCCGCCCGAGAGCACGCAAACGGGTATGGGCAGGCCCCATCTGGCGTTGAGGATCGCAGCCGAATAGGCGCCGAGTCCGATCAGGAACGTCGGCCCGAAGTTGACCTCGCCGGCAAAGCCGAACAACAGGTCCCACGACATCGCGAACACGCCGAAGTAAAACGCAACCGTGAGCACGCCGAGGATGTAGCCAGAAAGCCACCACGGCAACGTCGCGGCGATCACGGCGAGCGCAACGGCGATCCATGCGCCACGCGAACGGAGAAGAACGGACATAGGGGTACGCTCCATTCGCACGGTTAGCGGCGTCCCAGGAAGCCCTGGGGCCGTACATACACGACCAGCACCAGCAGCAGCAACGCGGGCAGCGGGCGCAGCGTCGGCGCGATCAGATAGGCCGTGACCGTCTCCAGATAACCCACGACATACGCGGCCATCAACGAGCCCGACACACTGCCGAGTCCGCCCAGCACGACGATCGAGAACGCGCTGGCCGTGAGCTGCCCCGCATTGTTCGTGCTCACGCCAAGGAACGAAGCGAGCAGCACGCCCGCAATGCCGGCCAGCACGCCGTAGATGCTCCACGCGAGAAGATAGATCCTGGAGAGTTCGAAGCCGAGCAGCGTGAGACCGCGCGGATTCATCGAAGCCGCGAGCAGCGCTTTGCCTGCACGCGTGCGGTTCACGAACAGCCACAGCATGCCGATCACGGCCCAGCAGACCACGGCGATCATGATTTCGTTGTACGGCACACGCACGCTGCCCACCATCGCCACCCCGCTGATCAGCGGGCGCATCGTCACCGGGTTGTCGGTGAAGAGCCACGCCATGCCCTGCTGGATCATGATGCCCCACAGCAGCGTGCCGGTGAGCACGAAGATTTCCTTCTCTTCGCCGGGAATCGCAGCCGAGCGTTGAATGGGCCGCACCACCATCAAGTAGGTGACGAAGGCCGTCACGAGACCCGCGATCACGCCGAGCAGCGTGCCGAGATAGGTGCCAAGACCCGCCTCGCCCGCGAGCATCCAGCCCATCAGCGCCGCGACCAGCATCACGCCGCCGTGCGCGAGATTCAGGATGCCGGAGACGCCGAAGATCAACGTGAAGCCGATCGCGCCCAGCGCATAGAGGGAACTGATTGCAAAGCCGTCGACGAGAATCTGCAGTAGCAACATGCCCGGCCTTTCATGTTGGTTAGGGTGTCGATTCGTGCGGTGTCCGGGTCTTCCCGGACAGTCGCGATCGTCGTACGGCTAGTTCGCGCTTGCCTGCTTCACCTTGATGAAGGTCGGGAATTTCACCGCGCCGTTGGCGATCGACTTGGGCCAGATCGCGACCTGCTTGCCGTTCTGCCATTGCAGGTTGATACCCGTGATATAGCCGGGCCCGTACTTCAGCGCGTGCGTGAACTGATCGCTCTTACCATAGAACTGCCAGCGCCCGATCGTGCCCACGTAGTCGGTTTTCTCGAGCGCGTCGACCATCTGGTCCGGATCGGACGAGCCCTTGTTGCGCCTGATCGCGTCCGCGATGATGTAGACGAGGTCGTAACTGGTGAAGCCGCAATACGCCGGAGAGACGCCGAACTTCTTCTGGTACTCATCCGTGAAGGGGACCGTTTTCGGCGTGATCGCCACGCCCGGCGCGGCGGCCGAGGCCGTGATCACGCCCTCGGTCGCGCCGTTCGTGTCCTTCCAGAAGCTGGTGGTCGTGGCCTGCGAGCTTTGGCCCGACATCGGGATCGGCACTTGCTGGTCGTGCCATTGCACGGTCGGCTGCACGCCCACGTGGCTGATGCCGGTGGTGATCGTATCGGGGTGCTTCGCCTCGATCTGGTTGAAGATCGGCGTGAAGTCGGAGGTATCAGGATTGAAGCGGATGTGATCGAGCACCTGAAGTCCCGCTTTGGGCAGGCATTCGAGGTAACGTTCGTCGAGCGGCTTGGTCCACGCCGCGTCTTCGCTCATGACGACGGTCGTTTTCATCTTGAACTGGCCGACCAGAACGTCGTGCGAGAAGTCGCAGATAGATTGCGCGATGAATGCCGACGTCATCCAGCCGTGGAACGTGTATTTGTAGTGGTCGTAGTCGTCGTGAACGTGCTTCGAGATGTCGTTGCTAGCCGCGCCGGGTGTGATGAAGGGCACCTTCAGGCGCCCGGACCACGGTTCCATCGCGAGCGCCACTTCGCTGATGTAGCTGCCGATCACAGCGACCACCTTGTCCTGGGTCGCCGCGCGCTGGAAGGCGCGCACGCCGTCCGAGGCCGATGAATGGTCGTCGTACGCGACGATCTGGATGGGCCGGCCATCGACGCCGCCGCTAGCGTTGATCTGGTCTGCGGCGAGCTGCGCCGCCTTGCTGATCGAAGCGCCCGCCACCGAGGATTCTTCGCTGATCACGCCGATCTTGATCGGCTCGGCCGCCGCATGAGCGCCTGCCGCCAGACCTAGCCCCGCCGCTACCATCCCCGTCGCGACGACGCAATGAAGGTTTCGCCACACATTGTTACTGGACATCATGCATCTCCGATTCGAATGGATCGTTGAGCAACAATTGCCCGCCACATTGCAGCATCTTAAGAATGCGCACACAACAATATTCACCCGGTTTGCGCCGCTCAATCGGTACAAACGATGACCGGGTCCGTACGGACTTCATGGTGCAGAGCGGAAAAATCTTGCCGCTCGGGCCGTGGGAAGCGGTTTTTTCTTGGTGAGCTAGCGCTGTGTAGTGTGAGATTAGCGGCCTTCTTCCTCTCGCTTATTCGTCATCCGAAGCATTGTGTCGGCGGTTCAATGGACCAACGTCCTGCCGCCTTGCAACCGCCCGCGACGCAGCGCGTCGACCCGCGCCACGATCAGCTCGAGGGTGGCACGCGTGCCTGCGTGCGGGTCCGAACATTACGCGGCAACCCTGCTTGCTGACATATGTACGTCATGATAGGTTGCTGCAATTCCCGCTGCCGAACCTGGCATCTGTTTTCGCAACGCTACGCGCCCGATAAAAAAAGCGGGATGGGTTGATCTGGACTCATCGTACGCATACGCCTTTCCCCAACCGGAATTCAAGAGCCATGGCTTCAATGATCCAGCGAACGACCCTGTTCGCCTGTCTTCGCGCGGCTTCCGTCGCGGCTTCCCTGTCCATCGCCGCACTTGGCGCGCACGCCGCCGATCTCGTGATCGCAGGCCGGGACGACATCTACGGCCGCGGACTCGCGCAGGCGGTGGACGGCTACAAGAAACTGCACCCGGGCGTCGATATCGAATTGCTGAAGCTGCCGAATAACGACCTGTATCAGAAGCTGAAGCTGTCGTTACGCGAAAACACGCGCGCTTATGACCTGGTGATGATGGACGACACCTGGTCGCCCGAATTTATCGCCAACGGATGGCTTCAGCCGCTGCCCGCCACGCTCGCGGATGCCGATCTGGTGACGTCGACGATCTCCCTCGGACGCGCGTCGAGCGGAACCTTGTATGCGATGCCGATCGTCGGCAATGTCGAGATGTTCGCCTATCGCAAGGATCTGCTCGCGAGTCGCGGCCTGCAGCCGCCGCGCAGCTGGGACGACGTGCTGAACATCGCACAGACCATCGGGACCGCCGACAAGGACGTTTCCGCTGTCGTGTTTCGTGGCGTGAAGGGCAACCCCGTCGTCACCGGTTTTCTGCCGATCCTTTGGGCGTATGGCGGAGAAGTCGTCGACATGAACGGCAAGGTCACGATCGATTCGCCCGAAGCGCTGGCCGCGCTGAAGATGCTGCTCGCGCTGAAGAAGTGGGCACCGAAGGATGTGGACGTGTATGGCGCCGGTGAAGTGCGCGACGCATTGCAGGGCGGCACGGCCGCGCAGGCCATCGAAGTGTGGCCCGCCTGGCTGCCAGCGCTCGACGATCCGGCGAAGTCGCGCGTCGTCGGCCAGGTCGCGCTGCAACCGCCGCCTGGCCAGGTCAAGGGGCCGGCGCCGATGCTGGGCATCTGGCAAATGGGCATTGCGAAAGATGCCGCGCATGCGAAGGTGGCGGCGGATTTCCTCGCCTACCTGACTTCGTCGGCGACGCAAACCCAACTTGCCGTGCTCGGCATTCCGCCGACGCGCAAGAGCGTCTTCGTCAATCCGGCACTCGTCAAGCAATATCGCTGGTACCCGGACCAGCTGAAGGCGCTCGAAGCGGGCCGTGCGCGGCCTCGCGTAAAAGATTGGCAGCAGATCGAGGCGATTCTCGGCGACGCATTGCAACTCGCGCTGACGGGGCAGGCCACGCCCGACGCAGCGTTGCATCAGGCTGCACAGAAGATCGGCCAGGCCAACGCGGCAGTGCAGTGATAGCGGCAGTGACGGCGCAGGCTAGCGTGGGAACGGGTCGATGAGCCGCTTGCGACGTTATCTGCCGCTGCTCGTCCTGATGAGCCCAGCCGCGCTCGTGCTCGGCGTGCTGGCGCTCTATCCGGTCGCGCGCGTGCTGATCGATTCGTTTTTCTCGGTCGATTACGCATCGGGGCATCGCTCGTTCATCGGGCTCGCCAACTATCGATCGGTCATTGCGGACGGCGAGTTCGGCACGAGCTTCGTCAATACGATCCAGTTCATGATCGTGGCCTCGCTCGCTGAAGTCCTGTTCGGACTCGCGCTCGCGCTGCTGTTCGTCCGCGCGTTTGCGGGCCGGCGCATCGCGTTGCCGCTTGCGGTGCTGCCGATGATGCTCTCGACGCTGGTGTGCTCCGCCATCTGGCGCAACTGGCTCAACTACCGAGGCTTTCTGAATGCGCTGCTCAAGGCGATAGATCTACCAGCGGTGCCCTGGCTATCCGATCCGCACCTCGCGCTGTGGTCACTGATGCTGGTCGATGTCTGGCAATGGACGCCGATGGCATTCCTGATCATTCTCGCGGGGCTGCAGTCGATTCCGCCTGAAATCGCCGAGGCGGCACGCACCGACGGCGCGAACGAATGGCAGTGCCTGCGCTACATCACGCTTCCGCTCGTTGCACCGCACGTCGCGCTCGCGATGCTGCTGCGCTCGATCGATACCTTCAAGCTGTTCGACAAGGTGTACGCGTTGACGGGCGGCGGCCCGGGCAATGCCACGCAGACGCTGTCGACGTACATCTACGACACGGGTTTCCGCTTCTTCAACGTAGGACCCGCCAGCGCGGCTTCGGTATTGATGCTGCTCACGTGCGCGGTGCTGGTCTCGGGATACATATGGAAATCGGCAGTCAGGCGCGACCGTTGATGCCGCTCGCGCGCTTGCAGGGTTTCGCGCGACGCTCGTCCGGTGCCGCTGTGCGAGGTCTGTTGCGGGTCGTAGCGCTGGCGGTGTTGCTGCTGCCGTGCATATGGATGGCTGGCGCGGCCTTCACGCCGACGCTGGAACGCCTCGCCCATCCGCTCGCGCTGTGGCCTTCGGCGCCCACGTTCGAGCATTTCGCGGCGGTGTGGGAAAGCGGCATGGCCCAGTCGGTGCTGAACTCCGTGTGGGTCGCAGTGGGCGCCACGTTGCTCGCACTCGCGCTGGCTTTTCCGGCCGCCTATGCGCTCGCGCGACTGGCGTTTCCGGCGCGACTCGATCTGCTGTTCCTGATGCTCGTGCTGGCACTGAAGCTGATGCCGCCGATTACGGTGGCCGTACCCCTGTTTTCGCTGGCCAAGTGGCTCCATCTGCTCGATTCGCTATTTGGGCTGGTACTCGCCTATCAGCTGTACGCGTTGCCGATGGCGATCTGGATGTTGCTGCCGTTCGTGCGCGACGTGCCGATCGAATTCGAGGAGGCCGCGGCGCTCGACGGCGCGAACCTCGCGCAGCGCATCGTCTTCATCGTCGTGCCGCTGTGCGCGCCGGGTCTCGTTGCCACCGCGATCTTCGTGTTCATCATCGCGTGGAACGAGTTTCTGCTGGCGCTGTTGTTCGTCTCGTCACCGAGTCATTTCACCCTGCCGCTCACGATGGCGGGTTATGTGACCGAGAACGGCATCGACTGGGGCGAACTGATGAGCGCAGGGCTGATTTCGTCGGTGCCGACGCTTCTGCTCGCGGGCTATGTGCAGCGCTATCTGCTGCAGGGCTTTTCGGGCGGCTTGAAGTAACGGGCTCTAACTCTGCGTCGACGTTGCAGCAGACGCTTTGCTTACCCAGAGGTTTTCTTGCGCCCTGCCCTGACCCATCCCAACGTTTCGCCCGCTGACTGGATGTCGGCCATCGATGGCAGCCGCTTGCTGTCTGCACTGACCTTGCCAGGAAGCCATGACACCTGCGCCTACACGGTCGATGACCGGCTCGCGCGCACGCAACATGCCACGCTCGACGATCAGTTGCACCATGGGGTGCGGGTTCTCGACATCCGCTGCCGTCATCAGCGCGATCGCTTTGCGATTCATCACGGCGGCATCTCGCTGGGTCTGAGTTTCGACGATGTGGTACGGACATGCGCTCAGTTTCTCGCGCGTCACCCCGGCGAATGCATCGTCATGTCGGTCAAGGACGAATGGCCCGCGCGTGACTGCGCCCGCGCGTTCTCTGCGACCTTCGAATGGTATGTCGAACGACACGCGGATGTGCACTGGCACCTTGCCACCGACCTGCCGCTGCTGGAGGCGGTACGCGGGAGCATCGTGCTACTGCGGCGCTTCGCGAGTGAAAAGCCGCTCGGCATCGACCTGACGGCCTGGCCTGACAACGCAACGTTCGATATCGACGACGTGCCGGCGCCGTTCACCATCCAGGACGAATTTCGCGTGCCGGTGCCGACATCGATCGCTTACAAGTGGCGCGCCATCGATTCGCTGTTGAACCGCACCCCCGGTGTGTGCGACGAGCGTTGGGTCATCAACTTTTGCAGCGGCACGGGGATGGCGGCGCCGCCGGTCGTCGTGGCGTGCGGGGATACACAGCATCGCGGTATTCACGAGCAGCTTGCCGAGCGGCTCGCGGCTCGTGCGCAACCATGCGGCACCATGCTGCTCGACTTTTGCGACTGGCAGGACTGGCGCCTCGTTGATGCGTTGATCGATTGCAACTGGAGCCGATAATGCATCGCTGTGGGCATGATGTTGACCGCGAATCTCAGCGTGATTCCTTTGCTCGAGGCTGCCGCGGTGGCGGCCTCGATTCTGGTCCGCGCCTCGCCGGTTCACGCGTGCAGGCGTCTGGCGGCATGACATAAGGAACGTCGTCGCGACAACACGCATAGATCGGAAATCCGTACGCGTTCGTACCGACGATGGTCGTTGGCCCGTGCAGCGGGCACACCGCCTTCATCGCGCCTCCTCGTAACTCATCGATCAATCGCTTCCATCTTACGCTCGCTCGCGACAGATGTTCTATGTGCGCCTGCATTGCCCTTCGCACCGCTTGGTCCCGCTCACCACCACCGACGCGCATTCGCCATCTGTGCCGCGCCGCACCCTCACGTACTGTGTCGGCGGACCGGCACCTCGTCAGCGACTCGCCCGGGCGACAGCAGCGGTGCAAGGAAGCGTCGGTTGAATTGTCATTTCTTGCACAACATGCAATGATTCATCCCAATGCATGATCCTATCGTTCTGGCTATTTCCATGACATTTCGGGGATGCTCGGCGAAGCAGTCGAAGAGCCGACTCATCGGGGTCGCCGTTCCAGTCCGTTGTCCGGACGATCAAACAGCGTCGTGGCTCGACAGCCACCCTTCGAGGCGGAGCTTTTGGTATCAGGGTATTTACCTAGTCTTTCTTCCCGAAAATTTAACATTTTGAAGTTAGAATGAACCCTCTAAAAGCGAATTGTTATGTCATCTGATGACAATTGCAATAGAGATCGAAGCGTCGGATCGGCGGCGCGACCTACCGACGCGGGCCATGCCAACTAAGCGGCTGTGACTCGATGAAGAAACACCATGTTGTATTTCGACTGACGAATACAGACATCAGAAGTGCGATCCGGGCACCTAGTTTTTTGCAGCGTTCATTTAGTCTTACTAATAATACTTTTGCTCCGGAATCCTCACCGACGATATTCCGCATACTGATTGCGGATATGGTCTCCGGGGCAGGCGGGTTCGAAATTCAATCCAGGAGAAGCAATGAAAGACCTTTCGTCCGAAGATTTGCTGAAATTCTGCCGAACGAATGTGTCGACGTTCTTTTCGCCCGCCACCGAAGCGTTTGAAGGAACAGGGAAACTCGCCGGCCTGGACCGGCAGGCGGGGAGCATCGTTCGGGGCACCTGGAATCTTTGAGCAGTGCGCCGGCGCGGCATGTCGCCGCCAGCTGATGCACCAGCTCCATTCGCGCAATACCACAAGTCTATAAAAACCCGCGCAGTTCAATCAATGCCGAAGCCGTTCCTCCCGTGATGCTGGAGGCGGCCGCGCGTTGTGGCAAAGCAATGGCGGGTTGTGCGAGACGGCCATTGGGTATTCACGATCCTCGCAGACATTTCGATCACGGATGGAAAGGATGACGAAACGAATCGTAGTAGTAACGGGCGGCATGGGCGGACTCGGAGAAGCGATCAGTACGAAACTACACGACGCAGGGTATGCGGTGGTAGTCACGCACTCGCCGAGCAACACCGGTGCGGACAAATGGTTGGCTGACATGGAAGCTCAGGGTCGGAGCTTTCGCGCTTACCCGGTCGACGTGGCCGATTACGACTCATGCCAGGGTTGCGCGGACAAGATTCGGGCGGAAGTCGGCCCGGTCGACATCCTGATCAACAACGCAGGCATCACCCAGGACATGACCCTCAGGAAGATGGACAAGGTGAATTGGGATGCGGTCATCCGCACCAACCTCGACTCTGTCTTCAACATGACCAAGCCGCTGTGCGAAGAGATGGTCGCACGAGGCTGGGGGCGCATCGTCAATATCTCGTCCGTCAACGGCTCGAAAGGCTCGGTCGGCCAGACCAACTACGCCGCGGCCAAGGCCGGCATGCACGGCTTTACCAAATCACTGGCGCTGGAAGTGGCGCGCAAAGGGGTCACGGTAAACACGATTTCGCCGGGCTACCTGGCCACCAAGATGGTCACCGCGATTCCGCAGGAGATCCTCGACACGAAGGTCCTGCCGCATATCCCGATGGGACGTCTCGGCAAGCCCGACGAAGTCGCGGCGCTCGTGCTCTATCTGTGCTCGGAAGATGCCGGCTTCGTGACCGGCTCCAATATCGCGATCAACGGCGGCCAGCACATGCAGTGACGCAACATACCGCGCCGGTACGTGCCGCAACACCGGACGAATCGGCGTGAACCATTCACGCAACACCCTTGTGCTTCCATGAGAGAGGAACGTGTCATGAGTGAGACCTGGATGGGCCTGATCATTGGGGGCACGGCCCTCAGCATCGCAATGCTCATGGTGATTGATCACTATCGCCGTGAGCGCAGAAGGGCAAGACTGCTACGACATCTGGATCATCATGAGTGGTGGCATCAACCGCGCGGGCGAATGTAAGTGCGTCGACCGCGCCAATAAAAAATCAGATACATCGAGAGGGCTGAAGAATGACACCGGAAATCACCGGACAACAAAAGGCCACAGGCCATCAGATCACGGTTCGTACGAGGCGCGGCGGCATGAGGGTCGCCGCGGTGTGGCAGGTATTGATGCCGGTCGCCGATGCCATCGAGGACGTACGGATTACGAGCAACCGCAAACATGATGTCGAAGACATGACGATCGCGTTTGCCGACAGGTTCTCCGGATCGCTGCACACCGTTCTCAAGAAGTTCGAGACGATGCCGTGGGTGGCCGCCGCGGAGCTTTGCTGAACACCGAGGGCCGTGCCGCTTGCGATGGGTCGCGTCGCTGCGAGGACCGGCGCGCGTCACGCCACCTGGCTCGCCAGGCAGCTGACGGGCGCGCGCGCCTCGCAAGGGTTGGATGGCACAAACGGGCCAATTGAAGTCCGACGTACACGGCCGGACCCAGTCGGTCACCACCTGAGAGAAGTGGATGAAAACAACAATCAAGAGAGGGCCCCCGGACAGGGAGAGTCCCTATACACCGCTGACCGCTGGAGATGCGATTTCGCATCTGGAACGGATCCTGTCCCACGATGGCGTGGATTCGTTGTTCAGCCGGACCTACTGGCGCGCGCGTGTCCAGCAGGTGAGCGCTACTCAAGGGCTGACTCCGCAGCAGCAGGCAAGGCTGGTGAAGCTGCTCGAGTCGCTGCATCCCCCGGTCCCGAGCGAGGAGGCGTGCTAGTCACTCGTCGACGCGGACGTACGTCGTCCGCGGTCGATCAGCGCTGATCGTCGACATCCAGCAGCCGATCCTCCACATGCAGATCTTCGGCGCACTCTCCCTGCAAGGGCAGGTCGCTGCCTTCCGCTCGGAGGTGATCGCGGACCATCCGGCACAGGCGTTCGCGCACGAGGATACGTTGTGCGGTATCCATCTGCGCGTATCGCTGAATCTGCGAAGCCGAAAAGTGCAGTGTCAGCACGCACCGCGCATCCAGCGTCGTGTCGCCATGTGACTCGATCACCCAGGAAGCCTGGATGAGGAAGTTGCGGCCGTCGTCGTAACCGCTGATCGCGGGCGCTTTCGGCGACTCGAATAGCGTGGAAAGAGCCAGTTCGATTTCTTCGATGCGCTGATTCAGATCGATGTCTTTCATAGAAAGTCCTCCTTGTGATCGAGGCCCCTGCCCCCCGCCTGTAGGCGAGCAAAAACCGTGTCCGGCTGTCGAGTCTGTCCAGTGCTTCGACTGGAGCCTGACTCGCAATCCTGCAATATGTACCGATGAAACCGGTCAGCAGATATTCACGAGCGTAAGGAGCGATTCGCAAGCTTCATACAGCGACAAAACGACGCTGCCGCGCACATATCGCCGGTTCAAATCGCACTTCAGTTCTTTAAACGGAAGCCGACATAAGGAATAGGCCGAACAAGCATCTGGCTCGCTTGCGCGGCCTGGTCGTCGCGCAGACGACTCCCCTATTTCCAGCCGGACACAGATCGCAACGTTGTCGAAATCGCTCGCGCGTCCCGAAGTGGGTGAGCGGCTCGTGAAGCAAAGCGCAGACTACGATCACGGCATCGAAAAAATCGTCGGGTTGCAAGCCGAAGGGCTGCGTACCCAGGCTATCCAATCCCTGAACAAAGACCTGCTGCCGATCTACATCGGTTACACCGCGACACTCGACGACATCAACGAGTTTCAGGTCTCCTCGACGACCAAGTCCCCCCCGCCATCACCGACATCGCGCAGAAGAGCTGTTTGATACTGGCCGCTCTGGGCGCGGCGGTCCTTGCCATGAGTGTCGGTTTTGGCTGGGTCATCACACGCAGCATCACCCGCCCGCTCGCGGAAGCCGTCAACATTGCGACGACGGTCGCGAAGGGCAACCTGACCCAGAAGATCGAGGGTCGAGCAGGCTGCCGCCGCGGCGAGCTCGCTCCAGGAGCAATCAGGCACGCTGGTGCAACAGGTAGCAGTATTCGCCGTCGACTGAGGTCGGCACGCTTTCAAGGGTTGCGATTTTCTTCCAGGGTCATCGAATCTGTTTATCGCGCCCGACGCGAGACCCGGCCAGGCAAGGCCTGGATGCGTCACTCGCGACGTCCGTCGAGTCCTGCCGGGAAGAAGCTCCGCGCAATGTAGATCATCACCGCGCGCGGGCGGGCCCGGCAATGCGCGATGCATGCAGAACAATGCGTATGTGGTTAACCCGCTCTTTCAACCCGTGGTGCGCGTGCTTATTGTGCTGGGTGCGAACGGCAGGCGGGCAGGCTTAAAACTTCAAGCCGCATGCCGTTATTGGTTGGATCGGGAAGTCGACGGCGGACGCAGTCAGCGCAGCTTCGCCATCCGCTACCATCGCACACGCGCGCAAGACGGCGCACAACGGCCTCTGCGGCGCGGGGGCGACCGCCACATTGGCGAGTCGAAAAGCGCACGCAGAAGCGAACAGATACCTGCACCGCCGGTATGGCCGGACGGGTTCGCAGCCGAGCGGGCCACTGAGAGGCCTCCGTAGAGGGGACAAAAGATGTTCGGATGCAAGCTGATCGACGTCAACGCATTATCCGCCCGACCCGCCCGCGCGCCGGTCCAGCGGCACGCGCGCCGATCCAATGACGGCCACGTCCATCCCGTGCCCGCGCCCCACGACAAGACACAGTACGGTCATTAGCCACTGGCAGGCTCACCGCCGGATTTCATGACCGCGCTACTCCCAACCGATCAGTCAATCCCTCGGCTTCGGGTGTGCAAACCGTTACGCCGGACCCCGCTCACAGCGCTCTCCCAGCAATGAACAAGGGGTCCGATTTTCAACGTTGTTCACGTGGTTCGTTAGCAAGGAAATCGAATGCAAAACAAAAAGCGCACTTTGCTTAAGGCCGCCGCCGCACTCGTGCTGACAGGTTCGAGCGTGCTCGCCCATGCGGACGATGTGGTCAAGGTCGGGCTCATCGTTCCGATGAGCGGACCTTTCGCGTCCACGGGTCGTCAGGTCGACGCGGCGGTCAAGCTGTATATGGCCCAGCATGGCGACACGGTCGCGGGCAAGAAAATCCAGGTCATCCTGAAGGACGACACCAACGTCCCGGATACCACCAAGCGCCTCGCGCAGGAGCTGATCGTCAAGGATCACGTGTCGGTGCTGGCAGGCTTCGGGCTCACGCCGCTGGCGCTCGCCGCCGCGCCGCTCGCGACCCAGGCGAAGGTGCCGATGATCGTGATGAACGCGGCCACTGCGATGATCACCGAGCAGTCGCCTTACATCGTGCGCTCGGGCTTCACGCTGCCGCAGAACACGTTGGGCATCGCGCGTTGGGCGCCGAAGAACGGCATCAAGAAGGTGGTCACGCTGGTCGCCGACTACGGTCCCGGCATCGACGCGCAGAACTCCTTCAAGAAGGTCTTCGAATCGGAAGGCGGCAGCGTCGTCGAGCAACTGCGCGTGCCGGTCGCCAATCCGGACTTTTCGCCGTTCCTGCAGAAGGTCGCCGACCTGAAGCCTGACGCGCTGTTCATCTTCGTGCCGTCGGGTGCCGGCGCCGCGTTCATGAAGCAGTTCGCCGAGCGCGGCCTGAGCAAGCAGGGCATCAAACTGATCGGTACTGGCGACGTGGTGGATGACGACATCCTGAACGCCATGGGTGAGGTCGCGCTGGGCGCGGTGACATCGATGCACTACTCGGCCGCTCTCGACAATCCCGAGAACCGCGCCTACGTGGCCGCCTTCGAAAAAGCCAACCCCGGCATGCGCCCGAACTTCCACAGCGTCGGCGCCTATGACGGCATGCACCTGATCTACGCGGCGCTGCAAGCCACCAAGGGCGACACCAACGGCGACAAGCTGCTGGCAGCCATGAAGGGCCAGAAATGGAACAGCCCCCGCGGCCCGGTGGAACTCGATCCGCAGACGCGTGAAATGGTCCAGAACGTGTACATCACCCGGACCGAACGCATGAATGGCCAGCTGTTCAACGTGTCGTTCGACAAGGTCGACGCCGTCAAGGATCCGGCCAAGATCAAATAAGCTCGCGAAAGCGAGGCACGCCGTATCCGGATGATTCGATTTGCCCGCCGCGCCCCTCGCACTGCCAGGGGCGCGGCGTTTCGGCGGTAAAAACTCATGCTAACCATTCTCTTCGACGGTATTGCCTACGGCATGCTTCTGTTCGTGCTGGCGAGCGGTCTGGCCATCACGCTCGGATTGATGAACTTCGTCAATCTCGCTCACGGCGCCTTCGCCATGGTGGGCGGCTACGCCACCGTGCTCGCGATGTCGCGTCTGGGCATCCCTTTCCTGTGCGCATTGCCGATTGCGTTCGTCGCGTCCGCGGTGCTTGGCGGCATTCTCGAACGCACGCTGTATAAGCGCGTGTACGGGCAGTCCGAACTCAATCAGGTGCTGTTTACGATCGGCCTGACCTTCATGGCCATCGCGACGGTCGACTACTTCATGGGCTCGACCCAGCAGTTCCTGAACCTGCCGCAATGGCTGCAGGGCCGCACGGTGTTCGCCGGCATTGGCATCGGTTACTACCGGTTGTTCGTGATCCTGGTCTGCGTGGTACTCGTCGTCGCGCTCCAGCTGATCCTGACCAAAACCCGCTTTGGCAGCCGCCTGCGCGCATCGGTGGATGATCCGCGCGCGGCGAGCGGCCTCGGCATCAACATCAACTTCGTGTTTCTGACCACCTTCGCGTTCGGCTCGGGCCTCGCCGGCCTCGGCGGCGCGCTCGGCGCAAACATGCTCGGCCTCGATCCGATCTTTCCGCTCAAGTTCATGATCTATTTCCTGGTCGTGGTCGCGGTGGGCGGCACGACCTCGCTGACCGGTCCGCTGCTGGCTTCGCTGCTGCTCGGCATCGCGGACGTGGCGGGCAAGTACTACATCCCCGATCTGGGGGCATTCATCATCTACGGCGTCATGATCATCACCCTGATGTGGCGACCACAGGGTCTATTCGTCAGGGCGGGGGGCAAATGAAGTCGGCAACTTCTAGCGAAATGGGTGCATCGACGATCGTGCCCGAAGTCCGCAGCATGGGCAGGCAGTGGTCGCGCTGGCGCCCGGTGGAAATCATCTTCTGGATCGTGGCGCTGGGCATCTGCGTGACGCCGCTCAATAACTTCCTGCTGCTCAACGAGATGGCGATCCTCGCGTTGTTCGCGGTATCGCTGGACCTGATCCTCGGCTATACCGGCATCGTGTCGCTGGGCCATGCGGCCTTTTTCGGTCTCGGTGCTTATTCGGCTGCATTGCTGGCCAAGTACTTCGATGTCGATCCGCTGCTGGGCATGCTGCTCTCGTGCGGAGTGGCGGCGCTGGCGGGCCTCGTCACCAGCGTGCTGGTGATGCGCGGTTCGGACCTCACGCGCCTGATGGTGACGCTAGGTGTGGCCTCGATCCTGCACGAACTGGCCAACAAGCTCGGCTGGCTCACCGGCGGGGCCGACGGCATGACCGGCGTGCCGATGGTGCCGCTCTTTGGTCACATCGAGTTCGATCTGTTCGGCAAGGTGGCCTACACCTATTCGATCGTCACGCTGTTCGTGCTGTTCGTGATCGCGCGCGCGGTGGTCAAGTCGCCGTTCGGCATGTCGCTGCAGGTGATCCGCCAGAATCCGCTTCGCGCGGCGGCCATGGGCGTGCCGGTCAACCTGCGCCGAACTGCCGTCTATACGTTGAGCGCGGCCTACGCGGGCGTGGCCGGCGCCCTGCTCGCGCAGACCACCGGCTTCGCGTCGCTCGACGTGCTCGACTTCCACCGCTCGGCCGACGTGCTGCTGATGCTGATGATCGGCGGTGCGGGTTATCTGTATGGCGGCATCATCGGCGCGGTCGTATTCAGGTTCATGCAGGACCGGCTGGCGGACATCACGCCGCAATACTGGCAGTTCTGGATCGGCTTGCTGCTGGTGATCATCGTGATCGTCGGTCACGAGCGGCTCGTGCGTCCGTGGACGTGGTTCCGTCGCAGCGGGAGCAAAGCATGACGATCGCACTGCAAACATTCAATCTGATCAAGCGCTTCGGCGGCCTCGTCGCCACCAATGACGTGTCGATCGCGGTCGAGAAAGGCGCTCGCCAGGCGCTGATCGGCCCCAACGGCGCCGGCAAGACGACGCTGATCAATCAGCTGACGGGCGTGCTGTCGCCGACTTCGGGCCGCATCGAGCTCGAAGGCCACGACATCACGTCGCTGTCCGTGCACAAGCGGGCTCGCGCCGGGCTCGTCCGCACGTTCCAGATCAATCAGCTTTTCAAGCAAATGACGCCGGCCGAATCGCTGTCCGTCGCGATCTCCGAGCGCGACGGCCTGGGCGCGCGCTTCTGGCGTGCGCTCGGCCAGCGCGGCGAAATCATGGACGAGGTCGCTTCGCTGCTCGAACAGTGCAAGTTGCTCGACGTGATGAGTCGCGAAACGCGCGTGCTGCCCTACGGCAAGCAGCGTCTGCTCGAAATCGCGCTGGCGCTGGCGGCAAAGCCGCGCGTGCTGCTGCTGGACGAGCCCGTGGCAGGCGTTCCCGACGCCGAACGCCGCGAGATTCTCAATACGGTCGCCGCATTGCCCGACGACGTGACCATTCTGCTGATCGAGCACGACATGGACCTCGTGTTCAGCTTTGCCAACCGCATCTCTGTGCTGGTGAGCGGCGGTCTGCTTACCGAGGGCGCATGCGCGGACATCGCCCGCGATCCTCGCGTGAAGGCCGTGTATCTGGGCGAGGAGCTGGTTGGAGGTGAATATGTCTGAATTGCTGAAGCTGGAAGGAATCGTCGCGGGCTACGGCGAAGCCAGGATCCTGACGGGCATCGATCTGGCCTTGGATCACGGCCAGGCTCTCGCACTGCTTGGCCGCAACGGCACGGGTAAAACCACGCTGATCAACAGCATCGTCGGTCACACGCGTCGCTTTAGCGGGCGGATCTGGCTCGATGGCAAGGACGTCACCGGATTCAAGCCGCACCAGCGCGCGCTGGCCGGCATCGGCTGGGTGCCGCAGGAACGCAATATCTTCAAGTCGTTGACGGTCGAAGAGAACCTGAGCGCGATCGCCGTGCCCGGTCCCTGGGACCTGGCGCGCATCTACAGGATGTTTCCGCGCCTGGAGGAGCGCCGCGCCAATATGGGCAATCAGCTTTCCGGCGGCGAACAGCAGATGCTCGCCATTGGCCGCGCGCTGATGCTCAATCCCAGGGTGCTGCTGCTCGACGAACCGCTCGAAGGCCTCGCGCCGATCATCGTGCAGGACTTGATGCGCATCCTGTCGGAGATCATCCGCGACGAAGGCCTGTCGGTGATTCTGGTCGAGCAGAACGCGCGCAAGGCGCTGAGCATTACGCACAACGCCGTGGTGCTGGAGCGCGGCTCGGTGATTCATTCGAGCACGGCGGCCGAGCTGCTGGCCCAGGATCACAAGATCGATACCTTGCTGGCCGTGTCTCAACACTGAGCGGCACGCGATGCGTGGCCGGGCTACGCGACGAAGGTCGTGACCGCCCGGTTGAACGCATCCGGTCTCGCGACATTCATCCCATGCGACGCACCGTCGATCGTTTCGCGTTCGGCAAACTCGATCCACTGTTCGAGCTTATCGACCGTATTGCGGAACATGCGGGGACTTCTTTGGCCGTCGATCAACAACGTACGGCACTTGATATCGCGCGCGGCTTCCGGCGTATAGGCCGGAAGCGGATCGAGCAACTGCTTCGGCAGCGTGAGCGCGTTGTCGAGCGCCATGCGACGAAAGCTCTCCGGGCTTTTGTTCCAGTACCCCGGCATGCTCACGGAGTCGACGAACATCGACAAGCCGGCGTCGTACTCGCCCCGCTCGATCAGTTCCGCGACCCGGGCGCGCAACACGTTGGTCGCCGGCGGCATGAACGCGGGCTGCCCCCGCGGTTCGGTTTGCAGCGGGCCGCCGGGATCGGCTAGCGTCAGCGTTTTCACGAGGCGCGGATAGGCGCGCGCGAGATGGAATGCCACGCACCCACCACGCGAGTGACCGACCAGATGAACGGGAGCCAGGTCGAGCGCCGTGATGAATCCGGCCATTTCCTCGACGTGCGCCTCCCAGCTGAAGTCGCCGTGTCCAAACGCATCGATCTCGGGCCAGTAATGGCTCAAGCTCGGCGCGAAGCAGCGAAACCGGCCAGACAGCGAAGCCATCTGGGCGTCCCAATAGCGATAGTCGCAAAGCGAGCCGTGCACGAACACCATCGGCTCGCCGCTCCCGGACTCGACATACGGTATGGCAACACTCGATGCGGTGGTCACGAACGATGGCGCGGACGCGCCATAGGCTGAGGCCAGGATCGATGGGCTGGTACGTGCATTCATCAAAGGGCTCCTTTGGCGACACTATCGATGGTGTGCTGGCAAAAGAAAATCGCATAATATTGATGGAATCGATCTACTTTTCTGATACGAACCATCATGGCAACGGAAATGAAAGCGCTCGATCTGGACGTGCTGTCGATGATCATCGCGGTGGCGGACGCCGGCACGATCAGTCGCGCGGCGCAGGTCGTGCATCGCTCGCAATCGGCGGTGAGCATGCAGATCAAGACGCTCGAGACGGCGCTCGGCAAGGCGCTGTTCGTGCGCAAGCCTCGCAGCGTGGTGCCGACGCAGGACGGCGAAATGCTGTTGACCTACGCACGACGGATGATCGCGCTGCGCGATGAAGCGTGGGCAGCGGTGGTTCGGCCCGACGTGACCGGGCGCGTGGTGATCGGCGTGCCGGACGACTATGCGACGTCACTGTTCCCGCCGATCCTCAAGAAATTTTCGGCGACCTATCCGAAGGTGGAAATTCAGGTGGTGGGGCTGCCAAGCGTCGCGCTCGAGCCGATGTTGAAGGACGGCACGGTCGATCTCGTCTGCGCGACGCGCGTGAAAGGATTGCACGGCGAGTTCCTGCGTCACGAACCGATGGTGTGGGCCGCCGCCCCGGGCGCGACCGAGATCTGGCGCGAAAGGCCCTTGCCCATCGCCGTGTTTTTGCCCGGCAGCGTCGCGCGAGAGAAGGCCATCCGGAGCCTCGAGCGTGCGCGCATCACGTATCGAACGTCGTATGAGAGTCCGAGTCTGCTGGGTCTGCTGACGATGGCCGAGGCCGGACTCGCGGTGACCCCTTTGGCCAAGTGCGCGGTACCGGCTCACTTCTCGCTGCTGGGGGCCGCGAATGGCCTGCCGGAAATCGGCACGCTCGAAGTCGTGCTGGCGCGAAGCGCGGCTTCGAAGCGACCTGTGTGCGATTTTCTCGCGGAGCACATTCTCGCCGACCTGAAGAATTAACCCGGAAGACGTCAGGAAGACTCCTCCGCGCCGGCTCGGCACGACGCACAAATCCACCACGCAGCCTTCGGCGCAGCGACGGTTTGCGCAACCCCGCGCCACCAGCGTTCACCGCGATGCACCGCAGTCAGATCGAGCCGCTCGCCCATGCGCGGTGTCGACAGCGCGACACCGCGCGCGAGCGCCAGCCCCGTCACCCTCTCGAACGGCTCCTGCCAGCGATGCATCGCGAGGTCGAAGGTGCCGTTATGAATCGGCACGAGCCAGCGGCCGCGCAGGTCGATATGCGCCTGCACGGTTTCTTCGGGCTGCATATGGACGTATGGCCACATCGCGTCGTACGCGCCGGTCTCGATCAACGTGACGTCGAATGGTCCGAGGCGCTCGCCGATCGCGCTGAAACCATCGAAGTAGCCGGTGTCGCCGCTGAAGAACACGCGCAAATCGTTATCGACGATCACCCAGGACGCCCACAACGTGCGGTTGCCATCGAACAGGCTGCGCCCCGAGAAGTGCTGCGCCGGCGTCGCGGTGAACTCGATGCCCTCGATCACCGTGCCCTGCCACCAGTCGAACTGCCGGACCTTCGCCGCGTCGATACCCCATTCGATGAGCCGGTCGCCGACCCCGAGCGGCGTCAGGAACACCTCGGTACGCTGCGCCAGGATCAGGACGGTCTCGCGGTCCAGATGGTCGTAGTGATCGTGCGACAGGATCACGCCATGCAGCGGCGGCAAATCGTCGAGCGAGATCGGCGGCGCATGAAAGCGCTTGGGACCGAGATTGCGGAACGGCGACGCCCGCTCGGCGAATACGGGATCGGTCAGCCAGAACTTGCCGCGCAACTTCAGCAGCATCGTCGAGTGACCGAGCCGGTACAGGCTGCGATCGGGCGCCGCATCGAGTTGCGCGCGTGTCAGCGTTTCGACGGGCAACGCGTCGGCCGGCACGGTGCCGCGCGGCTTGTTGAACAGCACCGTCCACGCGAGCCCGAGCGTTTTGCGCAGGCTTTGCGCCGGACGCGGCTTGACGTTGCGAAAGCGCTCGCCGTCATGCTGCGGCGACAGGCCGAACTTCGCGCGGCTGCGTTGCGCGGCGTTCACGCCGAGCATTTGGCGGACATAGGCGGGAAGCGACGTCATGAAGTTGACCTTTCTGAGAAAATGTACACCCGGCAGTGTAGTTTATTTTCAAGAAAAGTAAACTGACCAGTGTAAAATTAGGGGATGGAATCGCCTGCCCGTCCCCAACGTCTGACTGACCGAAAGCGCGTCGCGATCGTCACCGCCGCGATCGAGGAATTTCTCGCGGCCGGATACGACGCAACCAGCATGGACCGCATCGCCACCCGCGCGAGCGTCTCGAAGCGCACGGTCTATAACCATTTCCCGAGCAAGGAAGCACTTTTCGCGGCGATTCTCCAGCAACTGTGGGACGCGACCCACGATGGCGATGCGCCCTGCTACCGCGCCGATCGACCGTTGCGCGCGCAGTTGCTCGATCTGCTGGAGCGCAAGCTGAGCCTGCTTAACGACGAGTCTTTCTTGTCGCTGGCACGGGTGGCGATCGCGGCTGGCATCCATTCGCCGGAGCGCGCGCGCGATATGGTCGCTCGCATGGGGGAGCGCGAGGAGGATCTGACCGCGTGGGTCCGGGCGGCTGCCGCGGACGGCCGCATCAAGACCGGGGAGCCCGTCTTCGCCGCACTGCAGTTGCAGGGGCTCGTGAAGGCTTTTGCCTTCTGGCCGCAAGTGGCGATGGGTCAAGTGCCGCTCGATGCCGGCGAGCAGAAGCGGATCGCGGAAGCCGCGGTGGATATGTTTCTCGCGCGTTATGCGTGAGTCGGTTTGCCGGATTGGGTTTGCTTTGGCGTCCCCGCCGAGGTAAGAAGTTCTTTGCTGGAAGACGGCGGTGCGCGCAGCGACCTTCCGCGAAGCAGCACCGGGAGAGCGAACTCTTCCTTTTTCGCAAACGTTTGCTCTGAGGTATCAAGTCTCAGCTTCCGAAGCCGAAAACGCGTACATCGCCTCGAAACTTTGGAGACCCGATGTGACGCGCGTTGTGCTCTTACTTGCCGTAATGTTCATGACAGGCTGCGCACAAGTGCAGCAGCCCACTACGGCTCAAGCCGAGAAACCTGCGGTGTCGAACGTCATCATGAAGTTCGACATTCCCGCCGATGCACTCGGCGCGCGCGATCCGCAACTGGCTACGGTGCTCGCCAAGGCAGGCGCGCTCGCCGCCGCGCAGAAGCGGCCCACGGTGATCCGCGTGACGGCGCTGGGCCAGGACTTCAAGTACATCAACGAGGCGATCTGGCGGGGCGTACCGCAGCAGGGGCTCAAACCCGCGCTCGAAAACCTGACGACCGGCGCGAACCAGACGTACAGCGTGTCGATCCAGCCGCTACGTGCGGGGAGCTGACACGATGCGCCTGATCGCTTTCGCCGCGGCATCGCTATGCCTTAGTTCGGCCGCGTGGGCGGGCCAGCCCGCCGCCAGCGCGCCCGCAACCGCCGCCCCCCCTGCCACCCTGGCCTCCGCGGACAAGGTCTACCCGCCGCTGCCCACGCTCGCGCTGCTGCCGCCCTCCACCGGCGACGATGACGACCTCCCCGCGCCGCGCTCGACGTCGCGCAACAAGAAAAAGACGCAAAAGCGCGATTGCCACTGCGCGATGCCGACGCCGCGCCTCGTCGTCTCCGATGAATCGCGCGCCTATCTGAAGGATATCGAGCAGCAGCTCGATTCCGCGCTGGCGCAGTAAAGCAGGACCCGGAGCCCCGACCCATGGACCAGCCCAAGAGCAACGCCCTCCGCCCTTTGCGATCGTGGGCCATCTGCGCCTGGGCGGCGCTGGTGGTCCTCGGCAGTTCGTCCGCGCATGCCGCCCCGAGCGCCGATGATTGCTTCGACAAGGCTGGCGCTTACCAGGGCGTCAATCCGCACGTGCTGCGCGCCGTGGCATGGCGCGAATCGAAAGGCGACGCGACCGCCATCAACCGCAATGCCAACGGGTCGATCGACGTGGGCCAATTGCAGATCAATTCGATCCACTTTCCGGAACTGGCGAGCCAGGGCATTCCGCACCGCGCGCTCACCGACCCATGCGTGAATATCTTCGTGGCCGCCTGGCTGCTCAAGCAGAAGATGGTGCGCTACGGCAACACATGGCGCGCGATCGGCGCGTATCACTCGGAATCGCCGCGCGAGCGCGACAGCTACGCGCGCAGCATTCAGGCGATTCTCGTTAGCTGGGGGCTGTTGCAGCGGGAGCGATGAGGTTCAGGCGCGGGCGCGGCGGGTCGTTGCCAGCGCACCGCGCTCCGCTAACTCCCCGCTGATGCGAGCTCCATCCGCTTGCGCTGCAGGAACCGGCGCACGGCCGGGTCACGCTCGAGACCGATCGCCAGATCGTACGCACTGAGGGCTTGTGCCGTCGCGCCGGCACGCGCGAGCAGATTGGCGCGTGCAGCCCAGTAGGGCTGGTAGTCGGTGAGCCTCGGATCGTCCGCATACGGCGCCAGCGCATCGAGCGCCGCCTGCGGGCCGTCACGCTCCGCCACCGCGAGGGCGCGGTTCACTGCGACTACCGGCGACGCCGCAATCGAAAGCAGCCCATCGTAGAGCTGCACGATCTCGTCCCAGTTCGGGCGCCCCGTCCGGCAGCGATCCACATGCGCCGATTGCAGCGCGGCCTCGAGCTGAAAGCGGCCGATTGCGTTGAACGCGTTCGCGCGCCGCAGCAGTGCGTTCGCCGTTTCGATCATCGGCGCGTTCCAGGTTGCAGGGTCTTGTGCCGACAGCGGCACGTAGTCGCCAGCCGCATCGCGTCGCGCATCACGCCGGGCCTGTGCAAACAGCATCAGCGCGAGCAGGCCCAGCGTCTCAGGTTCTTCCGGAAGCAGCTCGACGAGCAGTTGCGCGAGATACAGCGCCTCGTCGGCGAGCTCGCGCCGCTCGGTATCGCCGCCGATCGGGTCCGTCCACCCTTCCGCGTACGCCGCATAGACCGCTTCGAGCACCGCGTCGAGCCGCCCGGGCAGCTCCTCGCGCTCGGGCACGCTGAACGGAATGCCCGCTTCGCGGATCTTGGTCTTCGCCCGCACGAGGCGCTTGCTCATCGCGGCGGGCGACATCAGGAACGCCGACGCAATCGTCTTCGCTTCCAGCCCCAACACCACTTGCAGCATCAGCGGCGTGCGAATCGGGGCTTCGAGCGCAGGGTGCGTGCACGCGAACAGCAGCGCCAGCCGCCGGTCGGGCAACGCGTCTGTCGAGCACTCGTCGATTTCGTCGGCGAGAATCAGCAGCTGGTTCGCCACGTCGTCGCCGACCTGGCGATGACGCGCGCCGTCGATCGCCCGGCGGCGCGCAACCGTCATCAGCCACGCTTCAGGACTCGCCGGACAGCCGTGCTCCGGCCAGTCCGCGAGCGCCGCCGCGAATGCGTCGGCGAGCGCGTCCTCGGCCGCGGCGACGTCGCGCGTGCGCATTGCCAGCAGCGCGACGAGCTTGCCGTAGCTGCGGCGAGCGACCGCCTCGGCGATCGACCGCGCGACGCCGTCATCGCCTCGGGCGTCGCGGGACGAGCTCATGCAGACGGCGCTTCGTACGGAGCGGTCCAGACCGGGCGCACCTCCATCACGCCGTGCGCCGCGCCGGGACAGCGCGACGCCCACGTCATCGCAGCGTCGAGGTTAGGCACGTCGATCAGGTAGTAGCCGGCGAGTTGCTCCTTCGAATCGGAAAACGGGCCATCGAGCACCTGCGGCTTGCCGTCGACGAGCCGCACCGTGGTGGCCGTGTTCGAGTGCTGCAGCCGGTTGGCGCCCACCAGAGCGCCCGATTTCTTCAACGATTCGGTGTACGCGTGATAGGCGGCAACGCCTTGCTGCCGCTCGCTGTCGGTCATCTTGTTCCAGCTGTTTTCTTCCGAGTAGATCATCAACAGGTATTCCATTTGAGCCTCCGTCATGGGGTTGAGGCGGATGAATTGCATCGGCCGCCATCACAATGACGCGCAGGCCGCATGCTGATGGACAACGTGCATCAAATAATCGCGCATCGGCGCCAGCAGCCACGCTGCGGTGGGAAAAAATGACCGGATTGCTGCCCGTTCGACCGTGTTTCGTGAAACATTGTCGGGCGCTCGACGCGCGTTGTCGACTCGGGATTCGCTTGCGGCGCAGCGATGTGGAACCGCTGTCCCTTGCCGTTCGATCATCACGGATTGAGCGTACTCCTGCATGCATCGTCGCGTTCGACAATCCGAGGATCAGGCGGCACTGAAACGACCAGCGCGCAGCGCGCCAACCGGGCGATCTCCGCCAGGGCATCAGGCCGGCCCGGTCCGTCTGCGATGTCGCCGATAAGGTGAAGCACCGTATGCAAGCGCGGTATCTCATGCATCATGAACGCATGTCGCATGACATTGCCACTCCCATTCGTCTCGCCTGTTTGATTCACGCAGTTCTCCCTGTTGACGGACCTCGGCCGGGTATCGATCCTTGGTGGACAGTTCAATCAGAACCGATGCCGGATTCCCGCGCCAATGAGCAGCTGGTTACGGCCGGATGACGGCTCCGCGCTGTTGATCACTGCCGGCGCGTCCGTCGAGGCCCGCTGGTAGACCGTCTCGACGTATGTATCGGTACGCGTCGATAGCAGGTAAGCCGCCTGCAAGCCGGCCTGGTGCCAGTGCTGGTCCGAACCGTTCGTATAGTTGTACATGCCGGCAAGCGACAGCGTCGGCATCAGCTGATATTGCGCGTTGACCTCGTAGTTGTTGAACTGCGCCGAAGGAGCAGGGTTGCCGGTGGCCGCATCGACCAGACCGCTGAATGTGGAGCGCGACCACGCTGCTCCGAGCGTAAGGTCGCCGATCGCGTAGTTCGCCCCCACACCGTATGTGTTCTGCGTCTGCGCGAACGCGTCAAACGTGCGGCGAGCACCGCCTGGCACAATGACCGCATCGTACGCACCGGTGCTGGTCGCACCACGCCCGCTCGCATGCAGCCACGCTGCCCCGGCGTTGAACGGACCATTCTGGTAGCTGATGCCAAGGCTATACGCGCGGTTGTTTGCGAACTGACCGGCAGCATTCGATAGTGCGTACATACCGCCAACGGTCAAACCGCCGAATGACGGACTCGCGTACTTCACCGAGTTGCGTGCCAAGTACGAGTTGTTGGCGTTGTCGTTGTCGAACGGATGAGCGAACGCGGTGCCGCCCGCTCCGCCCGTCAGTGTTACCGGAGCGAAGAAGTCGTGGACCGAATCGTACTGATGGCCGAGCGTTACCGTCCCCCACGCGTCGCTGCTCAGCCCGACGTAGGACGGGTGATCATCGAATTGCTCCCCTGTCGTGATCGAGAAGCCGCGTTCGAGCATAAAAATGGCCTTGTTGCCGCCGCCGAGATCTTCGCTGCCCTGGAGTGCCCAGAAGCTGCCGTCGATTAGACCGCTCGTTGCCTTGTACTGCGCATGACCGCCCACGTTGTTCAGCCATGCTAGGCCAGTGTCGAGTTCACCGTACATCGTCACGCTGCTCTGGGCTTGTGCGTTGGTTGTCAAAGCCGCAAGCGCCATTGCGCCAGCTGTGAAACCGTCCAGGACTGCTTTTGTTGTTGTCGACATGCAACCATCTTCCTGAAAGTCGTGAATGGAACGGGCGGGCAGGCGGTTGCCGCCGCGCCCTGCATCAACCGCTGACGCGCCCGGACGTCAGCGGAATCGCCGTGTCAGTACCACCGGCCATAGCGCCGGATATAGACGGTCTTGACGAGTTGGGTAAGCAGCATGTAGCTGGCGATGGTCGCGACGAGCCATCCCCAGTAGCGGTGATCCAGCGCCTGGAACCCAAGCGCCGATGCGAATGGCGAGAACGGCAGCCAGCAGCCAACGAGGATCGCAATGGTCGTCGACAGCGTGACCGGCAGTGCTGCCATGCTCTGCAGGAACGGAATCCGATGCGTGCGCAGCATGTGCACGACCAGCGTCTGCGACACGAGACCTTCGATGAACCAGCCGGAATTCATGATGATCTGGCCGCCGCCATCGGCGTGATAAGCGGCGCCGGCGCCGAACACCGTCCACATCAGCCAAAAGGTCGTGATGTCGAATACGGACGACGTCGGCCCAAGCCAGATCATGAAACGTTTGATGTTGCCGGCATCCCACTTGCGGGGCTTCCTGAGGAATTCAGGGTCCATCCTGTCCCAGGGCAGGAACATTTGCGACAGGTCGTAGATCAGGTTCTGGACCAGCAGTTGCATTGCGAGCATCGGCTCCCACGGCAGGAACGCACTCGCCACCAGCAACGAGAACACATTGCCGAAGTTCGAGCTGGCAGTCATGTTCAGGTACTTGAGGATATTGCCGAACGTTTCCCGGCCCTTGATGACGCCTTCTTCGAGCACCATCAGGCTCTTTTCGAGCAGGATGATGTCGGCGGTTTCCTTGGCGATGTCGGTGCCCGTGTCGACCGAAATGCCCACGTCCGCGTCGCGCAGCGCGGGCGCGTCGTTGATGCCGTCGCCGAGGAAGCCCACCGTATGGTCGTTGGTCTGCAAAGCCTTGACCACGCGGGCCTTCTGCAACGGCGTGAGCTTCGCGAAGACTGTCGTGCACTCGACCGCCGCACAGAGTTCGTCGTCGTTCATCTGCTCGACGTCGCGCCCCAGCACCGGGACACCCGGATCAAGGCCGACGTCCCGGCAGACCTTCGCCGTCACGATCGGGTTGTCGCCCGTGAGCACCTTGATCGTCACGCCATGTTCGTTCAGCGCGCGGATCGCTTCTGCGGCAGAGTCCTTCGGTGGATCGAAAAAGGTCAGGAAACCGCGAACCACGAGGCGCTCTTCGTCGGCGTTCCGGTACTGCGGTTTCGCTTCGGCTCGCGAGATTTCGCGCGTGGCGACGACCAGTACGCGGTAGCCTTCCGCGTTGTATTCCTGCGATCTGACAATCATCGCACTGCGCGCGGCCTCGTCGAGCTCGCAAACGACATCGCCCTGCTGCACCTGCGTGCAGGCTGCAAGCATCTCCTCCACTGCGCCTTTGGACACCATCAGTTGGCTGCCGTCGGCGCGCTCGACGACCACGGACAGACGTCGGCGCACGAAGTCGAACGGCAGTTCGTCGACCTTCGCGAAGTGGGCCTGCGTGGGTGGCACGCCGGCCGCCTCCGCATGGCTCACGATCGCAATGTCAATCAGATTCTTCTGCCCGCTCTGATGGAAGCTGTTGAGCCATGCCAGCTCGAGGATATGGTCGTCGCGGCGGCCCTCGATGTCCAGATGATGTTCGAGGATGATCCGGTCCTGCGTGAGAGTGCCGGTCTTGTCGGTGCACAACACGTCCATCGCGCCGAAGTTCTGGACAGAGTTCAGGCGTTTGACCACCACCTTGCGTCGTGCCATAGCCACAGCGCCTTTCGCAAGATTCGCCGAAACGATCATCGGCAGCATTTCCGGCGTAAGGCCAACCGCGACGGCAAGCGCGAACGTCAGAGCGGAAAGCCAGTCACCTTTGAGCAGCCCGTTGATCAGGAATACGACGGGCACCATGACGAGCATGAAGCGGATCAGTAGCCACGAAACGCTGTTCACGCCGCGATCGAAGCTCGTTTCGATCCGCTTCCGGCTAGTCACGTTCTTCGCGAGTGCGCCGAAGTAAGTATCGGCACCGGTCGCGACGACAACTGCCATTGCCGTGCCGCTGACCACATTGGTGCCCATGAAACAGACGTTCGCCAGTTCGAGCGGATCGGCCGGGCCCGCATCGGCGACATCGGCCGACTTCTGCATCACGGCGCCGAGCGTGTCGTACTTCTCGACCGGCAGTGCTTCGCCCGTAAGCGCGGCCTGGCTGATGAACAGATCGCGCGACTTGACGAGGCGAATATCGGCGGGAATCATGTCGCCCGCTTGCAGCGTAACGATATCGCCGACCACGAGATTGGACATCGGAATCTCGCGCTTCACCGACTTCCCGGCCTTCGACGCACGGCGCACGACGGTAGCCGTGGTCCGCACCATCGACTTGAGCCGTTCCGCTGCCTTGTTCGACCGGTATTCCTGGAAGAAGCGCAGCAGGCTGCTCACCGTGACCATCGTGAGCAGGATGCTCACGCCGGTCCAGTCGCGATCTCCTGCCGCGGCAAAGTAGACGTCTGTGCAATAGCTGATGCCGGCGAGCACGAGCAGCACGATCACAAACGGGTTGTAAAAAGCATGCAGCACCTGGATCAGCGCGTGTGGCGGCTTGTCGTGCGCGACCTCGTTCGGACCCGTGCTGCGCAGGCGCTGTTCGGCATCGGCGTCGACCAGGCCGTCAACGGAGCTTTGCGTATGCAGCAAGGTGGCTTCGATGCTGTTTCCGGCTTCGCTGGCAATCTGCGCGGAAATCCTGTTGCGATCCCTGGACGAGGATGCACTTAGAAATCCCTTCTGTCTGAGACGAGATTCGTGATGATGCGAGGGTTGTTTTTGCATGGATTATCCCGGGCAGGGGCGAGCGCTAGCCGACCCCTGTCGCGGCCTCAAAAGGTTGATGTTTAATGCAGAAAGTCAGCGGAACCGGGCGCGGACTGCGGCCCAACACTTTCCGATCAATGTGATGTTTTGATGCTCGCCGGTACGCAGAGTGAGCAGCGAGTCATAGTACGGGCGTGCCTCTTGAATATGAGGCAGGTTCGATACAAGAAGAGCGAAGTGCATGATGTTTCTCCGTCCGGGCTATGGCCCGGAGCGTCGTTCCGGTTTGCCTGGCCGAAGGCCTGAACCATGACGTCAATGCTCAATGCTCGAGTGACGGGAAACGGTGCAGCCTCCGCTCAGGCGGAAGAAAAACTGGATGGAGGTAAGGGACAAGAGTCACCTTCGGGCATAGGGGCTCCTTCCTCGTGCCAGATGCACGAGCGCGTTTATTCAATCAAGACCCGTACTGATTACAAGGACCGTACGGACGTGAACGGACAACGCCGCGCGAATCGAAGTGCGCAACGCGGGAAGCACGAACGAGCGCAATGGCGCCGGTTTGTGCGTAGCTATTTGAAGGTGCGAGGGGGGTACTGCGACGAATACTGCGACGCGCACCGGCCCGCCTGATGGCGGGACGGCGGCTTGATGGGGCGGACGTCCTGCCGGTCAGGCGGTCAAACTGCTCGAAGATCGACTACTACAGGGTTCCAAGGCATTAGCCCCAATCGTTGAAAACGGACGAATCGTAAACACCACGAAAGGCTATGTCAAGCAGACCGAAGGAAAATCTGCGAGGAAATGGTTTGGGGAATTTTGAGAGAGTCTCAACCCATGCGCGAGTTCTATTGATTCCCATTGCGACGCACAAAAAAATGGCGCCGCAGGCATTCAGCCCGCGGCGCCATTTCGTGGCGCTACGACGCGAACAACACGCCGTAGCCCGACAACACACTTACATCGTCACGCCGTCGGCGACTTCCTTGAAGTCCTCGATCTGGTCGAAGTTCATGTATTGATAGATCTTGTCGCCGTTGGCATTGAGCACGCCCATGTCGGCCATGTACTCTTCCCTGGTCGGGATCTTGCCCAGACGCGAGCAGATCGCCGCCAGTTCCGCCGAGCCGAGGTACACGTTCGTGTTCTTGCCGAGGCGGTTCGGGAAGTTGCGGGTCGAGGTCGACATGACCGTCGCGCCTTCGCGCACCTGGGCCTGGTTACCCATGCACAGCGAGCAGCCCGGCATTTCGGTACGCGCACCAGCCGTGCCGAACACGCCGTAGTGGCCTTCCTCGGTCAGCTGCTTCTGATCCATCTTGGTCGGCGGAGCCACCCACAGCTTGACCGGAATGTCGCGCTTGCCTTCGAGCAGCTTCGACGCGGCGCGGAAGTGACCGATGTTGGTCATGCACGAGCCGATGAACACTTCGTCGATCTTGGCACCCGCCACGTCCGACAGCGTCTTCACGTCGTCCGGATCGTTCGGGCAAGCCACGATCGGCTCGTGGATGTCGGCGAGATCGATCTCGATGACGGCTGCATACTCGGCGTCGGCATCCGGCGACAGCAGTTGCGGGTCGGCCAGCCACTGCTCCATCGCCTTGATGCGGCGCTGCAGGCTGCGCGGGTCCTGGTAGCCCTGGGCGATCATCCACTTCAGCAGCGTGACGTTGCTGTTCAGGTATTCGATGATCGGTTCCTTGTTCAGGTGCACCGTGCAACCGGCGGCCGAACGCTCGGCGGAAGCATCCGACAGTTCGAACGCTTGCTCGACCTTAAGATCGGGCAGGCCTTCGATTTCGAGAATGCGGCCGGAGAAGATGTTCTTCTTGCCTTGCTTGGCAACCGTCAGCGTGCCTTGCTTGATCGCGTACAGCGGAATCGCGTTGACGAGGTCGCGCAGGGTCACGCCCGGCTGCATCTTGCCCTTGAAGCGGACCAGCACCGATTCGGGCATGTCCAGCGGCATCGTGCCGGTGGCGGCCGCGAAGGCGACCAGACCCGAACCGGCCGGGAAGCTGATACCGATCGGGAAGCGCGTGTGCGAGTCGCCGCCGGTGCCGACGGTGTCGGGCAGCAGCATGCGATTCAGCCACGAGTGGATCACGCCGTCGCCCGGGCGCAGCGCGATGCCGCCACGGTTGCTGATGAAGTTCGGCAGCGTCTGGTGGGTCTTCACGTCCACCGGCTTCGGATAAGCGGCGGTGTGGCAGAACGACTGCATCACGAGATCGGCCGAGAAGCCGAGGCACGCCAGGTCCTTCAGTTCGTCGCGGGTCATGGGGCCCGTGGTGTCCTGCGAGCCGACCGAGGTCATCTTCGGTTCGCAGTACGTGCCCGGGCGGACGCCCTGGCCTTCCGGCAGACCGCAAGCACGGCCGACCATCTTCTGCGCCAGCGAGAAGCCCTTGCCGCTGTTGGCCGGCTGCTGCGGCAGGCGGAACAGCGTCGACGGAGCGAGACCCAGCGCTTCACGCGCCTTGGCGGTCAGGCCGCGGCCGACGATCAGCGGAATGCGGCCGCCGGCGCGCACTTCGTCGAACAGCACGTCGGACTTGACCTGGAACTCGGCGATCACTTCGCCGTTCTTCAGCGCACGGCCTTCGTACGGGCGCAGTTCGACCACGTCGCCCATTTCCATCTTCGACACGTCGAGTTCGATCGGCAGCGCGCCGGCGTCTTCCATCGTGTTGTAGAAGATCGGGGCGATCTTGCCGCCGAGGCACACGCCGCCGAAGCGCTTGTTCGGGATGAAGGGGATGTCTTCGCCCGTGAACCACAGCACCGAGTTGGTGGCCGACTTGCGCGAGGAGCCGGTGCCGACCACGTCGCCAACGTACGCGACCAGGTGGCCCTTTTCCTTCAGCGACTCGATGAACTTGACCGGGCCGCGCTTGCCGTCTTCTTCCGGCGTGATGCCGGGGCGCGCGTTCTTCAGCATCGCCAGCGCGTGCAGCGGGATGTCCGGGCGGGTGGTCGCGTCCGGGGCCGGGGACAGGTCGTCGGTATTGGTTTCGCCTGTCACCTTGAACACGGTGATGGTCAGGCTTTGCGGCACTTCGGGACGGCTCGTGAACCATTCGGCGTCGGCCCAGCTTTGCATCACGGCCTTTGCGTTGGCGTTGCCCTTATCGGCCAGTTCCTTGACGTCGTGGAACTGGTCGAACATCAGCAGGGTCTTCTTAAGCGCGTCGGCGGCCACGGTGCCCACTTCGGCGTCGGACAGCAGTTCGATCAGCGGCTGGATGTTGTAGCCGCCCAGCATCGTGCCGAGCAGTTCGGTGGCACGGGCGCGCGAGATCAGCGCGCAGGCGGTCTCGCCTTTGGCCACGGCGGCGAGGAAACCTGCCTTCACGCGGGCGGCTTCGTCCACGCCGGCGGGCACGCGATTGGTGATCAGGTCGAGCAGCGTCTGCTCTTCGCCAGCGGGCGGGTTGGTCAGGAGTTCGACCAGCTCGGCGGTCTGCTGAGCCGTCAGCGGCAGGGGAGGAATGCCGAGCGCGGCGCGTGCGGCCACGTGAGCACGAAAGTTTTCAAGCATGGGGGACCTGCTGGTATTTGCGTTTCAGGGAAAGGCTTTTTAGGCACTCCAAGCTGTGCCGGGCACTGCTTCGATCGCGATTTTAATTGCAATACCCCTCCACGGTCAAATGTCTTATGTCTTATATAAGAGTTGAGCCCTGTAAAGCGGCGATGCGCGATGCGCTTCGGGTGCTGTGCGCACGCCTGCCCGCCACCGCAAAAGCACCGACTGTGTAAGCCGTTTCAATCATTCGCCGTCCCTCGAATGCTTTGATTACTGCCCCCGTAACGCCTACAACAGAGGATGTCCGGCGATGTTCTTCCCGGCCGGATTCAACCGGCAGCGGAGGCGCAAATGAGCTATCAACTGATGGGCAGCATCCTCGAAGTGTGCGAATGCAAGGTGCTGTGTCCGTGCTGGATCGGAGAAGATCCCGACAACGGCGTTTGCCGCAGCGCGCTTGCATACCACTACGAGCGAGGCACGATCGACGGCGTCGATGTGTCGGGCCTGACTATCGCGTTCGCGGCGTTCATTCCCGGCAATGTGCTCAAAGGTGGCTGGCGCGTCGCGATGTTCGTCGACGAGCGCGCGAGCGACGCGCAATTCGACGCTCTGGTGAGCGTGCACCGTGGCGAGCGCGGCGGCCCCCTCGCGGATCTCGTGCAGTTGATCGGCGAAGTCGTGTCCGTGGAACGCGTGCCGATCGAATACACGGTCGTCGACGGCAAGGGCAGGATGAAAGTCGGCGAAGCAATCGATGCCGAGTTGGAGCCCTATCGCGGCCCGACCGGCGAGCCGACCAAGCTGGTCGAAAGCATCTTTTCGACGATACCGGGCTGCCCTGCTTTCGTCGGCAAGGCGAACTCTTTCCGCCTGCGGCACGAAAAGCTCGATCTCGACCTCGCCTTGAGCGGACATAACGCCATTCAGGGATCGTTCAACTTCGCGTCGTGAAGATGCAAGCACGCTCGCGGCTGTTCGCGCCGCTCTTCGTCGCATTGACGAGCAGCGCGTGGATCGCGTTATGGGTGTGGGACGCGGGTCCCTATGCGCGTTATCTGCGTCACGTGAGCTGGGCCGAACTGCCGCTCGTCGGCCCGATATGCCGCGCGGTGTCCGGTGCTAGCGTCACCATCGCGGCGCTGCTGCACAGCGCCGCATGGCTGCTGATGATCGCGGCGATGATGCTGCCGAGCGCCTTCCCGCTGTTCGACACCTTCCGGCGGATGACCGTCGCGCGCGAAAACCGGCGCACGCTGATAGCGCTTCTGATCGTCGGTTATGCGACGACGTGGGCGCTGTTCGGCGTAGTCGCGCACGGCGTCGACGCGGCGCTCCATCTGGCCGCCGAGCAAGTTCCGAGCTTGCTTGCCAACGGCTGGCTGATCGGCGCCGCGATCGTCGCGCTCGCGGGCCTCTATCAGTTCAGCAGCCTCAAACATCGATGTCTCGACAAATGCCGCTCGCCGCTGATGTTCATCACCGGGCATTGGCGGGGCAAAAGCGCGCGCCGCGAGAGCTTCGTGCTCGGCATCAGTCACGGCGCCTTCTGCGTCGGCTGCTGTTGGGCGCTGATGTTGCTGATGTTCGCGGTCGGCACCGGCAGCGTCGGCTGGATGCTGGCGCTGGGCGGGATCATGTCGGCCGAGAAGAACTTCCCCTGGGGCAGGTCCATCGGCAAGCCGCTCGGCGTCGCGTTGCTTGCGTGGTCCGCGTGGATCGTCGTACAGCACGCCCGCATCGTCTGAGCCGTGCCCGGCGGTCCGCGTCCACCTGCCCCGTTACCCCTATGCGCTGCCAAAGAATGCCGTGAGTTCGTCGGCGACCGCGCGCGGTTGTTCTTCTGGAATGAAGTGCCCGCAGTGACTAATGGTGCGGCCTTGGACGTCGGTGAAGAACGCTCGCAGAGGGGTCGCCATATCGGCGATGGACCCTTGATCGGAGCCGAGCGTCAGCAGTGGCAAATCGAGCATGCCTCGCTGCTTCAATTCCGCGTTCTGCCGGGCGGACACGTGCGCGGCGCGGTAATACGCAAGGCCGGCGCGTAAGCCGCCGTCTTTCTTCAGAATGCGCAGATATTCATCGATATCGGCTTCAGTGAAAGTATCGGGATTGGCCGTCTTTCGCCGCAAAAACCAGTCGAGGTATTCGCGTTCCTTGCCGGCCAGCAGCACTTCCGGCAGGTCAGGTAGGACGTGAAACGCAAAATGCCAGGTACGCCATGCACGCTCGGGTGAAATCGGCAACGCATCGGGCAAGGTCACGCCGGGGATCCCCGCATCCAGCAGCGCGAGGCGACGGACCTCGTCGGCGAACATCACGGCGTACGGAAAAGCCACCCACGCTCCAATGTCGTGTCCGGCGAGAAAGTACCGGGTCACTCCGAGTTGCCGGAGCAAACCGTGGACATGGCTCGCAAGGGTCTGTGTGTCGTAGCCGTCCATCGGACGATCCGAATCACCTTGTCCGGGCAGGTCCGGTGCGACGATCCGGTAGGTCTTTGCAAGCAGCGCCATCACGTTGCGCCACGCGAACCAGCTCTGCGGAAAGCCCGCGAGCAACACGATCACATCGCCCTGCGGGTTTCCGCCGGTGACGTAGTGCAGTCTCAGTCCGTCTACGGTCGCGAACTTGTGCTCGAATCCTTCTAACCCCGGAACGGGCCTTGATGCTGGCAGCGTGCTTACGATTTCGGAACTCCCAGATGGCATGGGCGAGTGAAGTGCTTTCACGAATGAGACTCCTTTGGGTTGAGTGATTACATCGTTGAACGGCTGTTTCTCATCGGCAGATTACGTTAGGAAATATTCATTTCCTAATTTGGCGAGCAGCACTGGTAACTGATGCGATGCTATATCTTGCTGTGCTTAGTCCAGCAGACGCATGGCCTGCTCCGCCGCCGCCATTATGTGCGCCCGGGGCCGCCCAACTTTGCCGACGACCCTCAAACCTTGCGTCAAACTCAGCAGGGCGCGGCCGGTAGCGTCCGCATCCACGGCGGACGCGATCGAACCGTCTGTCTGGCCCAGCCGGATCAGACGGCACAACAGACGCTCCGTTCGCTGCAAAGAAGCGGCGACATGACCCGCGACCTCATCATCGAAAGCGAGCAGATCGATTGCGCTTCCGACTACGAGACAGCCCCGCTTGCCCTCGTCGCCAACTGCGGACTCGGCATAAAACCGCAGAACGGCCCGTACCTTCTCGCGGCCGGTTTGCTCCGCGTCGAGCAGGCTTTGCAACTGGCCATTCCGTAGATGGATGTAGCGCTCGAGCGCGGCAAGGAACACCGCTCGCTTATCAGTGAACGCCTTGTAGATACTGCCGGCCGTGAGGCCCATCGCGGCACCGAGATCGCCAAGAGACGTCCCTTGATAGCCGCGTTCGCGAAAAATCCGGATTGCGCCGTCCAGCGCGATGTCCATATCGAATTCGCGAGGACGGCCTGGAGCTCGAGGCTGTCTGGCAGGATGGTGGCGTGTGGTCATGGCGCGATTATAGGAAATGATCATTTCCTAATCAAGATGTCCCCGTGTGGACGGTTGTGAGAATCGCGAACTCGGGGTGCGTCGAGCCGTGCAAACCCTAGGGTAAGGCGCTTCCTTCGGGCGAGTTTTGTACGGCACTCTTACTGTATGGCGCGAGGTGAGACCTTATCGACAGCAGGCCGCAATGACTTCCATTGGCGGTCACTCCCTGGGCGACGCGCTTCGCGCTTCCCATACGCGTTGGCTGTCCCACACGCCTAGCTCAATCGCACGCTGCAGCATTCCGACTGTAATTGGCTTTATTTTTGTAGTCCTTCACGCCTCTGAGTTTTAGAAGATACCGGGCAAGAATCGAAAATGGCCAAACGCTGAATCCTTCCATATTAAAATATCTGAGAAATTCGAAATCGCCGGGTTGAACGTTAAATGTTATTGCGAACGTGTTGATAAGCTTGCTCGCATCGTCGCCCGTGACGCCAAAATCGTCTTCTAAAGAACTGGATGACTTTATTGCTATTTTTGACGGAATTCCGATTTTCTCCCGCAAGAATTCCTCCAGCTCAGCCGAAACTTCCGGTGGTGGCATCATTTATAATTCCAAAGTGTTTGCAAGCTTATTCGGTTACGATGCAAATGAAAAGTGTTTTGTTATCGATGACCCTTCCGCCATAGATATATGCATTGATCTTCTTTGTTGAATTTTGGTGCTCCGCTTGCGTTACGTGCATCGCCTGGTGGCGCGTTGCATCACATCGATTAATGTCGTTACCGCGCGATGAGAGTGATCGTTTTTACTCTGTGCGGCATATGATTCCCCTACTCTTTCGAAGAATTGGGGTAACGCGCTCTAATGTCATTTCTGAAAATATTTTTGGGCCGACTTCTGGGAGTTTCTTGAGTCTTTTTTCAGCATACCCTATATCCTCGGGGGAATTTGCAAAATGCTGTCAAGTTGCACATCCTCATTCCGACCCAAATGGCGTCGACCAGAAATGCGGGCCGTTAGCCTGGCGGTTCCAACATGTCGGTCCATAGTTGCGCATACCGTTTTCCCCGATTTACTTTGGGAACACTCGCTATTTGTCGTTGTGAGCTTGTATCGGGTCGACGTGCATCACCGTTTTAAGCACGACGAAAGTTGTGCACAGAAGAGGTGGCTAAGACGGTGGACAAGTTTTGCACGAATGCCTGCTTGCGCTGCTAACCCACCCCGTCTCCAGGAAACGTCGGGTTCGGAGCGGCCACTTGGGACGATCGGCTGCGACGCAGCCCAGCGAATCCGGTGTAGTCTGACGGTATGGTGCTCATTTCGGAGGCGGCATGGAACGGGAGCTAAAGCTGCGCGTTGCGAACGAAGATCTGGGCAAGTTGCGTAACGCGTCGATACTGGCGCAATCGGAAGCCACCGCGGGGGCGCCTCGCCTGCTGACGAGCACCTATTTCGATACGCCCGAGTTTTCATTTCACTGGTGCGGGGCTTCGCTGCGCGTGCGCAGCGTCGGCAAGGAGAAAATCCAGACGCTGAAGCTCGAAGGATCGGCCAAGGCGGGGCTGTTCGACCGGGACGAGTTCGAGATGCCCGTGAATAGCGACACGCCCGATCTGAAGCTGCTGTGCGACCAGATCCCCGAGAACAGCGACTGCGGGAAGCTGATTCACGACGACACCGTTCCCGCCCAACTGAAGCCAGTGTTCGTCACGCGGATCAACCGCTCGGCGTTTGAACTGCGCCAGCCGTCCGGAGACGAACTCGAGCTTGCTCTCGACGAAGGAACCATCGAGGCGGAGTCGGGTTCGGTGCAGCTCGCCGCCGTGGAACTGGAATTGAAACAGGGCGATCCGGACATGCTGTACCGCGTCGCGCTGGAAATGCTCGAAACCGTGCCACTCCATATCGATCGTAGCAGCAAGGCCGATATCGGGTATGCACTGCTGGTAGCCGAGCACAGAGAGGCGGTGAAAGCGCAACCGGTGCAACTGGACAAGCGCGATTCGATCGAGGATGCATTCTGCGTCATTGTGCGCAACTGTCTGGACCAGGTCCACGCGAATGAACTGGGCGTCGTGTCGGGCCACGATCCATCGAGCGTCCATCAGATGCGCGTGGGGCTTCGCCGCTTGCGTTCGGCTCTCGACCTGTTTGCGAAGGTCATCCCCGCCGCTCCCGGCTTCGACGAGGAGTTGCGCTGGATTGCCTCGGAACTCGGCACCGCGCGCGACTGGGAAGTGCTCGCGGGATCGACGCTCGAACATGCCGGCGCCGACGGCAATACGGACGAGATCCGCCCCGTCAGAGAGGCCTGCGAGCAGAATGCCGTCGACAACCGGCAGCGCGCGGCGGCCGCGGTCGAATCGGTTCGCTATACGCGGCTCGCGCTCCAGTTGGCGCTCTGGTTGAGCCGCAAGGGTTGGCGAGATGAGATGTCCGACGAACAGCGCGACGTGATCGGCAGCCCAGTGAAGCCGTTCGCCGCCGATGTTCTGCGCCGTCGGCACAAGAAACTGATCAAACGTGGCAAGGGTTTGGCCGATCTCGACGATCACAGCCGTCACCGCGCCCGCATCGCGGCGAAGAAGGTTCGATACGCCACCGAGTTCTTCGCGTCGTTATGCCCGCGGCGGGTCGTCCGCCACTATGTCGAAGCGCTCACCGCCCTTCAGGACGATCTCGGCTGGCGCAACGATGCCGTCGTCGCCGATCAGCTGCTGAAGTCGCTGCTGACGACGGCGCCCGAGGCCGCCTCGGGCGCGGCCTTCGCACGCGGCTTTCTCGCGTCACGGGTCGCTGCCGATCATCGGACGTTGAAGAAGCTGTGGAAGCGCTTCAAGCTGCTTTCGTCACCGCACTGATTGTCCGAACAAACGCGACCATACCGCGCGCACGCGGCGCGCGCGATCCTCGAACAGGTACGACGCAGCGAGCGCAAACAGGCCGGACATGATCCCCGTCGCGATGTGTTCGAGAGCGTGAAAGCGGTAGTGGCTCAGATGAGAGTAGGCATCGCCGATGGCGGTCAGGCAACCGACGAGCAGTGCGTTGCTATAGCGATTCCCGTACCACTTCGCCGCCGGCGTGAAGGTGAGCAGCAGCGCGAGCACACCGGTGAGCAGCCCGGTCTTGAATGCGATCGCCCAGTGCGTGAGGCTCATGACGTTGCCCCAGCTCCCCGGCATACAGGTCATGCACGCGCTGGTTGGCTGCCAGAAACGCTGGACAAGCAGTTTGAAGCGGCGTTTCCATGCGCTTCCCATGATGTACTCCACGATGCCCGGCGTGAGACTCCACGCGGAAATGGTACATCGCGAGCGCGCCGTAGCGTACCTGAGCGCCGTCACGCACGAGGGAACTTCGCTATGACGACCGGTCTCGATTACGCGCTCGCGTAGCGCCCGTAATCACCGCGATGCCGAGCAGAATCACGGCCACGATGGCAATGATGTGCTGCGCGACATGCAGCGCCATCAATCCCCACGCGACGCCGCCAATGAAAATGATCCATCCGACCAGATAGATGAGCAGGGTCATCGTTTTTCTCCTTGATCCACGGGTCTATCTGCAAGCACATTGCGCGCCTGATGCCATGCGTCTCTGTGTCTGGCATAGTCTGTGCTCCCACACCACCGTTTGCGCGGCCCTCCCAGGCAGCGCGAAGGAAAGCCGCACGGCCGTGTATCTGCGGCAACACCTCGTCGCTTGAGCTGGGGACGCGTCGGCTTGGGCATCGCAGACAGCAAGTTGGCCGACGTGCGACGGCGGCTGCTGATTCAATATCTCACCTCGTTCGCGGACATTCAGCCATACGACGTGCCGGCGCTGCGTTTGACGTGGGTACTCGCCCGACGGCAAGGAACGCACTGCCCTCGCATGCATAAGCCAGATCAAATGTCCTAATCTTTCTCTGCAGCCCCGTAAGCTAGCAAGCATTGACCGGGCAGCAAAATGCGCGACGCCCATGGACCTCTGACATGCCGCTATCCAGTCCAGCCCGGAATGTGTCGACCAGACCGCCCGCCCCTCGCCTGACGACGCTCAGTCACATACAGATCGCGTCGCTGTGGTTCGCGCTGTTTACCCAATGGATGACGGTCGTTCCGGTGCTGGTGCCGTCACAGGTCGCCGAAATGCTCGGACGCGATGCCGCATTGAAGGAAGGTGTGGCCGGCTCCGTCATTGCGTGCGGCGCATTCGTTGCAATGATCGTGGCGCCGCTGGCCGGCGCCCTGTCAGATCGCTCCATCGCAAAACATGGACGTCGGCGATCGTTTCTCGTCACCGGCGTGTTCGGCACTGCGGTTGCCCTGGTATGGCTTGCTTCATTCAACAGAGGGGCGAGCGTATGGCTTTATGCACTCGCGTTCCTGCATCTGCAGTTCTGGTGGAACTGGGCGGCGGGTCCGTATGCCGGGCTGGTGCCCGATGTCGTGCCAAAACGGGAAACCAACCGCGCGAGCGCGTGGCTCAACGTGATGTCCGTGCTCGGCACCATCAGTGGCAACGTGGTGCTCGTCGTGCTCTATTCGCCGGGCCGCCTGTATCCGACGGTGGCCACGTTCATTGCGATCATGCTGCTCTGCATTTGGCTGACGATTCGCGGCTCGCGCGAGCCGACGCCTGTCAGATCCCATGAACGGTTCGAACTCCTCGCGTTCATGCGCTCGTTCTATCTCGATCCGCGCCTCCACCGAAACTTTTACTGGGTGCTGGTGACCCGTCTGTTCGGCAACATGGGAATCTGGTCGATCTTCACCTTCATGTTGTACTACCTGCAGGACGTGATCGGCATTCGTCATCCGACCGGTGTGATGAACGGGCTTCTTGGTGTCGGCGTGGTGCTGGCGATCCCGGCCAGCCTGTTGGGCGCAAGGCTCGCCGACCGCCACGGCGCGGTCCCCGTCGTCCGCCTGACAAGCTGGATCATGGCCGGAGCCGCAATCGGCTTTGTCATGCTGGCGGTGCATCCGAACCTGTTGCTGGTGATCGCAGTCGGACTCGTTTTCTGCGCCGCTTACGGGACCTATCAAGCCGTCGACTGGGCGCTCGCACTGCAAGTGTTGCCAGACGATGCATCCAGCGGCAAGGACATGGGCATCTGGCAAGTGTCGATGGTGCTGCCGCAGATCCTCGGCCCCGCCGCGACCGGGTGGATGCTGTCGTGGGTCAAGGCGCTTGCTGGTGCCGGAACCGCCTACGTCGTCGCGTTCGTCGTCGCAGCGGGGTGGTTCGTGCTCGCGGCGTGGTTCGTCTCGCACATCAGGATTGCTTCGCAGCAGCACGTATCCACCGGGCTCGCCGGGCGATCGTCGTAGGGCGACCGCCCGCCTGTTGCAGGTTCATCCGGCCGTTACGGAGGCAGAAATGGCTCTCGCAGACGTCGATGTCACGGAACAAAAACGCTTGAACGACGCGCATGCGGCGCAGGTGCCGTGGAAGCAGTGGGGGCCGTACTTGAGCGAGCGGCAATGGGGAACCGTCCGCGAGGACTACAGCGATGATGGCGACGCCTGGAACTATTTCACCCACGATCAGGCGCGCTCGCGCGCCTACAGGTGGGGAGAAGACGGGCTCGGCGGACTATCCGACGACCAGCAGCGACTCTGCTTCGCGCTCGCACTCTGGAACGGGCGCGACCCGATTCTGAAGGAACGCCTGTTCGGGCTCACCAATAGCGAAGGCAATCATGGCGAGGACGTGAAAGAGTATTACTTCTATGTCGACAACACGCCCACGCACTCGTACATGAAGTATCTGTACAAGTACCCGCAGCAGGAATATCCGTACCTCGACCTGGTCGAGACGAACCGCAAGCGATCGCGAGAAGAACTCGAGTACGAACTGCTCGATACCGGCGTGTTCGATGACGACCGCTATTTCGATGTGTTCGTCGAGTACGCGAAGCGCGATCCACAAGACATCCTGGTGCGGATTTGCATGCACAACCGCGGACGGGACGCCGCGCAGCTTCGAATCCTGCCAACGCTATGGTTTCGCAATACATGGTCGGAGAACCACGACGATCCCAGGCCGTCGCTGTGCGAAGAGGCGCCAGGCGTCATTCGAGCGCGCCATCATGAACTGGGCGACTACTGGCTCTATTGCGAAGGCGCGACCGAACTGCTGTTCACGGAGAACGAAAGCAATGCACGGCGTCTGTGGAATCAACCCATTGCTTCGCCCTATGTGAAAGACGCATTCCACGCGTATGTGATCGGCGGACAACGGGAGGCGGTGAATCCGGCCAAAACGGGAACCAAGGCGGCGGCCCATTACGTATGCAACATACCCGGCCGCGACAGCGTGACGATCCGGCTGCGCCTGAGCGCGATAAGCCGCGACAACGCGTTCGACGGCTTCGAGCACCTTCAACGAACGCATTGCCGATGCTGACGAGTTCTACGAGCGCATCGCGCCGAAATCGCTGACGGAAGCAGATTCGGTGACGCGGTATCCGAAACTGATGGAGCTGATCGCCCAATTCCGCAAACGCTACCCGGAGCTGCTCGCCCACGTGGCTCCGACGGATACGGGCTTCATCGGCCATCGGGAGCGCAGGCTCCTGTCGATCCTGAACAGACGCAAGCTCGAACGCGTGCTCGGATACCTGCTCGACGAGAACGAGTTCCTCGGACCGCATGGCATCCGTTCGCTCTCCCGCTATCACCTCGAGCATCCGTATGTGCTCAACATCGGTGGGACTGGTTACAAAGTGCAGTACCTGCCGGCCGAATCGAATACGGGCATGTTCGGCGGGAACTCCAATTGGCAAGGTCCGGTATGGATGCCGGTGAACCTGCTCGTTGTCAGGGCACTGATGAACCTCTACAGCTTTTTCGGCGACGAATTCAAGGTTCAATGCCCGAGCGGGTCCGGGCATTACATGGCGCTTTTCGAGGTGACACAGGAAATCGTCCGGCGACTGACGGGTACCTTCCTGCGCGATGCGGATGGAACACGTCCCGTCTACGGCGGAACCAGCAAGTTTCAGGACGATCCGCACTGGCGCGACCTGATCCTGTTCTACGAGTATTTCCACGGCGACAACGGTGCAGGGCTCGGGGCCAGTCATCAGACGGGCTGGACGGGCCTCGTCGCACCTCTGTTGGACATGTTCGGGCGGATCGACGCTCGAGCCGTGCTCGACAGCGACCGCTGGCGCGTGATGGCCGGCGCTTCCGCGCATGAGGCAGGCGGCGGCGACAATGCTCTCAACGCGCACCGTCCGTGACCATCGATCCGGACGTCTTGAGGCCCATGACTATGCTCAGGAGGCTCAAAAGCGTCACAGTAGCGGCCAGGATCGCGGCCAGATGCAGACCTTCGGCAAGATGGTCGAACTCCGGCCGCACAAGGGCGCCGAACAAGCCCACGCCGAGCACGCCGCCAATCTGACGCGCGGTGTTCAACACGCCGGACGCAATGCCCATGTACGACGGTTCCACGTGCGCCAGCACCGCGGTGTTGATCGACGGCACCGCGAGCGCCACACCGACCCCAACACTCAGCAGAGGCAACGCGACTGCTAGCGCGCTGCTATCCACCCGCACGAACGCAAGCGAAACATAGCCGAGCGCGGCCAGTGCCTGGCCGACAAGCATCGGCAGGCGATAACCGAAGCGCGCCGTCAGCGAGCCCGACGCGACGTTTGCGACCGCGACCACCGCCGTCATCGGCAGGAACGCGAGGCCGGTTTCGAGCGGCGTGTCGTGACGCGCGCTCTGGAAAAACAGACTCATCGCAAACATCAGTCCGTAGTAGCCGAAATTCAGCGACAGCCCCGTTAGCGCGCTGACGTTCACCGCGGCATGGCGGAACAGCGCGAGCGGTAAAAGCGGCTGCGCCTGCCGCGCCTCGACGATGACGAACAGGCCGCCCGCAACGGTCGCGACGGCCATTCCCGTCAATACGGTCATGCTGGTCCAGCCCAGTCTGCCGCTTTCGACAACCGCATACGTCAGCCCGACCAAAGCAACGACGGCAAGCGTCTGGCCGGCCAGGTCGATGCGACGGGTCGCACGACCCTGCGTGTCGGGTGCATGAGCGATGGTCAGCCAGATGCCCGCGACGCCAATGGGCACGTTGATCAGAAAAATGGCCGGCCAGCCGAAGCGGTCGACGAGCACGCCGCCGACCAGCGGACCCGCCCCGAGCGCGAGCGCCGCCGTGCCCGCCCAGACGCTGACCGCCCTGGCCCGTGCATGCGGCTCCGGAAACGCCGCGCCGAGCAGCGCCAGCGACGACGGCACGCACAGCGCCGCGCCGATGCCCTGCACCACCCGCGACCCAACCAGCAGCACCGCGCCATCCGACAGCCCGCACCCCACCGATGCGCAGGTAAACACCACGAACCCGGCGACAAACATGCGGCGCGCGCCGAACCGGTCGGCCAACGCGCCGGCGGTCAGCAGCAGACTTGCGAACGCCAGCGTGTACGCGTTGACGACCCATTCCAGCGCCGTCGAATCGAGGCCGAGGCCATCGCGCATTCGTGCGAGCGCGACGTTCACCACCGTGACGTCGAGACAGATGATGACGAAGCCGAGGCTCGTCGCGAGCAAGGCAAGGCGTGGTGACCGGGCCGGTGAGCTGAGCTGTTTGCGCATGATGTCCGTGCGTGAAGTCGGGCGATGCGGCACCGGAATGGGCCGCAAGCGTCGTGTACGCGGACTGTATTCCCACAGCGAAGATTGATAAACGGACGGCAAATAGCAACAGAACCAATTATTATTGGGGAATGGATCTCCTCAAAGCGATGACTGTGTTCGTGCGCGTAGTCGAAAGCGGCAGCCTGACGGCGGCGGCGGTGGCATGCGATCTGTCGCCGACGATGGTCGGCAATCACCTTCAGGCGCTGGAAACGCGGCTAGGCGCGACACTCATCCATCGCACCACGCGCAAGCAGCAGATCAGCGCGTTTGGGCAGGCCTACTATGAACGATGCATCGAGATCCTCGGGCTGATCGACGATTCGGAACGGCTCGCGCTCGATCACCTCGCGACGCCACGCGGACGGCTGCGCGTAACCGCGCCCGTCGTGTTCAGCAACGAATGCCTGATGCCGGTGATCGCGGACTACTGCGAGCGTTATCCCGATGTGACGCTCGATATCGTCGCCACCGATGCGCTGTCGGACCTGCTCGACGACGGCTTCGAAGCGGCGGTTCGGATCGGCGCGCTGGGCAATCCGGATCTCGTCGCGCGGCCTCTGCAGCCGTACCGTCTGGTGTTGTGCGCGTCACGCGGGTATCTGGCAACGCATGGCACGCCGTCATCGCCCGACGCGCTGCGCGCGCATCAGTGCCTGACGTACGCGTATCCGCCGCGCTCGGAATGGCACGCGGCGCAGGCCGAATGGAGCTTGCAGGGTCCGGACGGCCGCGTGAGCGTGCCCGTCGACGGCAGGCTGAGGATCGACAATTCTGAAGCGCTGCGACGGGCGGTGTTGCGCGGCCTGGGCATCGCCATGCTGCCCGAGATCCTGGTGGCCGCGGATCTGCGAGCGAAACGGTTGGTAGAAGTGCTGCCGGCGTTTGCCGCGCCCGAGCGGCCGCTGAACTTGCTGTATCTGCGTGAGCGGCGGACGTCGCCGAAGCTTCGGAGCTTTATTGAATTTATGGTCGAGCGCTTCGGCGCGGAAGTGGCATCGCACAACGGCGCTTGACCAACCCAATAAAAGACCGTCACGCGCACGTTACCCGCCTCGATGCGGCCTTAATTTGATCTGGGTCAGTTGATCTCCCCCATGACCGACCACGATCTGTTTGAGGCGGGTCCCAACGAGGCCTTCACTGAAACACCGGTTTTCCCGACGCATCCTTGACCCTGGTCTTCCACTGCCCGCGGATTTCCGACACGACCGAATCCGGCAGCGAGATGTAGTCGAGATCGCTGGCGGCCTGCCCGCCGTTCTTGAACGCCCAGTCGAAGAACTTCAGCGTTGCCGCGCCCTGCGCCGGCTTGTCTTGCGTCGCGTGAAGCAGCACGAAGGTCGCGCCGACGACCGGCCATGCGTCCTTGCCGGGCTCGTTGGTCAGGATCTGGTAGAACGACGTTTTCCAGTCCGCGCCCGAGGCGGCCGCCTTGAAGGTCTCGGTTTTCGGCGCAACCACCGCACCGGCCGAGTTCTTCAGGCTGGCGTAGACCATGTTGTTCTGCTTCGCATACGCCCACTCGACATAGCCGACCGCGCCCGGCAGCCGTTGCACGAAGGCGGCAACACCGTCATTGCCCTTGCCGCCCGTACCGGTCGGCCAGTTCACCGTCGTGCCTTCGCCGACCTTCGACTTCCACTCCGGGTTCACCTTCGACAGAAAGTTCGTCCAGATGAAGCTCGTGCCCGAACCGTCTGCGCGGCGTACCACGGCGATGTCCGTATCCGGCAGTTTCATGCCCGAATTCAGCGCGGCGATCGCCGGATCGTTCCATTTCTTGATCTTGTTCAGATAGATGTCGCCGAGCACGGCACCCGACAGAACCAGTTGACCCGGCTTCACGCCAGGCAGGTTCACGACCGGCACCACGCCGCCCACCACCGTCGGGAACTGGAACAGGCCAGTCTTCGCCAGTTCGTCGTCCTTCATCGGTGCGTCGGAGCCTGCGAAATCCACGGTCTTCGCGAGGATCTGCTTGATGCCGCCCGCTGACCCGATGCCCTGGTAGTTGACCTTGCCGCCCCCCGCCTTATGGTAGGCGTCGGCCCACTTGTTATAGATCGGGGCTGCAAAAGTGCTGCCCGCACCGGTGATGTCGACGGTTTGCGCTTGCGCGGCCGCGAGGGGTAGAGCAACGGCAAGAACTGCAATTCCTCGTTTGAACAGCATGGTTTGCCTCCACGAGATTGACTGACCGGATCAATGGTTGCAGCAAGCTTCGCTCCGCGACGCAATTCCTCAACTACGCATCCAGCGGGCCCAGGGTACTTGCGCTGGACACCCGCAGCTTGCGCGGGCGCGCGGTGTTCTTGCGATGATGCATTTCAATTCGCCCCAGCACGTCCGGGTCTGTATTGAGCGTTTCCAGAAGGTTGCGCCCTTTGCTCGGCTTTACGCACCCGGCACGACTGCCCATCGCTCGAACCTTCAAACTTAAGCACTTCAGGTTACATTCCGTTGACAGCCGCCGCGCTCCGTTCAGTGCGGCCGGAGCGCGGCATCGTTCGATATCAGGGAGAATTGCTCGCCGCTTGCCGCCCACTACACCGACTGAGCCGAGGGAGTCCTGCCAAGCGGGTTACTGCGTATCGGTCGGCAGTGGAATGTCGGTGAGACTGTCCTCGATCGCAGCCGACACGGCTGGCATCAGCGGCTCCCTGCCGATCCCAGCCCCTCCCAGCGCTTGCAGCACAGTGACGATCTTGTTTGCGTCGTATCGACGGCCACTGCCCACTACCTCTTCGAAGGCGTTGGCCCGCTGGTTCGCCTCATCCGGATCGGCACTGACAAGCAATACGGCATGCGCGAGCACCAGATGGCCCCGTCCATCGCTCGTCCGCATCGCGGCTGGCGCCTGTCGCCAATACTGCGCCGTGCCAGCAATCTTGCGAGCGTCAGTGTCGACTCCCCAAGCCAAATTGAAGCGACCGTCGCAAAATGAACCGTCCACTGCCTGGTAATGGGTCGTGACGCCGATCACGCGCAGCGCGCTCCCGATGACTTCGCATAAGTGCAGGTACACCGCCTCGCTCATTTTGCTCGGCTGCTGCTCGACGAAATAAGCCAGACTCAAATTTAGAATCCCCGGACCCTGCGGTACGAGGCCGCCGCCCGACATGCGTAGCCAGACGGGGCATCCGCCGCGAAGAAAAGCGGAGCGTGCAGATTCGAACTGGGGGTAACGCAGATAGCTGCGCGGTACCACCAAAGACTTCGGCGCTTCCCATAATTGGGCAACAGTGCGGCCACGCGCCGCTAAGTCCAGCAATGTGTGCTCTGCTTGAAGGGGGTCGTGGACGGTCGGATCGGGTTGGATGAATTCGAATGACATAGTCAAAACGCGAAACAGAGCAACTCTCAGGATCGGTTGCAAGACGAAATGGCCGAAGCCTCGTCGTTTCCAACGAGGAATGTGACATCAGTTTCTGAGCCGGTCAACGTTGACGTCGAACGGGCGCGCGATGCTTCACCGACTTTGAACGTCAGCACCGGCGTCTTCTTCTCACGACGGTGGAAATCAAAATCGGCATTGACAGGTTGCGTCAGGCGTGTTCATATTTATGCACCATATTCTAATTTTCGCACCCAGTGCATCGATCCCGGCATCCACGTAAAGCGATCTGCACCCAGCAAGACGCGTAATGTCCACAGCCTGAACCCCAATGTCTTCCACGAAACCACAACCCGAGCCCGGCCCGCTTCGCTATCGCCCGTTTCGCGCAATATGGATGGCAATGTTGGCGGCGAGCCTTGGCGCCTGGGTGCAGAACGTTGGGGCAGCATGGTTGATGACTTCGCTCACGACGTCCCCGGTGATGATTGCACTGACCCAGGCTGCGACCACGATGCCGGCCTTCCTGCTCGGGATGCCGGCAGGAGTACTCGCCGATTCGATGGATAAGCGCCGCCTCTTGCTAGCCGCGCACTGTTGGATGCTGGTCTCGTCGATCTTTTTTTATGTTCTGTTGATGCTGGATGCAATCGATCCAGTCAGACTGCTGATCTTCACCTTTTTGCTCGGTTCAGGCAGTGCCGTATCAGTTCCGGCCTGGCAATCCTCAACCGCGGAAGCAGTGCCTCGATCGGCGTTGCTCTCTGCGATCGCTCTCAATGGAGTCGCTTTCAATGGCGCGCGCGCAGTGGGCCCGGCATTGGCAGGGGCAGTCATCGCTGGGATAGGATCGTATGCAGTGTTCGCACTAACGACCGGGCTATTTTCGGTCGCAGTGACCATCTTTTTGCTTTGGTACAAGCCGGAAAAAGAACAAGTCGTTTCAAAGCAGGAGCGTCTGGTAAGCGCGATGTGCGTGGGCGTACGCTATGTGCTTGGTTGCGGTGTTTTGCGCGGACATCTGGTTCGCACATTCACCTTTGTAGTTAGCGCAAGCGCGTTGTGGGCGCTATTGCCGATCGTAGCGAAAAATAATCCAGGTTTGGGCGGCGGCGGGTACGGCACGATGCTGGGGAGTATGGGAGCAGGCGCCGTGGCTGGTGGAATTGCACTTGGTCGGGTACGCCGCTATCTGGCGCTCAATAGTCTGGTCTGCGGTGCGTCTGTGTTGTTCGGCATTGCGACGCTGACCGCCGCCTATGTGCAGTACAGCGCACCTATATATCTGTCCCTGCTCGTCGGGGGTGCCGCGTGGATCACATTCAACTCCACCGTCTCTTCGGCCTTCCAGGCGACTCTTCCCGCTTGGGTGCGAGCTCGGGCGTTAGCAGTTTTTTTGCTCACGTTCCAAGGCTCAATGGCATTGGGTGCATTGATATGGGGTGTTTGTGCGGATCAATTTGGTGTCTCGAAGACGCTAACTGCCGCTGCCTTGCTGATGCTCGCCGGACCGCTGCTCTTGCGGCGACACCCAGTGCGCATGGAGGCCGAGTTGATGCCTCCATCCACAATGATTGAATCGCAAGGCGGTAGTTGAAACCCGCAGCAAGATCAGTAGTGGTTATCCGTATTCGGCCGCAAAATCCCTGTTGCCACTCAGCTTACGCTGCCAGGCGGCTTCAGTACTTGTAGACCCCGCAACCGGCTTTTCGCCCTAGCCGTCCCGCCGCAACCAGCTCCCGCAATAGCGGGCATGCGCGATACTTGGAATCGCCGAAGTCTTTCAGATAAACATCCATGACAGAAAGACAAACGTCTAGCCCGACCAGGTCGGCGAGCGCGAGTGGCCCGATCGGGTGATTCGCACCGAGCTTCATTCCGGCGTCGATTTCTTCCGCGGTGGCGACGCCTTCCGCTAGCACGAAAAACGCCTCATTGATCATTGGCACGAGGATACGGTTCACTACGAAGCCTGGCGAGTTGGTCACGCCTATCGGAGTCTTGCCGAGCCGTTCAGTCAACTCGCGCACCGCATTGACAGTGGAGTCGGTGGTTTGCAGTCCACGGATGACCTCCACGAGCGTCATTAGCGGTACAGGGTTGAAGAAATGCATGCCGATGAAACGTGTCGGATCAGTAAGCACCGCACCAAGCGCGGTGATTGAAATCGACGACGTGTTCGACGCAATGATCGCATCGGCACGCGCCACGGACTCGATTTGCTTCAGGATGCGCATCTTCAGATCAACGTTCTCGGTTGCTGCTTCGATAATGATGTCTGCAGTCGAGAGGCGCTGATAGTCAGTGGAAGTTTCGATACGGGTTAGCGCAGAATCACGTGACGCCGCGTCCAGCTTTCCCTTGTCGACGAGACGCCCGAGATTCGCCGTCAAGGTTGACAGGCCCTTTGAGAGCGCCGTCTCGTTGACATCGGTCACGACTACGTTGAGACGCGCCACCGCGGCGACCTGAGCGATGCCATTGCCCATTGTTCCGGCACCGACTACAGCTAGCGTTTTGAAAATCATATGTTCTCTCCTTAGATCGAGGTTATCTTGTTCCTCTTCATCGACGAATGCCGGCTTCGGACGCCAGCCCGCCGCGAGCCGCGAACAACGAGGGGCTCTCTATAAACCATGATGACAAGGCCTTTCGCACGATCTTTCCGGCAAGCAGCTTTTCGGCTCCCGCAGGAGGCGGAATGATCAAGCTGCGGCGGAAGTATCCTGTCAGGCAAGCATGAATAAAAGTTGCCTCGAACGCGTAGTCGAGATCCTCAGATGTACCTGGCGGCTTTGCGATGCGTGCCAAGGTCGTCTCGATCGAGTACTGTGCAAGAAGCGCCGACTCCCTGAACATCGATGCCGGCAAAGTGCAATCGCCATCAATTTCCGTAGTGGACAGCGCGATCGAATACAACCGCCGCTTTGTCCCTATCCGTAGCACATCGACCAACCGCCGCTCGAGCTCGACACGCAACGCATCGATGGTTGCGATCGCGGCTTCTGCGCCGCACACAGTGAATGCGTCCAGCGGAAGTTCCGAGCGTTCGAACAGCGCGCTTACGAGCGACCACTTGTTCGTGAAGTGACCATAGATGGCGCCACGAGTCATACCGCTCGCACGAGCAATGTCCTCGAGGGTCGTCGACGCGACACCACGTTCGAAGAAAAGGCATTCCGCGCTATCGAGTAGCTTCTCGCGTGTAGCGAGTCCTTGCAATTTCCGCTTCATTGCTTGCCCTCGACGGTCGACGGATGCACATTTTCTTCGCCATCAGTGATTCACAGACGGTCTGCGAAGAGACACTCAGCAGCAGTGCGGCCTTTCGACACCGAGTCCATGAACATCACGTCACGGGGGCTCGATACAAGGTGCTGACCTCCGTCAACGACCAATGTCGTGCCCGTGACGCCATGCGCATTCGCGAGATACGCCGCCGCTTCGACGATGTCCTCCGGTCGCGAACCGCGCAGTAGCGGCGTCATCTTATGGACTGTGTCGAATTGCGCCTGTGTTTGATCGCCCGACACTAACGTCAATCCCGGAGCCAGCCCCACGACTCTGATTTTCGGAGCGAGAGCCTGCGCAAGTGCGACGGTCGCGTTGGCTAGCGCAGCCTTGGTCGCCGTGTAGGAGATGTAGTCGGGGTTCATGTTGAACAGCTTCTGGTCGAGCACGTTCACCACCACACCGCGTTTCGCTTCGTCCGATACCGCGCTGTCCGGCACCACCTCGAAGAGTCCTCGCGCCAACGCCAGCGGCGCGGCGACGTTGATCGCCATGAGTTCGAGCAACCGCGCATAATCGAATGTTTGGGCGGTATCTTCATCGAACCGTGACGCACAGTTCAGCACGCAGTCAAGTCGACCGAAGGCCTTCACGCACGCCGGTACCAGTTGCTTGACCTGTTCCTCGATCGCCAGATCAGCGCATAGGGCAACCGATCTGCGACCCTGCAACTTGATGTGGTCGACAACCTGTCGGGCTTCCTGTTTTGACTCGTGATAGTGCACCGCGACATCCCACCCTCGCGCAGCGAAACCGAGCGCAAGCGCCCGCCCGATCCGTCTGGCGGCGCCTGTTACGAGTACTGCGCGGCGGGAGGACCCGCCGTGATCCGAGTCTGATTCGATCATGTCAAACGGCCGGATTGGGAAGGCACGTGACTAGCCTTCGGATTGGCACCCTGCCCTGCTGGTCCAGAAGCGCGGCGACAAGGCTATGCATGGAGAACTCAAATTTCCATGTTGTCGATCAGTCGCGTGTTGCCGAGGCGCGCAGCGGCAAGGATAACCAGCTTGCTGTCATCGGCCTCCTGCGCCGTGGGTGATCGCAGATTGGCCTGCTTGCGCACCGAGATGTAATCCGGCTGCCAGCCCCGATCGACCAACGTGGAGAACGCGCGTCGTTCGATACCCTGAATATCTTTCTCTCCGCTCAAAACCTTGTCGCGGATCTGGTTCAGGAGCCGATACAACGTTGGCGCCTCGACCCGCTCCTCGGGCGTCAGGAAACGATTGCGAGAGGATAAGGCAAGACCGTCGCAATCACGGATGGTTTCGCCCGCTATCACGTCCGTCGGCATCGCGAACTGCTTGCACATCTCCCGAACAATCATCAATTGCTGGTAGTCCTTTTTCCCGAAAACGGCGACACGCGGTTGGGCGCACAACATCAGCTTCATCACCACCGTGCACACACCCTGGAAAAACCCGCGCCGGAATTCACCCTCCAGCATGTCGCCAATGCCGCCAGGCGGCTGCACTCGATACTCCTGCGGCTGAGGGTATAGATCCTCTTCCGTAGGGGCAAAGACGACATAGACGTTCTCCTTCTGGAGCTTCTCGATGTCCGCCTCCAGCGTTCGCGGATAGCGCGCAAAATCCTCCTCCGGCCCGAACTGCAGCGGATTGACGAAGATGCTCGTGACGACAGGATCCCCATGCTGCCGGGCGAGCCGGATAAGCGACAAATGCCCTTCGTGCAAATTGCCCATGGTCGGCACGAATGCGGTACGGTTTTGCCCGCGCAACTGCGCGCGCAGCTCGTCGATTGAGCGAATCAGTTTCATTCTGAGACTTACCTCTGAGACCTGGCTGACATCTGCTTACATGTTTGGATAGTTCGGACCGCCGCCGCCTTCCGGCGTGACCCACACGATGTTCTGGGTCGGGTCCTTGATGTCGCAGGTCTTACAGTGCACGCAATTCTGCGCGTTGATTTGCAGACGGTCCTCGTCCTGCTCGTCCTTCACGTACTCGTAGACGCCTGCTGGACAGAAGCGGGTTTCTGGGCCTGCATACGTTCGCAGATTGACGTTCACCGGCACACTCGCGTCCCTGAGCGTGAGATGCGCCGGCTGATTCTCTTCGTGATTCGTATTCGAAATGAAAACAGACGACAGACGGTCGAACGTGAGTTTGCCGTCCGGCTTTGGATACTCGATCGGCTTGCACTGCGAGGCGGGTTTCAGCATTTCGTGATCGCGATGCCGGTGATGCAGCGTCCAGGGCACATTACCGCCCAGCACTTTCTGCTCGATGCCCACCATCAGCGTGCCGAGGTACAGGCCTTTGCTCATCCACTGCTTGAAGTTGCGCGCCTTGTACAGCTCCGTGTAGAGCCACGACTGCTTGAACGCCTCCGGATAGGCCGCGAGTTCGTCGTGCTGGCGGCCAGCCTGCAACGCATCGAAGGCGGCATCCGCGGCCAGCATGCCGGTCTTGATCGCTGCGTGACTGCCCTTGATGCGCGATGCGTTCAGGAAGCCGGCATCGTCACCCACGAGTGCGCCGCCCGGGAATACCAGCTTAGGCATCGACATCAGGCCACCGGCTGTGATCGCACGCGCACCATACGACACGCGCTTGCCGCCCTGCAGGAACTTGCGGATTTCCGGGTGCGTCTTGTACCGCTGGAACTCCTCGAATGGCGATAGATAGGGGTTCTGATACGCGAGACCGACGACAAAACCCACCATCACCTGGTTGTTGTCGATGTGGTACAGAAACGAGCCGCCATAGGTGTCCGACTCCAGCGGCCAGCCAGCCGTGTGAACCACCAGACCCGGCTGATGTTTCGAAGGATCGATTTCCCACAGCTCCTTGATGCCGATGCCATAGACCTGTGGATCGGCGTTCTTGCCGAGATTGAAATTCTCGTCGAGCTGACGGCCAAGATGACCGCGGCAGCCTTCGCAGAACAGCGTGTACTTCGCGTGCAACTCCATCCCGAGCTGGAAGTTCTCGGTGGGCTCGCCGTCTTTGCCAATGCCCATGTTGCCGGTGGCGACGCCCTTGACCGAGCCGTCCTCGTTGTAGAGGACTTCAGCGGCCGGGAAGCCCGGGAAAATCTCCACGCCCAGTGCCTCGGCCATTGTCCCAAGCCAGCGCGTGACATTCGCGAGGCTGATCACGAAGTTGCCGTGGTTCTTGAAGTTGTCCGGCAATGCCCAGTTCGGGACCGACTTCGCACCGGTTTCCGAAAGGAAAAGGAACTTGTCTTCGGTCACGGCGACGTTCAGCGGCGCGCCCTGTTCCTTCCAGTCGGGTATCAGTTCATCGAGCGCGCGTGGGTCCATGACCGCGCCCGAGAGGATATGCGCTCCGATCTCCGAGCCTTTCTCCAGCACACAGACGCCAATCTCGGCGTTCTTTTCGGCTGCCAGCTGCTTCAGGCGGATCGCCGCGGAGAGGCCTGCGGGACCGCCGCCGACGATGACCACGTCGTATTCCATCGACTCGCGCGGCCCATAGCCTTGCTGATTGCTTTCCGCCATCCCCACTGCCTCCTTGACGCGTCGAAACGTCCCGATACCTGTTGGACTGTCGCCCGAGTGGGCGATGTCAACACGGGAATTGCGCTCTGCGTCTCCCGTGGTCGACAGCAGGGAGTATATATAAATGAATGGCGTATAACAATATGAACGCAAGACGCGCGAGGCACGCCGCCCCGCGACGTCTCAGAGCGGCGATCCCCTCGACACGTCAAGGAATCCCGCGGTCTGCAACTTCTGGAAGATCGTCTCTACAGCAACCTCGGCAGAACTGGTCGTGGTATTAATGTGGATTTCGGGCTTCACCGGCGCCTCGTAGGGCGAATCGATGCCAGTGAAGTTCTTCAACTCTCCGCGACGCGCTTTCTTGTAGAGTCCTTTCGGATCGCGCTGCTCAGCCACTTCCAATGGCGTGTCGATGAAGACCTCGATGAACTCACCCTCCTCCATGAGCTCGCGCGCCAGTGCGCGCTCTGCACGAAACGGCGAAATGAATGCGGTAATGACGATCACGCCGGCGTCGGCCATCAATTTCGCCACCTCGGCAATGCGCCGGATATTTTCGACGCGGTCTTCGGCCGTGAAGCCGAGATCCTTGTTCAATCCATGCCGAACATTGTCCCCATCGAGCAGATAGGTTCGCTTGCCCATTGCATGCAAGCGTTTCTCGAGCAGATTCGCAATCGTCGATTTACCCGCACCAGAAAGCCCTGTCAGCCAGACGACGCCGCTCTGATGCCCATTGAGGGTCCGTCGCGCATGTTTGTCGACTTCCAGCGTCTGCCAGCGAATATTGCTCGCACGGCGCAGTGCGAAGCGCAGCATACCCGCACCGACCGTGCTATTGGTCATGCGGTCAATAACGATGAAACCGCCCGTCTCGTGGTCCCGCTCGTATGGATCGAAAGCGATCGGACGGTCAAACTCCAGTTCGGCGACGCCGATTTCGTTCAACGCGAGAGTCTCAGCGGCGACGTGATCGAGCGTCTCGACATTGAGCTTGTATTTCAGCGGCAATATCGTTGCCGTGACGGTCCGAGTGCCGATCTTCAGCAGGTAGCTGCGCCCCCGGAGCATGGGTTGATCGCTCATCCATACGAGCGTTGCTTCGAACTGGTCGGCAACCTGCGCTGGCGAATCGGCCGCTGAAATCAGATCGCCACGAGAGACATCCACTTCGTCGGCGAGCAGAAGCGTCACCGACTGTTCCGCGAAGGCCTCGTCGAGATCTCCATCGGCCGTCACGATTCTTGCGACGGTGGTTTCCCGCCCTGACGGCTGAACTTGCACACGCTGCCCGACGCGTACGACACCGGACGCAATAGTTCCTGCAAACCCACGGAAATCAAGGTTCGGGCGGTTGACCCACTGCACCGGGAAACGCAATGGCAGGGTCTGCAAACGGGCTTCGTCGATCTCGACAGTATCGAGGTGATGCATCAAGGACGGCCCGTCGTACCATGGCGTCTTTGTGCTCCTTTCAACAACGTTGTCGCCATTTACGCCCGAAATCGGAATTGCCGTCACATCGGATATACCGATTTTTTTTGCAAATTCGCAATACTCGCGTGAAATTTCGTCGAACCGCTCACGGGAGTAATCAACCAGGTCCATCTTGTTCACCGCAAGAACCACGTTGCGAATGCCGATCAACGACACGAGATAGCTATGCCGTCGCGTTTGCTGCAACAAGCCTTTGCGTGAATCGACGAGGATGATGGCGAGATCCGCCGTGGAAGCCCCCGTTATCATGTTGCGGGTGTACTGCTCATGCCCGGGCGTATCGGCAACGATGAACTTGCGGCGGTCCGTCGAGAAAAACCGGTAGGCGACGTCGATGGTGATGCCCTGCTCGCGCTCGGCAGCCAGACCGTCGAGCAGCAGCGCGTAGTCTATTTCCCCACCACGCGTACCGACCTTCTTCGAATCGGCTTCGAGCGCGGCAAGCTGATCCTCGAATAGCATCCTGGATTCATAGAGCAAACGGCCAATCAACGTGCTCTTGCCGTCATCCACGCTCCCGCATGTGATGAAACGCAGAAGGCTCTTCTTTTCATGCTGCTTCAGGTACCCTTCGATATCGGTCCCGATCAGCTCAGAGACGTGTGCCATTAAAAGTACCCCTCCTGTTTCTTCCGCTCCATCGATGCGGCGCCGTCGTGATCGATCACGCGACCCTGGCGCTCTGAGGTCATCGTCAAGAGCATTTCCTGAATGATTTGCGGCAATGTCGTGGCGTTCGACTCGACCGCACCGGTCAGCGGATAGCAACCCAGCGTGCGAAAACGCACCATTCTGTGCTCTGCCTTTTCGTGCGGCGAAAGCGGCATGCGGTCGTCGTCCACCATCACCAGCGTGCCGCCCCGATTCACTACGGGTCGCCGCGCCGCGAAATATAGCGGCACGATCGAGATGTTCTCGAGGTAGATGTACTGCCAGATGTCCAGCTCGGTCCAGTTTGAGATGGCAAACACGCGGATCGACTCGCCATGGTTCTTGCGCGCGTTATAAAGGCGCCACAGTTCGGGTCGTTGACTCTTCGGGTCCCATTGATGGCTAGCTGTACGGAATGAAAAAATTCGCTCCTTCGCACGCGATTTCTCTTCGTCCCTGCGAGCGCCCCCCAAAGCGGCGTCGAAGCCGTACTTATCGAGCGCCTGCTTCAGGCCCTGTGTCTTCCACATGTCGGTGTGAATCTGCGAACCATGATCGAACGGATTGATTCCAAGCTCTTTCGCTTCCGGATTCTGGTGGACGATTAGCTCCATTCCGGCCTCGCGAGCCATCCGGTCACGCATCGTGTACATGTCGCGAAACTTCCACGTGGTATCGACATGCAGGAGCGGAAACGGGGGCGGCGCCGGGTAAAACGCCTTTTTTGCCAGATGGAGCATGCAGGCGCTGTCCTTGCCGATCGAGTAAAGCATCACAGGGCGCTGTGACTCAGCGACGACTTCTCGCATGATATGAATGCTCTCGGCTTCGAGCCGCCGCAGGTGAGTCAATGTGGGCATGGCAAATCCTTTTACAAAGGCGATTCACTGCGCGGCTGCGATGGCGGCCAGCATCAGTTCGGCGATCTCCGCTCGACATATGAGCAGATCGGGCATCGAAACGTCCGACCCGTTATAGATGCATGGACTACCGTCGATGCGGCTCGCATGAAGTCCGGCCGCAAGCGCGACCCCTACCGGAGCGCACGAATCCCATTCATATTGCCCGCCGGCATGAAGATATGCGTGCGCCTCGCCACGCAGCACTGCCATTGCCTTTGCGCCTGCCGAACCCATCGGCACGAGTTCGGCATTCAAGCGCTGGGCAACCCGTAGTGCCAGTTCGGGGGCGCGGGAACGGCTCACGAGAATTTTTAGACGCCCCTCAGGCGCTGGGGGCAACTCAGGCGGCGATAAAGTTCCGAACGTGACGCCACGAGCCGGAAGCGCGACAGCACAAGCGCGCGGCTCGCCGCAAACCGTCAGTGCGACATGGACCGCCCAGTCGTCGCGCCGCTCGAGGCATTCGCCATACTCGCGCGTGCCATCGAGCGGGTCGATGATCCATACACGATCGAGGGCTAGCCGCTTTGGATCCAGTGCGGACTCTTCCGACAGGAAGCCGTCTGCCGGTCTGGTGTGAGCGAGAATGTGCGTGATCAGCTCGTTTGCCGTGGCATCGCCCGCTGCTCCCAGTGGTTTGCCCGCAAGGACCGCCGACGCGCGTATCGCGTTCAACGCAGCTCCGGCCGCCGTAGCAATGTGCACGGCCAGGCGGTGATCGTCGTCAACCGCATGCACGGGGCCAGCCGTGTTCATCGAACCGCTCCATTGCGAGGCACCTGTTCCATCGCGGCGAGACCCGCTGGTGTGTACCAGATGTGTTCGATATAGTGACCCAGCGTTGCCCTGTGATCTGTGTAGAAGTACCGGGCGGACCCAGGCGACTGACCGTCGATGACGATGGGCACGCCCGCGGCAGCCATTTCGCTACGCTGCGTTTCGAACGCCGCTTCGCTATCGATCAACTGCGCGATGTGGTGATGGCGAACCGCGGATCCGTCTCGCGGCAGCGCATCACGATACACACGGTCGTCGCCGGATAACGGCTCGATGAGTTCGAGCTGAACCGATCCGACGAATGCAAGCGCGATGTTCAGCTTGCAGTGATGCCCGGCGATCGACTCGATTTCAATGCCGGGCAAGCGCGCCCACGTCCGCACATTCTGTTCCCTGCAAAAGTAGTCAATTGCCTTGTCCACGTCGGTGGTGACGTACGCAATCTGCAGAAAGCCGGAAAACGGAGAAAGTGAGAGCGTGCTCATCATTGCAGTCCATAGGTAGTCATGTAGCGGGAGAATCGCTCCCGGATCGCCTCGGTTGCAAGGCCGAATTCGGCTTGGGTATATTTATGCACACCATGAGCGCGTTCAGGGCTCTGCTCAACTCGCCGGCGCATTGCTTCCATCGTTTCCTCGGTCAGTTGAAAGCCGAAGTGACCGTAAATCCGCCGCATCGTACCAATCGGATCGGCGTGAAGGTCGGCTTGGCTGATATCTAGGAACTGCTTCTTCGGCAAGGACGCGCGCGCCGCCATTGCTGCTTCGCTGGCCCATGCCCAATTATCGAGTTCGCGCGCGCCGATCTCGTGCCTGTCGACTTGCTCGCCCTCGGAAATTCGACGCGCCATCGCCAGCACGCTCGCGAGCGAAGGCAGCGCCTCCACGGGATTCCGATGTGTCTGGACCACGCATGCATCGGGAAAAACCTCGAACAGTGCGGGCAACTGCATCAGGTGGCCGGGATTTTTCAGGAGCCACGTTTTTTCGCGGTCGCGCGCGCCGATCAGACTGAGCGTCTTTGCAAAGTAGCGATAGGCAGGTAATTCGCTCTGCTCGCGCCACCAGCGATCGTATTGAGGTACGCGGAAGGACGATCCCCACAAGTTGCTGCAAAAGCCCTGTTTGAGTATTTCGAGGCATTCATCGACCTCGTCGGCGACGATGTTATGCGCTGCCCGCATCTCTGGCGCCGACCTGAAAAAGGCCTCCAGTCCGGCCGCGGTCGCCTGGAACTGAACGTAGTTGATCCAGGTGTCGCGCGGCGGCCGTGGCTGCGGAAAGACCGTCAGCCACTTTTCCAAACCCTGAAATTGCGGGTCGACCGAAAGCAACTTGTGCAATGCGGTCGTGCCGGTCCGAGGTATCCCGGTGATGACGAGCGGACGCCGCGGAGTCTGGGACAAGACATCGGCATGCTTGCGCAGGCCCTCCACTAGCGTCAGGCGCGAGACCAAAGCACCGACAACTGCGTTCCACGCAAATTCCCGGCCCCCTGGCGCGAAGCGCGGGCCATCTTCGTCGAAAGCGTTCAGAAGTTGCGTCAGGCCGGGCATGTATTCGGCGCTGGAGCCGAAATCGCTCGAGCCAGTAACGGCACTCGCGACTGCATGAAGCTCATCCTCCGCACCCGAAAATCGTTTTGATGGCGACATCTATCGTCTCCTGAAGATCCCTTAATCGCGCTTACCACCGCCGTCTCAGCTGCGCACCTATGCGTCTCTCGCGCAAGAGTCTCTCGCGTTCGGTTGCGTCAACGAAGCGAGTCCCTGTCGGCAAGTGATTGCGCAACTCGGACACCGGCACACGCTTGAGCGTCGGAACCGGCGCCGAACTGCACCCATACCATCTGCCTATTGCGGTCCCCCGATTGACCCCGCATGTATCCAGCCAGTTCGCGACACCCGGATCACGGTGCGCAATCACGGCGCGGAAATAGCCGTCTTCGTCGACGTGCGCCTGATGCCCATTGAGGCTGCTTTGGTGATCGATATAGTCAAGCGCGTTGAACAGAGCGTCGTTCAATTGCACGTTCCAATAGCGGCGTGTCTGCGGCAGTGCGGTTTCGAGAATGAGCGCTTCGTCGTCACCGAAATCGAAAATCGCTTGCCAGTACGCCTGTTTCGCGAGGCCACCACCGAAAGCGAAAAACTCGAACTCGTTCACGTTGATCCGCGTGCGCAGTTGCTGCATGTGCGTGAGCCAGCGACGTGACAGACGCTCCGCGTAGTCCATCAGCTCGCCGGTACGCCTCGCGATCTCCTCGTGGCCCATTGGCGGTTTCGTCCGGCGAGCGTCGAGGCACTCGATAGCGATTCGTGCGTCACGTTCCGCTCCCCACGCATACGATCGCTGGCGCAGCATTGCGAAGTCAGCCTCGGGGTGCAACTCAAGCCAGTTGCCGTGATAACCGGCGGGACGCCGTGCGCTCAACAGAACTTCGAAGCTGCCGTCCTCGCCGATCTCGAGGTCGTCCAGGTCGAACTGACCTAGCGGAGGGTGGATTTTATCGGTAGTACCCATGATGCCGCGGCCGATATCCAGCGTCAGCAAATGCACGCTGCCGCGCTCTCCAACTAGCCGATATCGCAGGTCACCTCGCAACGGTGCGACGAAATAGGTGTCGTCGGGATTCGGCTGCAGCATGAAGACCGAGTTAAGGAAAGGCAACCAGTCAGGATGAAGCGGATCGGATTGGAAGTAGATGAAGTAGGCAAGCGAGAGATTCATCTGAAACTGCCGATACAGCTCCGCGCGCGTTTGAGGATCGCGCGGTGTCTCGGTCAATTCGAGCAGACTCTCCGCGTTTGCCAACTGGGAGAGATAGTCGCTCCAGGATTTCAGCTGAGCCATGGGTTCACCATTACCTTGCATTGCGTCGACCGTTCACGCAGTGCTTCAAATGCATCGGGTAGCGCGTCAAGCGAGACCCGGTCGGTAATCATCGCGCGCGGTTCGACACAGCCCGCGTCGAACACGTTCGCGACATGAGTGAACTCTTGCATACTGTAGGTGACAGCGAACTGAATTCGCACTTCCTTCCATACCGCTACTGCCGGAATGAATTGGTCCGGCACCGTGCAGAAGCCGAGCACTACGACGTCGCCCTGCGGCTTGACGCAATGAATCGCCTTTGCAATCAGATCTTTCTGCCCTGCGCATTCGAACACGACGTCTGGTGGACCCTTGAGAGCATCGGCAGCTAGCGCCGCCAGATCCTGCCCATCCTGCGGAACCACAAATTCGTCAGCCCCCATGTGTCGCGCGAGCGCTTCGCGGCGCTGCGACGAAGCAGTCGCGACAATGCGACCAGCGCCGAGGCGGCGAGCCCAGAACGTGGCGGCCAGTCCAACGGGACCCGCGCCAATCACGAGCACTTTCGCGCCCGGCGTGAGCTTTGCCAGCGCAACTCCGTGCAAGCCGACGGCCATTGGTTCGATCAGTGCGCCGTCCTCCATGCTCAGCGTCTTCGGAAGCCGGGTCGTTACGCGCTCGGCAACGACTGCATATTGAGCGAAGCCGGCGGCGGCGCCCTTGAATTGCGCGCAGAAGTTCGGCTTCCCGGAAAGACAGGTCGCGCAATGCCCGCATCCGACAAACGGCAGCGCGGTTACAGCATCGCCAATCTTCAGCTTCTCAACGCCCTTACCTAAGGCGACCACCTCGCCGGCAAATTCGTGACCTAGGGTCGAATTTTCTGGAAGCGTGAAATGCGGTGCGTGTCCATCCGTCATGTGTAGATCCGATCCGCAGATACCGCAGCGGTGAATCTTCAGCACAACTTCTCCCGATGCTGGAGTGGGATCGGCAACACCCCTAACTTCTAGAGGCGAACCTACCTTCGTGAAATATGCGGCCCTCATCGCTTGAGTCTCCGTTTGGCGTCAATGTGCTGCCCGTCATCGAACATCTGAAATATACTTTACTGGGAAAGTAAATTGCGGTGTCCAGGTGTTTATACCGAGACGGCACTGGAAGCAAACGCGCCAATGTGTTCCCCTGAGCTTTCGCTCACGAACATAGCGTTATGCGGGATTGGCCATATGCCACCGGATGCGTCGATGGCAACGAAAGACGGGAGAGAAGGCCTGCTGAGAGCGCAGGCCCGGGATGGGTTTTGTGTCTTGCGCGCTGATTGCGAGCAGCGATGACGATGGCTTAGGGGTTTGCTGTCGAAATGGTGATTACCGAAGCTATGTCAGCCGCGCTCGGCACCCCGACGTGCGGCCTCCGCGTCTGCAAAGACATGTAGTTCCCGCAACAAGGTCGAGAGTGCCGCTCGCCGTTCAGGCGCCATATGACTGGATGCCACCCAGTCAGTGCCGTACGCCCCCTGATGGAGGATGTTCCTCAATACTTTGCGTGCCTGTGACTTCATTCGTACGAGTATTCCACGACCATCCGCCGGGTCCGGCATGCGCTCCACCAAGCCCATCTGTTCGAGCCTGCCGACACACTTCGTGATGCCGCCCAGCGTCATTGCCAGCGGTTTTTGAAGTTGCGTCGGAGACTGCGTGTAAGGCGGACCGGAAACCAGAAGCGCATCCAATAGCAACAGTTCGGCTGCCAGCAGGCCCTGACTCGCGGCGGCTTCCTTGAGCGCCCGGTCGATGTGAGCAGATAGTCGTAGGAGTCGTTGCCCGATCAGATAGACATTCGGGTCTTCCGCTGGCCACTCGCGCGCCCAAGCCGCAGCCTGTTCGTCCAACGCATCGCTAGCCTCTGAGCACACGGGCTTCTGCAACGCCTCGCATTCCGCCAGAAATTGTGCTTCAGCTTGAGAACGTTTCGAATAGGACGCCTCGCCGTCGTCCCCGAAAGCGACGTCGACCCAGCCGGCCTCGCCAAGTTCGTTCAGGTGCTCGATCACGCTCGCACGCGATATTTTCAGCTCACGCGCCAATGAGGGTGCGCTTTGAGGACCCGCATTCAGCAGAGACAGGAGTTGTCGTCGGGAAGCATCCGCTAACGCGGCGAATAGCGAGTCTGCGGTCTTGCGAGCACCCATGCGATTATCGATTGGTTCGGACCCCCGCTTGCCGGACAGCAAATACGCGTTGTCGAGCAAACAGGCGATCGGCATGGACCGCGACTCAGCGGTCCGTGCGAGCGCCCTACAGGTGCCGTTTCCTGTCACGCGGGTCAATTCAGCCACGCTAAGTTACCAGAAAACACGCCCTGTAAGCTCTGTGCTAATAGACACGCTTCACGTGGCGAGGCGCACACTGGCCAGATCGACGGCTATTGTTGAACCAGGTCGTATGCCGCAAGCGCGGCGACCTGTGTCACACCGCCGTCTACGGGTAGGCACGTGCCGGTAATGAATCGCGATTCATCGCAGCAGAGAAACAACGCGGCGGCCGCGACGTCCCACGCATCCCCTTCCAAAGGAAGGGGCGCGATTTTGCGGCGGCGTTCGCGGGCCTTGTCATTGAGCATGCTTTCGACCATCGGCGTAAAAATATGCCCCGGAGCAATCGCGTTGGCACGAACATAATCGCGGCCGTACATCACCGCGAGTTCACGCGTAAAGCCGACCATGCCCGCTTTCGATGAGCCGTATGCGGCTGACCCGTGGCTGCGGATGCCCGCGACCGAACCGATGTTGACGATTGCCCCGCCTCCGCGCGCCACGATCTTCGGCACCGCACTTCGGCTCATCAAGAAGGCACTTTTCAGATTGACGTCGATCACGCGATCCCACGACGCCTCGTCGACGTCCTGCAACCGCCCCGGCGCGCCCGAGATACCGACGTTGTTGACGAGAATGTCGAGGCCACCGTACCTCTCGACGGTCTCGTCGACAATGCGCGCACAGACCGCACCGTCGGTGACATTGCCGGTCGAGACGAACGCGCTGCCGCCCGCCTCCGTGATCAGCGCGAGCGTTTCCGCTGCCCGCTCGTATTGCTGATCGACGAGACAGACGGACGCGCCCTCCGCGGCGAAAAGACAGGCAATTGCCTTGCCCGTGCCGAAACCCTGACCGAGCGATCCTGCGCCGGTCACGATCGCGATCTTGCCGTTTAAACGTTGATGGAAGACTTTCGGAGCGGGCATGCTGTAGCCGGTTGAGGTAGAACGATCGTCGTCTGGAGCGTTCGATCGAGCGGGTATTCGTTAGCGCTCAATTCCTCGCTCGCGAGGACGTCACTGATGCTTGAGCTTAGTCTCGTCAGGCCAATAATGCAACATATAGTTGCATTATTGGCCTTCGATCCAATCGGTTAACCCACTTCGCCATGATCCACCAATGCCGCACCAAAGCGCGCTGCATACGCCGTGTTCACCGCCTCGGTCTGGAAGCGCGTTTCGTTGATCGCAAAGATGAAGAATCCGTATGCGAGATCGCGTCGATAGTCGCCCCATGCTTCGTCGAAGTCTGGTGCCTGAATCCCGTTAATCGCCAATTGGGAAAGATAGTGCTCTAGTAGCGACCGCTCCCACGAGCGCCGGTCTTCGATATCGAGCGCGCACCCTATGTGATAAGCGACCTCGAGACTCCAAGGCGCCCGGCTAACCTGAGCATCGAAAAAACCCGGCGCTCCATCAGCTTCGACGTAGAGATTTCCAAGGTGCGTATCGCCATGGATCAGACACACCGGTTTGCCCTTGTGTTCGCGCGCAATGCGCCCGAGCGCTGCCACCATCCAGTCGCGATCGTGCAGATGCCGGCTTACCGCGGCCCCTCTCGGCAGCGATACGTAGTGCGCCCAGACATCCGGCTCGAGGTAGCGGTTCTGATATTCCAACGACCAATCCGAAAAGCGCTCCCCAACCCAATCAAGCCGCCCGCCCTTGTCGAACTCCCGGCTATTCCATGTTTGCGCGTGATAGCGCGCCATTGCGCTCAAACGCAAAGCCACCTGTTCGTAGCCCTGCGGCTGCTGAGCACGACAGAACCGAACGTTACGCTCGACCAGGTCTTCCATCACTACGACCGCCTGCCAGGCGTCAGGATCGGCGCCCGCATAAAAACATTTCGGCGCGTTCATGTTTATGAACGGCAGTACGTCCCGATAGAAGCGCATTTCGTTGCGATACATCTCCTTCATCGACGGACTATGTTCCTCGAAACCGCCCTTCACGATCATGCGCGACGGTAGTGCCATCGCATGTCCCGCGTCGTTGTACTCCAGAGCCACTCGGACCTTGGTCGACGTGCCCGGCAGTACATCCACGTGTTCGCACGAGAGCACTTCGACGCCGCTGAAGCGGAATCCCAGCGCTGAAGTAAGCCACTCTGCCGTCACTTCCCCGACAGTGACAGGCAACCTCATGTCACTTACCACACCAGATTCAGACAAGGTTCCTCCCGAATATTGCGGATGAAAGACGCGTGCGCATCGTCGCGCAGACAGCCATTCGGTCGCAACATGGGGAAAACCACACCCCTCGGTGCGTTGCATATTTTGAATGACGTGCATATAGTTGCTTGCAAACGCAAAAATTTTTTTAGCAGGTAATCGATGACCCCACTCGAATCCCCCGCACTTCAGAGACGTCCGGCTAGCGCCGAACTCGCGCATACGCTTGCTCCGGACGAGTACCGCACAGAAGAAAGCGTCGCGTTCAAGATGAACATGGTTCATCTTCTGCTTGGCGCGGAAATCGACCGGAAGCTCGCGGCGAGCAAACTTTCTGCAATTCAGTGGGGGATTTTGAAAGCGCTGTTCGACGAGCGTGCTCGTACACCTACCGCCCTGTGCCGAATACTTCTCGCTGACGGCAGCATCATGACCCGCAAGCTCGATTCGCTCGAAAAAAGAGGATTGGTTGAACGGATCCGCAGTACTTCCGATAGACGTTCTGTCGAGCTCGCACTGACAGACGATGGTCGACAGCTGTTAGGCGAGACACTGCCGCTCATCGTCGAAACAAGCAATCGCCAACTTCACGGCTTCACAGTGGATGAAGTTGAAGCCGCCCGGAATCTGCTCGATCGGATGATCGCCAACTTGAGTTGAGCTGCCAGATCCCCCCGATCGATCCACGTCGGCGCTCAGGTCGACGCGTACCCGCTACTGAAAAGGAGTTGTTCATGGAGCATACCGAAGCAGCCGTAACGCAAAGCGCGGACCCGGCGCAGGATGCCAGCCTCGCACCGCTGCTGGTTCCTCACGTATACCGCGGGCGCACCGTCACCGGAAGCGCGCTCAGACACGTGTCTCGCGATCTGGGGCAAGGCTTTTGCACACCTAAAATCGAATTAGACGATTTGGTGTGGCCACGCGCTGAATCCGGCCCTGCCTTCGATGTTCCTGTCGCGAAGATCATCGATTTTCTTGTCGAACTAGGTCCGCGTTTGCACCTCGACGTCAATCCGCTGATGCAGGCGGCGCTCGAATCGATGATCAAGGTCAGTCCGCTCGGGCGACGGATCCTCGAAAACTGCTATCGCGACATTCCCAATCTTTTCTTGCGTGAAGTGATCGAGGACGAACTGCGCGTGAGTCTCGGCGACGCGCGCCTCGTGGACGGTTGGGTGGAACGTACTCTGCGCGGGCGCCCGAGTCGTCTGCGCGCGTTTCCCCCGCGCCTCGTACATATCCTCGCAGGCAACTCGCCGATGGTCGCAGCCATGACGGTCATGCGCGCGGCGCTGACGAAGGGTGTTCACCTGCTGAAGCTGCCTTCGAACGATCTTTTCACGGCCACCGCAATCCTGCGCACCATGGCCGAAATCGACCCGGATCATCCGATTACCCAGTCGTTCTCTGCCGCGTACTGGCGCGGTGGCGACGAAAACGTCGAGTCGATTCTTTATCGTCCGCAGTACTTCGACAAAATCGTCGTGTGGGGCGGCGAAAGCGCGGTTCGGCATGTGATGCGCTATGCCGGCCCCGGGCTCGAGCTGGTCGCGTTCGATCCGAAGGTATCGATCTCGCTGATCGGCCGCGAGGCCTTTGCATCCGACGAAGTACTGCGCGAGGTCGCGCGTGCGGGCGCAGCCGATGTGCTGTCGTTTAATCAGGACGCGTGCAATGCTAGCCGGTATCAATTCGTCGAAGGCGACGAAGACGACGCCGACCGCTACTGCGAGCAACTAGCGCTCGCACTCGGCGAAGACTATCGGTACGGCGACGGCCAAGGCCCGCTCGTGCCCGCCGACATTCGCGAGGCCGTGGACGTGCTGCGTGAAATGGAACCGATCTATCGCGTATTCGGTGGCTATGACGGCAAGGGGCTCGTCATTCGTTCTGACGAAATGGTGGATTTCCACCCCATTTGCAAGACCGTCAACGTTGTTCCTGTAACAAGCCTGCGCGATGGCGCGCGGCACGCGACGGTCGCCACGCAGACGGTGGGGATCTATCCGCCTCACCGGGTCACGGAGGTACGCGATGCGCTCGCCTGTGCTGGTGTCCAGCGCATGGTGGCGCTGGGCGAGTCGATTTCTGACGGAGTCGGCGGCTATCCCCATGACGGCATGTTCCCGATCCATCGATTCATGAAATGGGTATCGGAGGAATCCGGTCCGAATCAGGAGGGGACTCGATGATGCAAGCCCTTTCTAAGCTACTGCCACTCACGGACGTCGCCGACCCTTTCCGGAATGCGCCCGAAAACCTCCACGCGATGCAGCTTCAGGCCGTGGGCGAGCGCTTCGCACAGCGACGGCAGCAGATCCGTATTCTCGACAAGCGGGCCAGCGAGGCTGCCGTTACCGAAGTGAAGAACATCAGCGATGCCGTGCCATTGCTCTTTGCCGACGCCGTATATAAAAGCTATCCGGATGCGTTCATCGAGCAGGGTAAATGGCGCCATCTCACTGCGTGGCTGCAAACGCTCACGACGCGCAAGATCGACGGACTCCAATATGACGCGATTCGCGACCTCGATGACTGGATCAACGAGTTGCGCCGCAACGGACACTACGTGATGAGTTCGAGCGGGACGTCGGGCAAGCAGTCCTTCATATACCAAAGCGAGGCCGACCGTGAACTTGGATGGCGGCTGCTCGCCCAGGGTATTCGGTGGGCCGCGAGCGGCATGCGCGATCCGTCGCGGCGTTATCCGGTGTTTCTGTTGACGCCTTCTTCAGGCTCTTATACCGGCACGGAACGGATGGCGAAGTTCGCTGAATCCATTGCCGTGCCCGGCGACCTCCACTACATGTCCGATGTACCGCAGAGTGCCGCGCACACGACGCGCATGGCACGCATGCGACGCGCGATCGCGGACGGTACCGCGCTGCCAAGTGAAATCGAGGCGTTCCAGAACGAGAGCCGGGAACGTAGCGAGCGCGTACAAGCCGATTTCCGGCTTTTCATCGACCAATTGCTCGACCGGCGCCGTGAGCCCATGTTCATCATGGGCATGCTGGGCATGCTGTACCAGATCGTGGCCACCGGCCGCGAACGCGGCATCGCCGACGGCGAGTTCCATCCCGATACGATCATCAGTATCGGAGGCGGCAAAAAAGGCGCGAACTTGCCCGAGGATTTCCAGCAGCAGTGCGAACGCTTCTTCAATTTCAACTCGGCCAATTTCAACGACGGCTACGGAATGGGCGAAGTGTCAGGCTTTTGCCCGTGGTTCCATGAAGCGAAGGCGTGGGCCGTACCGCCGTGGCTGGTCCCGCTGGTGCTCGACTCCAAAGGCGAAGAACTTCTCAATCCGCCCGATGGAAAAGGCGTTGTCGAAGGACGGCTCGCGATGATCGACTTGCTGGCGGATGGTCGCTGGGGCGGGGTCATCAGCGGCGACAAGGTCACTGTCGAGTTTGGTCATGGCATCGACGGCGTGCGCACGCCCATCATTCGCGACGTCGTTCGCTACAAGGATCTGCCCGGCGGCGACGACAAGCTGTCTTGCGCCGGAACGATCGACGCCTATGTCCGCGGAGAAGTAGCAGACATGACTGAGGCTCGCACGGCCGGATGATCTTATCTCCCGAGAAATCTACAGAACCTGCTCAACGATGACACAACAAACGACAAGTCCGGCCGTGTGGTTTATCACCGGTGTTTCGTCCGGCTTCGGCCGCTCCCTGGCCGAGGCGGTTCTCGCTCGCGGCGACAAAGTGGTCGGCACTGTACGCAATGAAACGCAAATCGCCTCCTTTGAAAATCTTGCGCCCGGCCGCGCACACGGCCTGCTGCTCGACGTCACCGATGCGGCGGCGGTACCACGCGCCGTTGGGCAGGCACTCGAGCGCACTGGCGCTATCGACATACTCGTCAACAATGCCGGCTATGGCCTGTTTGGCGCACTCGAAGAGGTTTCCGACGCGGAAGCGCGGGAACTATTCGATACCAACGTCTTTGGCACGGTCAATGTGATACGAGCGGTGCTGCCCCACTTTCGCGCGCGTAAGCGCGGCCATATCGTGAATTTCTCGTCGGTCGCCGGCGTGATCGGCATCGCTGGCTGCAGCTTCTATTGCGCGTCGAAGCACGCGGTCGAAGGGCTTTCAGAATCGCTGGCTCAGGAACTCCACCCGTTTGGCATCGGTGTGACCCTCGTCGAGCCGGGCGGTTTCCGCACGAACTTCGCGGGTGGATCGCTGAAGTGGAGCGAGAACGAATTGCCCGACTACTCGGAGACAGTGGGGCAAATGCGCCGATATATGAGCAGCTACCACGGCACCCAGGCGGGCGACCCCGCGAAGGCCGCCGAGGCCATCGTCCGCGCGGTGTCGGCAGACGCGCCGCCGCTGCGTCTGCCGCTCGGTCCCGACGCCGTCGACGTCGTCCGCAAAAAGCTCGCATCGGTACAGGACAACCTCGAAACATGGCTTGAAGTCTCGAGTTCCACCAATTTCGATCAATAAAATCGCAGCAATTTCCTGCAGAGGAGACAACATGTCCGCTCTGGACCCGTTCTACGCAATGCTTCGTGGCGAAAGCGACCCTTTCCGCAATCACCCCGAGAATCTCCGTGAGCTTCAGCTCGCAGCCATGAAAGAGCGCTTCGCCGAGCGCCGCGAGCAGATCAAGCTGCTGCGCCGCAGAGCGGACGATGTCGGCATCGCAGACGTCAACCGTCACGCAGACATGGTGCCGCTGCTGTTCGCGCATCAAATCTACAAGAGCTACCCTGAGCAGTTCATCGACAACGGCCGCTGGAAGCATCTGTCCGTCTGGCTGCAGACACTATCGAGCAAACGCGTTGGTGACGTCGAGGTCAACAGCGTCAATAACGTCGACGCGTGGATGGATCGATTGCGCGACGCAGGTCATCACGTGTTCAGCTCGAGCGGCACGTCCGGCAAGTGCAGCTTCGTCAGCCAGACGCGAGCCGATCTCGACAATGTCACCGAGTCCTGCGTGAAGCTGGGCGTGTACGGCAACGCATTGATCCAAAGAGACTTCGGCAAACGTCCGGTATTCCTGATGATGCCGCCGGGCGGGGCGCATCGGCATATTGAGCCGGTACTGAACGCAGCAAAGCGACTCGGCGCCGAAAGCACCTTGATGTTCGACGACCCGGTGCTCGCATCTTCAACGATCTCGATGGGCCGCATGCGTCGTGCAATGGCCGATGGCTCCGCCAAGCCAAGTGAAGTCGCGGCATTCCAGGAGCAGGCGGTGGCACGCCAGCGACACACAGGCGCGATGATCGACCGGTTTCTCGACAAGCTTACGGCGCGCCGGGAAGTCCCCGTGCTCGTGCAAGGCAACTGGTCGTTGCACTGGACTCTCGTGGAGCGCGCCCGCCAGCGCGGGATAGTGGATGGAATCTGCCACCCCGACACGGTGATCACGGCCGGAGGCGGATTGAAAGGCACTGCCGCGCCCGCCGACTACCGCGAGCAGGTCATCCGCTTTTACGGTATCCGGCCGGAGAACGTTCAGAACAGCTATGGCATGACCGAGATGATCGGCACCGGTCCCTGGTCGGACGTTGCGCAGGGCTACGCTATCTGCCCGTGGATCGTTCCGTTCGTTCTCGACAAATCGGGTGAGCACCTGCTGAATCCTTCCGATGGTCAGGGTGTCGTCGAAGGGCGGTTCGCGTTCTTCGATCTGCTGGCCGAAGGATACTGGGGCGGTTTCATTACCGGCGACAAGGTCACCGTCGACTTTTCGCCGACCGGCAACACCGACGGACTGCGGGGACCGCTAGTCAGGCAGGTCGGCCGGTATGCGGATCTCGAAGAAGGCGAAGACAAGCTTTCGTGCGCAGGTACGATGGAGTCGTATGTACGCGGCATGATCAACGTTTGAGCGTCGCGCACTGAACGTGGAACGAAGGGGCGCCCTCAGTGGCGCCCCCCGGGACACGTGAGTATACTGGCGGCCTGTATCCGTCATAAAACACTCACCGATGTTCAAACCTATGGCAGTTCTTGCTCCCGACGGAGCTTCGCGGCTCGCTGCCGCGGGCAAACAGCGAACGGCCGGGCGGCCCACTCACGACGATGCGCTCCAGATGCGCGAGAGCCTCCTCGATGCCGCCAAATCGGTCTTCATGAGAGAAGGTTTCGGCGCTGCCAGAGTCGAAGAAATCGCGTCGATCGCGGGCGTCAGCAAGACGACGATTTACCGTCAGTTCGGAACCAAGGAAGAGTTGTTTCGCGCCATCGTCTGGCGCGGGATGGCTGATTTGCGCGGCAAGATTTCACAGCAAGTCGAGCCGGGCCGCGATTTTTCGACGAACCTGGCATCCCTCATCGACGCGCTCGTCGAGCACATGGCGACGCCGGACAGCATGCACACTTCCCGACTGGTGATCGGCGAAGCGATGCGCTTCCCGGACATCGCAAAACAATTTCTGCAATACACAGCTACGATGCTGGCGCCCCTCGCGAGCGCGCTCGAATCCGCCGCGGCCAGCGGAGTGATCGAGATCGACGACCCTGCGAACTCGGCGCGCGATCTGCTGACGTTGGTCACCGGTGCGCCCGAAGTCCACCTTGCGATACAAACCACGCGTGCAGAACGCAAACGCCGGGCCGAACGCATTCATCGGTTCGTGTTGACGGCGTGGAAATATCGGGCGACTCTGGACAAGGTTCGGGGCAGATCAATGCCGTAACGTGGGGCGCTACATTCTCTAGCCCCGCGAAGGACTAGTTGTCAAACGCCCCCATAACCTGGAACTGCCCCGACGCCTGGGCAATGCACTTTGCATTCGCCCAGATTTGACAGTCCGAGAAAATCACTCGCCTTCCCGAACGCAAAACGTCGACACGAGCTTCAACCCAATCGCCGGGCTCAGCGTTGCCCATGAAGTTGACGGTCAAGCTCGTCGTCAACACTTTCACCGCCGGCTCGCGCGAATGCTTGCTCGCCCATGTAATGGCCGTATCAGCGAGCATGCAAACCGCGCCGCCGTGCATCATCTGACCGAGGTTGCGATGCGCCTCGCGGACATACATCCCAATCACGTGTCCGCGCTCGGTCTTACGAAAGTACGTTGGTCCGAACATCTGATGGAAGGGCCCAAACGCCGGCATCAACGCAAATCCTTCTGGAATGGGCCCTTCGTCATATGCTTGCCCGCAGAAGACGGCCAGTGCGTCTGTTTGCTCCAATGCAATTCTCCTCTTCGACGCCGGATGTAACACGGCGGCAGATTTTCTTTCTTCCTCAATCAAAGATAGCGTATCATTATTCGCACGAAAGTCAATTATATGAACGCCCCATGGATATCGGATCGCTCTTTACGCCCCTCACCGTACGGGGCGTCACGCTTGCCAACCGTATCGTCATGTCACCCATGACCCGCGGCTTTTCACCCAATGGACTGCCTGGCAGTGACGTCGCGTCCTACTACAAGCGCCGTGCGCAGGGCGAGACAGGTCTCATCATCACGGAAGGCGTTGGTGTCGATCATCCGGCAGCACTTGGCGAAGCGGGACTAGGCGAAAATTCGATCCCGGTGCTGGTCGACGACGAATCCGTTACCGCCTGGCGCCGCGTGACGGACGAAGTGCATGCAAGTGGCGGCATCATCTTTCCTCAGTTGTGGCACATGGGTCCGATGAAGGAAGCGAATACGGGCCCCTTCCCGGCTGCGGCACCGCTGCGCCCCTCCGGATTGTGGGGGCCGGCGGGACGAACGACATCGCTGAACGCAGGCTACATGGAGCGGGTCATGACGCCAACTCGCCCGATGACCGACACCGAGATCGCGGACGTCATTGCGGCCTATGGTCGAAGCGCCCGCTATGCGAAGGCCGCGGGCTTCGACGGAATCGCGATTCACGGTGGTCACGGCTATCTGATCGACGCGTTTCTGTGGGCCGAAACCAATCAGCGCACGGATCAATGGGGCAAAAATCTGGCAGCGCGCAGCCGCTTCGCCACCGAAGTCGTTCGCGCAATTCGCGAAGCGATCGGCGCCACGATGCCGATCACGTTTCGCTTCTCCCAGTGGAAACAGCAGGATTTCCGCGCGCGTCTCGCCAACGATCCGCACGAGCTTGAACAGATCCTCGCCCCGCTCGCGGACGCGGGCGTCGACATCTTCGAGGCGAGCACCCGGTACTTCAATCGGGCGGAATTCCCGGGCTCAGAAATGAATCTCGCCGGTTGGGTGAAGAAGGTAACCGGCAGGCTTTCGATGGCTGTTGGTGGAATCGGCATTAACAAGGGCTACTACGATTCGATGGCCGGGGACGAGACCTCCGCGCAGCCCGATCTCACCCCTCTGCTCGATCGCTTTTCGCGCGGCGAATTCGATCTCGTTGGCGTAGGACGCTCGCTTCTGCATGATCCAAACTGGGCGCGGCGCGCGCGGCTTGGCGAGCCGTTCCTCGGATTCAGCAACGATTCGCTCGCACGACTAACTTAGAGTGCATTGTTCGCACTGCCCTCATGTCACTGGCGGACTCACGCTCCGGCGCAATCTCACGGCGGCCGAGATCGCCGCTTCTGGGCAAGCGGCGACACGATGAGGACATTTTCTATGAGCGGGAGAAACTGACAATGGATCTGCAGCTTGGAGGCAAGCGCGCACTGGTCACCGGCAGCAACTCTGGAATTGGCGAAGGCATCGCAAAAGTCCTGGCTCGCGAGGGCGCCGTCGTGGTCGTACACGGCCGCAATGAAGGACGTTGCCGGAGCGTGGCAGAAGCAATCACGACTGCCGGAGGCAAGGTTTCTTATGTCGTGGGTGACTTATCCGATGAGGCGGCTTGCAACGGCGTCGCGGATCAGATCATCGAGCGGCTCGGCGGAGTTGACATCCTGGTGAACAACGCCGGCGGCCGTGCTAGCTCACATCGTATGGACGGCAAAGGTGGTGCGATGAATCCAGCCTGGCTCGAGACGGCTTGGACCGATTGGCTCTGGACCTTCGAGCAGAATGTCGGCGCGGCCGTCAGGCTTGTCCAGAAGCTCGTTCCAGGAATGAAGGAGCGCGGCTTCGGGCGCATCATCAATATCGGAAGCGCGGCCGCCACACAAGTGGAGCCCGATCTTGCCGAATATCAGGCCATCAAGGCGGCGATGGTCAACATGAGCGCATCGCTTGCCAAGACACTCGCCGCGACAGGGATCACGGTCAACACCGTGACGCCCGGCATCATCATGTCGCCTGCGGTCAAAAGTACGTTTACCGATCTCGCAATGAAGCAGGGTTGGGATGTCGATGACTGGGCAGAGGTGGAGCGCCGCTTTACCTCCCAGATCTTCGTCAATTCGGCCGGCAAGTTCGGCGAGCCGGAGGATATCGGCCGCATGGTCACCCTGCTGGCCAGTCCGCTATCCGGTTACATGACCGGTGCCAACTATCGTGTCGATGGCGGCCAAGTCAGATCGATCAACTGAGTTTCAAGGCTGGATGAGCGAACGCCGCGAAAGGCGTACACACCTGCCCGGGCGCCGGCCTTGCGCGCAGCGAAGTGGCGATCATGGTCGAGGAGTGGACCAGGGCCATCCCGGAGGTCCGCCTCGATACGGCGAAGAATGCCGTCGCCAGCAGCGGACTAGCCAACGGTATGCTTGAACTGCATTTGGTGTGGCCTGTTTGACCATCCAACGAGACAGAAAACGCTCGGGACATCTCGCCTGACTGCCCGCTGGACCATCGCTTGCGGTTTTTTTACGTGCGCCCGGTCACCGGAATCAACGCGCCGGTTACCCCCGACGCGGCACCCGACGCGAGAAAGAGAATCACGTTGGCGATTTCTTCAGCCCGCACCCAACGGGAAAAGTCGGCGTCCGGCATATCCTTGCGGTTTTGCGGCGTATCGATGATGCCTGGCAAGATAGCGTTGACGGTAACGGAGCTGCCCTTGAGTTCCTCGGCCAGCGCCTCGGTCAAACGCATCACCCCCGACTTCGAAGCCGTATACGCTCCCATGCCCGCGCCCGCCTTCAGTGCAGCGCCGGCTCCGATATTGATGATGCGTCCGCCTTCCGCGCTGTTGGCAATATAGTCGAGCGCGGCTTTCGACGCAGTCGCTGCCGTGCGCACGTTCATCTGGTACATCAGATCCCACGTGTCCAGACTGCCGTCCGCCAACGTCTCCCAGCGAAAGCCCCCCGCTATGTTGACGATCGCATCAAGCTTGCCAAGCTGCTCGACGAGATCCGAGATCGCCGAGCGCGCCGAATCGAGATCAGTTAGCTCGACGCCGCCTCGCCACCACGAAGCGTGCAGTTGCTCCGCGCTCGCGTTCTCTGGCGCAGGCGCCTTGTCGATCAGCGCAACCTCCCAGCCGTTCTCAGCAAACACGCGACCAACCGTGCGCCCAAGCGCGCCGAATCCACCCGTTACCGCCACTACCCGTTGCATGTCAGATCTCCCTGGCCGCGCCCGCCGCCCACATCGCTAAAGCCGCACGCAGTAAAAAGCTCAACGTCCCTTGAACACCGGCTCGCGTTTCTCGCGAAACGCGTTGACCGCCTCTTGATGGTCTTCCGTCAGGTTCGACAACGCCTCGTATGCAATCGACGCGTCGAGAATGGAATGCGCAAGTTGCTTCAGGCCGATGTTGATCGACGCCTTGGTCCACTGGATCGCGCGTGAAGCGCCGTTGGCGAGACGCCTCGCCATGGCGTCGACCACGGCATCCAGCTCGTCGGCCGGCACCGCATGATTGATGAGACCCAGTCGTGCTGCCTCTTCCGCGGTGACGAGGTCGCCCGTCAACAGGTATTCCTTGGCCTTCGCATAGCCCACCAGCTGCGGCCAGATCACCGCGCCGCCATCGCCCGCCACGAAGCCGACTTTCACGTGCGGATCACCGATCTTCGCGTGATTGGCCGCGTAGCTCAGATCCGAGAATAGCGCGATCGTCGCGCCGAGGCCAATTGCATGACCGTTGATCTTTGCGATGACCGGCTTCGGACAATCGAGCATCGAGAAGACAATTTTCTTCGCGCGCTGCATGCCTTCGAGAAACAGCGTCGGGTTGTCGATGACCTGCTGCATGTGCTCGATATCGCCACCCGCGCTAAAAGCGCGCCCTGCGCCAGTCAACACGACGACCCGGGTTTCATCATCTTCGGCGACATCGGGAAAGAGCCGCGACATCTCGATGTCCATCTGCTCGTCGAACGCGTTCAACGTTTCAGGGCTGTTGAGCGTGACGGTCAGGATGCCGCCATCGCGTTCGAGCAATAACGCCTTATAGTCCGAAATATTCATGGCTAACCTATTCACAATGAAGAAATCCGGCGGGACGGCAGGACAGTCTGCCGCCGTCGTCGGACGCTGCATTCGCGCTGCCGTGCGAATGCATGACGCCGACCAGCGCACACCCGGCGCCCAGCGCAAAACCGGTCACACGTGCAGCGGAATGAACCTGCGACCGTTGTCGTACATGATCTTGCGCGTGTCCTCTTCGGACAGCGCATTGCATGCTTCCGACGCAAAGTCCTTCGGTTCCGGCACCCCTTCCGCGTGCGGATAGTCGGAGCCCATCAAAAGGAAGTCCGACGAATCCGTTTGAGCGATGATCTGGGCGATGTTGTCCTCCGGATACGCGACCACGAAGACGTTTTCCTTGAAGATCTGACTCGGCCGTTTCTTCAACTGACCGCACGGCCAGTAACCATTCTTCGCCATCCCGCGGCACTTGTCCATTTTGACGAGCATCGACGGCACCCATTCCGCGCCGTTTTCCGCGCTGCACAGCTTGACGCGCGGGAAACGCTCGAAGAAGTTATAGAAGATGAACGACGACAGCGTCTCGATCACGGGACGCTCGCCGTAGCCGTGCATCCAGACGAAGGCGGTCTGACGCTGGCGCGACTGCTGCACCGGCTCGCCCCACACCGCCATGTGATCCTTCATGTAGATCGCTTCCGACACGTGGAACGTCACGCGCACGCCAGCCTCGTTCAAAATCGACCAGAACGGATCGAAGTACGGGTCCGCCGGCGCACGGCCATTGAACGGCCCCATCGGCATCAGGACCACGCGCACGCCGTTCGCCACGAGCCACTTGGCCTCTGCGACAGCGGCATCGAGATCGTCGAGCGTGACGACCGGCGTCGTGTAGATGCGATCCTTATAGTTGAAACCCCAGTCTTCGAGCATCCAGCGGTTGTACGCATGCAGAACCGCGTTGGCCGCGACCGGCTCGTTGAGATATGAAATACACGCGACCATTTCGCCGATGTACATCGTGCAGGCCTCGACACCGAATTGGTCCATCTTCTGCAAACGCGCGTCGCGGTTGAACATGTCCGGGGTCGGGGGCACCCGCATATCGACGTTATCTTTGCCTTCCTTCATCGCGCGCAACCATTCATGCAGTTTGCCCGGCGGCGGCACGTGCCCCTCGGCCGAGGTGTAGCCCTCGCTGATTTCCACCTTGCGGTCACCGACATACATGCAGCGATTGCCGTCTGCCGTCACGCGGCTGGTAAACGACCAGTCCTTCCTGAACTGCTCGGGCAAGTAGCGGCTGAATGCGTCCTCGACTTCGTAGAAGTGCGTGTCCGCGTCGTAGATCTTCCCTTGATACGCTTGCATGTTCTATCTCCTGATCGTGGAGAGCGCTGCTGAACGAGCGCCCTTGAGAGAAGTATCGGGTCAAGCCATCGACCGAAAAACTCTCATATCGAACTCAAAAGCGTCGATATCGATTTGATATCGGGGAGCGCCCTCACCATCCTTGTCGCCTGCATCGATCGCTCGTACAAAAACATCAATGCGAACAGTGTTCGTATATAAGTATAATCGAAACGATACATGCAACCGGAGACGTTCATGCAAGCAGAAGTACTCTCCCCGCAGGCACACCGAGCGCAACGCGTAGCGGGACCACCACGTGGGTTCACGATCGCGATCCTGCTTGCCGCGGTAGCGGCTTCGTCTGGCATCACCGTCATCTATACGGTGCTGGTCACGCTCTACAAGGCCTTTCCTGCGTCGAACTCCGTGAGCTGGACCGTGACCGCATACTGGCTCGGCTCGGCCGCCTTTGCAGCGGTGAGTGGGCGACTCGGTGACCTGTTGGGCTACCGCAGAATCCTGCTGGTGGTGATGTCTGTCGCTGCGGTCGGCGCAGTCGTCGCGGCGTGCGCGACCGACGTCGGCATACTCGTCGCGGGTTGTGCGATGCAATCGATCGCGGCAGGCATCACGCCGCTCTCAATCGGGTTGGTTCGTGAGAACCTGCCACCCGCCAGGGTGCCTGCCGCGGTCGGATTGATCAGTGCGGCGGGAATGGTGTCGGCGGGGCTGATTTACATCTGCGCGGGCGTCGTCGTGGATCATTATTCGTGGCAGGGCGGCTTCTGGTTCAAAGTCGCGCTGTGCGTCGTCGCCGTCGCCGCCGTACGCGCGTGGGCACCACCGTCTCCGCCGAATCCCGGCGTCCGGATCGACTACATTCGAGGCCTTGCGTTCGCTCCGGCACTGTGTGCCATCCTCTTCGCAGTGCAGGAAATCCGCGCGTGGGGACTCGGCGATGTGCGGCTATGGGCTTTGATCGTTGGCGGGATGATCGTGCTCGGACTCTGGGCACGCCATCAACTCGGAGCCCGTCATCCGCTCATCAACGTACGTCTGCTGAAAATGCGCGAAGTCGTATTGGCGAATGCATGCATGGCATTCCTCGCGGCTGGCGCCATGCAGTTGGGGCAGGTTTTCTCGCTGCTCGCCCAGCAACCTGCCGGCACGCACGCCGGATTCGGGCTGAGCGCAACGACGGCTGGACTGCTGATGTTTAGCATCAACATCGTCGCGCTGGTCGCAAGCCCGTGGAGCGGCCGTGTTGCGGCCCGCTACAAGGCCCGCCCCGCTGCCATGATCGGCATGCTCATACTGGCCCTGGCCTGGGCCTCACTGATCGTGCTTCATCGCAACCTGCTGCTCTTCGTGCCAGGTGCGGTGCTGTGCTCGTTCGGCCTCGCCTTTACGAGCACTGCGCTGTACAACCAGATCGTGGAAACGACGCCTGCACATCAGACAGGCGAGGCAACGGGCATGCTCTACGTGTTCTTCTCGTGTTTCTTCGCGGTAGGCGCCCAGGCGGTCTTTTCACTACTGCGCAGCGCGACGGCCGGACACAGCGGTGCATCGTTTCCCGCCGATAGCGGCTATGTTTCGGTATTCGTCTACATTGCCTGCAGTTCGATTGCCGGACTGCTGATCGCTTCCATGCTGCCGAAGCGTCGTACCAACTGATTGTCGTTTCGATCGATGCGTTGGGCTTAGGTGCAACGCATCTCAAACTGCGCCACGCCCACTGCGCGGTGAAGCACGCGCTTCACCGCGCAGCCGACCGCCCGGCCAGTCACTCCTCTTCTGCTTGCCCCAACGCGGACGCCCGCTGAGCGACTCTGATCATGTTCTCTTCGAGTCGATGACGTTCGCGGTCGAAGCGCTCGAGCGGCGCACCAATCGCCATCGCCGCGATCACATTGCCATTCGGCCCGAAGATCGGCGACGACACACCGGCGGAATCCGGCAGCAGTTCGCCGCGACTCACCGACAGGCCGCTTTGGAGAATATGATCGAGTTCGTCACGCAGCGCCTTCTTCGTTGCGATCGTTTGCGGCGTGCGGCGCTCGAACTTGACCGACTTCATGTAATCGGTAACGAAAGCGTCCGGTGCGTGGGCCAGCAGTACGCGTCCCGCAGCCGTGCAATAGAGCGGGCGACGCAGACCGATGTGCATTGAATAGCGCACCGATTGCTCGCTTTCGATCACGTCGACATAGGTGATCTCTTTGTGCTCGGCGTCAAGGACACCGATATACACGGTTTCATTGGTGCTCTTCGAGAGATCCACCAGGAACGGGCGCAGCATCTTCGAGAAGTTCCACGCGGCCATCACACCCGCGGACAACCGGAAGATCGACGGCCCTAAACGATAGCGGCCTGCGTCGTGCATCAAGAACCCTTCCGCCACTAGAGGCCTCAGCAGATTGAGCAGGCTGCTCTTGGGTGACTCGAGGGCGACGTTCAGTTCTGCCAGCGACATACCGTCCGGAGACTTTGCCAGAACATCGAAAATTCCGAGGAGTCGGGTCAGCGAGCGCGGCCCGCTGACGTCCCGGTCCGCCGGCGCTGAGGTCTCTTTCAACATGATTTTCCCCATGAATTGACTGTATCGATTATACGGGAACTATTCACATAGTTTTACAACGATCGCAATGTGGCACACTTTTGCGCCATCCGAATTCGGGAATACGCCAGGGCGCCCCCGCTCTCTTGTTACGATATAGTTGAACGACGTTCATAAAATTGGAATGCCGGGCATCACTTTCCGGAACATCCCCGAGGTGCGCTTGCGCGCCGAACAACACCATTCACCATCACTTTCGGACTCACACATGCACACGAAAAAACTGGCAGAAAAGGTCGCCATTGTGACCGGAGGTGGGCAAGGCCTCGGACTCGGTATTGCCCGCGCACTTGCCGCCGAAGGAGCGAGCCTGGTCCTGACTGGCCGTACGGAGGCCAAACTCACGCAGGCTGCAGAGGAATTGACCGCCCATGGCTCACGAGTGCTCGTGGTGCCCGGTGATACGCGCAATCGCGCCGACGCCGTTCGGACAGTCGAGCTTGCCGTCGAGCGGTTCGGACGTGTAGACGCGCTTATCAACAATGCGCAAAGCAGCAGCCCGGGTGTACCAGTTGAGTCTGTTACCGACGATGACTGGAGTAATACGCTCGAGTCGGGCCTATACGGTACGCTGTATTTCATGCAAGCCGTATTGCCGCAGATGAAGTCGCGAGGCCGCGGCGCCATCATCAACTTCGGTTCACGCACCGGCATCGAAGGTCTCAAGGGGTTCGGCGCGTACGCCGCAACCAAGGAGGGCATTCGTGGTCTCTCGCGCGTCGCGGCGCGCGAATGGGGCGCCTATGGCATTACCGTCAATGTAATTTGCCCGGCAGCGCTAACGCCTGCTGCCGAAGCCTACCTCGAGGCCAACCCCCAGGAACGCACTCGCTATCTCTCTGAAATTGCAGTTGGGCGCTTCGGCGATCCTCAGCGCGATATTGGACGAACAGTTGCATTTCTGTGCAGTGACGACGCTAATTTCATAACAGGGCAGACTATCAGTGTGGACGGCGGGCAGTCAATGCTTTAGTGCGTCTTTTTGAACGTAGTGCAATATATGAAACGAACAGTTGCATTTCGATAGATTAAGAAATGATCTAACTAAACAGATCGTTGCATTATCGCGAACTTCGATCCGAGAAATGATTTTGCGCCCGGCGCGTAACACCAAGATCGAAGAGTGATCAGGGACGACTTCTCCTCTCACACACTTCGCGAGAGCGTGTGGAGTTTGGCCTTGGCTGCGGGACACCGAGCCAAGGCGTTTTTTTCATCGCTGGTTTTTGATGTGTTCGTCGACGCAGGAGCGTTTGCACGTGCAGCCTCCAAGGCTCACCGTCGCCCGCAAAAACAATCAACGGCTTGTGGGGAAACGTCGAGTTGGATGCGCATCGCGAGAGAGCGACGCGCGAGAAGACCACCGAGCCGGCCCTCCAGAGCAATGCAGGGCCGGCTGCCCCGCGTCGCGCTAGAAGTTGGAGGCCGATCGCGGAGAGTGCGGTTTCGAACCGTCTGTTAAGAAGGTTCTTAAAACCATTCCGACGTGAAGGACGGCAAGTGCACGTCCATCCAGTCGAATTCGCTGCGGCAGTTCCCCCAGGCCCACGGCGGTGACTTCCCGCCTCGTCCGGCAGCGTCCGAACCTTGATGCGGGCGCGAGATGTCCCGGCCCTCCCTGTCCGAGTCGATTTTTCCTACTGCTGACTGGTCTGTACTTGCGATGCGACTATTGCCTATCCCGGTCGTCATGACTCGCCCCCTAGCTGCAATTTTTTACCATTTCTTCGATTACCTTCTTCGCATCGCCGAACACCATCATCGTCTTGTCCATGTAGAAGAGCTCGTTGTCGAGGCCCGCATAACCCGCGGCCATCGAGCGCTTGTTCACGATGATCGTGCGCGCCTTGTACGCTTCGATGATCGGCATGCCCGCGATCGGCGACTTCGGATCGTTCTTCGCCGCTGGATTCACCACGTCGTTCGCGCCGAGCACCAGCACTACGTCGGTCTGGCCGAATTCGTTGTTGATGTCCTCCATTTCGAACACGAGGTCGTAGGGCACCTCGGCTTCCGCGAGCAGCACGTTCATGTGACCGGGCATGCGGCCCGCCACGGGGTGAATCGCATAGCGCACGTCCACGCCCTTTTCGACGAGCTTGTCGGTCAGTTCCTTCAGCGCATGCTGCGCGCGCGCCACCGCGAGACCGTAGCCCGGCACGATCACGACACTCTCGGCGTTGCCCAGCATGAACGACGCATCATCGGCGGAGCCCGACTTCACCGGACGCTGCTCCTGCGCGCCAGCCGCTGCCGCTGAGCCAGCCTCGCCGCCGAAGCCGCCAAGCAGCACGCTGAAGAACGAGCGGTTCATCGCGTGGCACATGATGTACGACAGAATCGCGCCGGAAGAGCCCACGAGCGAACCCGCGATGATCAGCATCGCGTTGTTCAGCGAGAAGCCGATACCCGCCGCCGCCCAGCCCGAGTAGGAGTTCAGCATCGACACGACCACCGGCATGTCCGCACCACCGATCGGAATGATGATCAGCACACCGAGCACGAACGCGATGATTGTCATGATGATGAACGGCAGCCACGATTGCGTGAGGAAGAACAGGACACCGAAGCCGAGCATCGCGAGCGCGAGCATCAGGTTGATCAGATGCTGGCCGGAGTAGACCACGGGCCCGCCCTGAAACAGCCGGAACTTGTACTTGCCCGACAGCTTGCCGAAGGCGATCACCGAGCCGCTAAACGTAATCGCGCCGACGAAGGTGCCAATGAACAGCTCGATACGGTTGCCGTATGGCAGGAAGCCGGGATACGGCGCATCTTCTGCAACGAGCCCGAATGCGGCGGGATCGGAAACTACCGCGTACGCAATGCAGACAGCAGCAAGACCGATCAGCGAATGCATCGCCGCGACCAGCTCGGGCATCTTCGTCATCTCGACGCGTGCGGCGATATACGCGCCAAGACCGCCGCCCACCACGAGCGCCGTGAAAAGCAACGCAAGCCCGAGCCCGAGATTCGAGCCGAACTGCGCGGACTCCTTCACGATGAGCGCAAGGGTGGTGAGAATGGCGATCGCCATGCCGACCATGCCGAAGGTATTGCCAGCGCGCGCGCTCCTCGGGTTGGAAAGCCCTTTGAGCGCCTGAATGAAACAGACCGACGCCACCAAATAAAGCAGCGTAACGAGGTTCATGCTCATTTACGCACCCTCCTTGCCGGTGAGCTTCTTCGGCTCTTTCTTGCGGAACATCTCCAGCATGCGCCGCGTGACGAGGAATCCGCCGAACACGTTGACGGCCGCGAGCAGCACGGCGAACGTGCCGAAGAACTTGCCCGCCCCGCCCACGGTCAGTCCCGTTGCCAGCATCGCGCCGACGATGACGATCGCCGAAATCGCATTGGTCACGGCCATCAGCGGCGTATGCAGAGCAGGCGTGACGTTCCAGACCACGTGATAGCCGACGTAGACGGCTAGCACGAAGATGATCAGATTGATGACCGTATGATTGATCACTTCCATTCCTGTTCTCCTTCTCGTCATGCCTTGCGCGTGACCTGGCCGTCACGGGCCAGCAGCGTAGCCGCGACGATGTCGTCCGCGGGATCGATGTTGAGGATGCCCTCCTTCGTGACGATCAGCTTCAGGAAGTCGAGCAGATTGCGCGCGTAGAGCGCGGAGGCATCGGCGGCGACCATCGAAGCGAGGTTCGTGTAGCCGCAGATCTGCACCCCATGGTGCGTCACGACCTTGTCGGCCTCGGTGAGGGGGCAATTGCCGCCGCGCCGTCCCGTGGCCTGCTCGGCGACCGGACCGCGTCCCGCCGCGAGGTCGATCACGACCGAGCCCGGCTTCATCGCCTGCACGGTTTCCGAAGGCAGCAGCGTCGGCGCGTCGCGGCCCGGAATCAGTGCGGTCGAGATGACAATGTCGGCCTGCTTTGCGCGCTCATGCACCAGCGCCGACTGGCGCGCGAGCCACGACGGCGGCATCGGCCTCGCATAGCCGCCGACACCCTGCGCGGCCTCGCGTTCCTCATCGGTTTCGAACGGCACGTCGAGAAACTTTCCGCCGAGAGACTCGATCTGCTCCTTGACCGCCGGGCGCACATCGGAAGCTTCGATCACCGCGCCAAGGCGCCGCGCCGTGGCAATGGCCTGCAGACCCGCCACGCCCGCACCAAGAATCAGCACGCGCGCCGCCTTCACGGTGCCTGCGGCGGTCATGAGCATCGGCATGAAGCGCGGATAAAGGTTCGCAGCCAGGAGCACCGCCTTGTACCCGGCGATATTGGCCTGCGAGGACAGCACATCGAGGCTCTGTGCGCGCGTCGTGCGCGGTGCGGCTTCGAGCGCGAACGCGGTGACGCCAGCCGCGGCGAGTGTGGTCGCATTGTCGGCGTTGAAGGGGTCGAGCATGCCGACGAGCACCGAACCACGCTTCATCAACGGCAATTCGCTCTGCGTTGGCGACTGAACCTTGAGCACGAGGTCCGCGCCGAAGGCGGCAGCCGCGTCGGCTACCCGCGCGCCCACGGCGATGTACGCCTCGTCAGGATAGCTCGCGCCAATTCCCGCCCCGGTCTGGATCGTCACCGTGTGTCCCTGGGCGACGTATTTCCTGACTGTTTCGGGTGTCGCGGCCACACGGCTTTCGTTCGCCCGCGTTTCCGCGGGGATTCCAATGTGCATCAAAGTACTCCTGATTGCATATGGGTGGTATGAACGTACCCACGAGGCCTGCTGCGGGAGGCAGCAACCATTCGACCTTCGGGCGCAACGCACCCCTCAAGGAACTGATGGGTAATCCATAAAAAAAAGCGCACCCTCGAAGAATGCGCTTCACAGGCTTTTCCGCGCTCTATAGAACTTTCTTTTCGCGCAGAGCATCGATATCGGGCTGCGACATACCGAGCACGTCACGCAGCACGTCGTCCGTATGTTGGCCGAGCGTCGGCGGCGCGCCGTATGAATCGATAGGCGTGCCCGACATCTTGACCGGATTCGCCACCATACGAACGGCCTGATCTGTGAGCGGGTGCGCGACTTCCACGCACATCGCGCGTGCCTGCACATGCGGATCTGCGAACACCTGTTCCAGATTGTTGATCGGTCCAGCCGGCACTCCGGCGGCGTCGAGTGCCGCGAGCAGTTCATCGCTCTGCCATTCGACGATCAGCGGCTCGAACACTTCGCCCAGTGCACGACGATTCTTCACGCGCAGAGCGATCTCGCTGAATCGCGGATCAGTAGCAAGTTCGGGATGCCCGAGAACATTGCACATTCGCGTGTACTGCTCGTTGTTGCCGGCAACGATCATGATGTCGCGATCGGCGCAACGGAACATGCGGGACGGCATGCCACCATTGCCCTCGGTACCGCGCCGGATCGGAATCTGGCCGGAAACGAGGTACTGGCTTGCATAGTGCGATGTGGCAGCGATCATCGCGTCCAGCAATGCCAGGTCGATGTACTGCCCTTCGCCAGTACCGCCTTGCGCCGCGTCGCGGTGATAGAGGGCCGCGATGATCGCCGAAGCGGCATACTGACCACAGAGGATGTCGGCAAGACTGGGCCCGGTTTTCATAGGGCCGCCGCCGGGCACGTCGTCACCGTTTCCGGTCACGCTCATCAAGCCACCCATCGCCTGGAAAATCGAGTCATAGCCCGGCCGTGGGCTATACGGTCCGGTCTGGCCGAACCCGGTTATCGAACAGTAGATCAGGCGCGGATTGACCAGCTTGAGGCTCTCGTAGTCGAGCCCGTAACGCTTGAGGTCGCCCACCTTGTAGTTCTCGAGCAACACGTCGCATTGCGCAGCCAGCGAGCGGATCAGCGCCTGGCCTTCAGGCGTAGAGATATCGCAGGTGATCGACTTCTTGCCGCGGTTCGCGCTGATAAAAAACGTCGACTCGCGCGTGACCTTGCCGTCCCGATCCATCAGGAACGGTGGGCCGAATTGCCGCGAATCGTCGCCCTTTCCCGGACGCTCGACCTTGATGACCTCGGCGCCGAGATCCGCCAGCATTTGAGCCCCCCACGGCCCCGCGAGAATACGGCTCAGGTCGAGTACGCGAACACCCGCCAACGCGCCTTTTGTCATAACAAACTGTCCCCTTGAATTCGCACCGGCTGCGCCGGAAGCCATGCATCAGCGGCCGACGAATTTCGCCGCACGTTTTTCGATGAAGGACTGAACACCTTCCTTGGCATCTTCAGTGTTGTAGAGAAACTGCTGGGTCGACTGAATGGTCGCGTAAGCATCCTGCCAGCCTTGTCCCAGTGAAACCCGCGCGTTCTGCATCGTGGCCTGCACGGCTAGCGGAGCCTGCGCCGCAATTCGCTCTGCGATCGCGAGCGCCCGGTCGAACTCCTGCCCCGCGGGCACGACATCCTGCACGAAGTTCATGTGCCGCGCCTCTTCCGCGGTGAATTCGTCGCCAGTAAGTAGTACCTTCATCGCGTTGCCCCAGCCGGCACGCTGGACCATGCGGAACGTCGCACCACAACCTGCCATGATCCCCCGCTTGACTTCAAGCTGGGAGAAACGGCAGTTATCGGCCGCCACAGCCACTTCCGAAGCGAGCATCAATTCGACCGCAACCGTGAAACAGATTCCCTTGAGCGCAATGACGACCGGCTTGGTGCGCAGCGGCGCGCGCAAGTTGAACGGATCTACCTCGCCTTCAGGAAGCAGGGATTTCCCTTCCCGGCGCAATGGCGCGATCTTCGGCATGTCGAGCCCTGCCGTAAAGTGATCCCCTTCGGCGTAGACCAGCCCGCAAAAAATATCGCTGCTCTGTTCGAGCTGCGTGTAAGCCATGGCCAGTTCGCGGAACATCTTCGGGGTAAATCCGTTGCGCTTTTCCGGCCGGTCGATGCCCATCAAAAGCAGGTTCCCGCGCTGCTCAACGCGAATCTGTCCGTCCTCGTGACGAGTAGTCATGCAGTGTCTCCTCGCGGTGTTTCCCGTTAGTGAATCTGCCCTCGCGCTCAATTGACAAAGCCGGGCCTCACATTCAGAATCATAAACGTCGTTCAAATAATTGGCAACGTGCGGTACGCTTTGACGTAACCCGAACGGCGCGCCGCGGCCCACGAACCACGCGCGAGCAGCGTTGCCCCTCATTCCCTCAAGGAAGAAGCATGGCCTACGAGACGATCATCGTCGAAACGCACGGAAAAGCCGGCTTGCTCAGGCTGAACCGTCCGCAAGCCTACAACGCGCTGAACAACCAGCTGATGGACGAGCTGACGGCAGCACTCGACGACTTTGAAGCCGATCCCGCCATCGGCGCGATCGTGCTGACCGGCAGCGAAAAGGCGTTCGCCGCCGGAGCCGATATCAAGATGATGAACGAATGGACGTACATGGACGTCTACAAGAATCAGTTCATCACGTCTAACTGGGAACGCACCGCGCGTTGCCGCAAGCCGGTCATCGCGGCGGTCGCGGGTCTTGCGTTGGGCGGAGGCTGCGAACTGGCCATGATGTGCGACTTCATTCTCGCCGCCGACAACGCCCGTTTCGCCCTGCCCGAAATCACGCTGGCGACCATTCCCGGCGCTGGCGGCACCCAACGCCTCACGCGCGTGCTCGGCAAATCGAAGGCGATGGAGATGATCCTCACCGGCCGCAAGATGGACGCCGTCGAGGCCGAACGATGCGGCCTCGTAAGCCGCATCCTGCCGGTCGGCACGCTCGTCGAAGAAGCACTGAAAACGGCCGATGAAATAGCGCGATATTCGCAACCCGTCGTGGCGATGGCGAAAGAATGTGTGAACCGCGCCTACGAATCCAGCCTCGCGGAAGGCATCCTGTTCGAGCGGCGCATGGCCTATTCGACCTTCGCCACTGCAGATCGAAAGGAAGGCATGGCAGCCTTCGCCGAAAAGCGCAAACCCCAGTTTCGCGATTGTTGAATCGCCAAGAACGCCACGCGCATCGTGGCAAACCGAGCACGCCAGGTCACGCGCGTCAGGCGCATTTCTCTGGCACCCACACTCCCTATCCAAGATTACAGGCGCGCGATGAAACCGTATGTCAACCGCATTACTGAATTACTCGGCATTCAATATCCCATCATTCAGGGCGGTATGCGCTGGGTGGCGCGAGCCGAACTGGCGGCGGCCGTGGGGAACGCGGGAGGGCTCGGGTTCATCTCCGCGCACACCCATGCAAGCGCCGATGCACTCGCGCGCGAAATCGACAAGGTGCGTTCGCTCACGGATAAGCCCTTTGGCGTCAACCTGACCGTTCTCGGCGCGAATGCCGGTCTCGACTATGACGCGTATGTTCGCACGATCGTGTCCCAGGGCGTCCAGGTCGTTGAAACGGCTGGCAGCAACCCCGCGAAATACATCGCCGAGTTCAAGGCACATGGCGTTAAGGTCGTGCATAAGTGCGTCACGGTTCGCCATGCGGTGAAGGCCGAATCGCTCGGCGCAGACGTCGTCAGCATCAACGGGTTCGAATGCGCGGGGCACCCTGGCGAAGACGATATCCCCGGACTAATCCTGATTCCCGCCGCAGCCGAAAAGCTCAAGGTGCCGATTCTCGCGTCCGGGGGCTTCGCCGATGGGCGCGGCCTGATGGCGGCTCTCGCGCTCGGCGCGGATGGCATCAACATGGGTACGCGTTTCATGCTCACGCAAGAATCGCCGGTCCACCCAGCGATCAAGCAACGTCTGCTGGAAGCGACCGAGCGCGATACCGTCCTGTTGGGCCGCTCGATCGGGGACCCGAGCCGCGTGGTCAAGAATAGCGTGAGCCTCGCCGCGCTCGAACTTGAGCGCAGCAAAAACGTGACGCACTCTGACCTGTCCGCACTGACCGGAGCACAGCGCTGGATGGATGCGTTCGCTACAGGAGAAGTCGAAGGCGGCGCTTTCCCCGCCGGTATCGTCACAGGCCTCATTCACGATTTGCCGACCTGCGCGGAATTGATCGGCCGCATCGTCAAGGAAGCCGCCGCGATTGCCCAACGCCAGCTAGGCTTCAGCGCTGCTCTGGCATGAAACTGACCGGCCTTCGCGTCGTGGACCTGTCGCAGTTCATGCCGGGTCCGTTCCTCGCTGCCAACCTCGCCGATCACGGGGCGCAAGTCATCAAGGTCGAACCGGTCACCGGCGACCCGACGCGCGGCGCACCCGGCACGGACGGCGCTTTCTTCGCGGCGATCAACCGCGGCAAGCGCAGCATCGGCCTCGACCTGAAGCATCCAGACGGACGCGAGGTCGCGCTAAAGCTGCTGAACGAGGCCGACGTCGTCATTGAATCGTCGAGGCCGGGCGTCGCTGCTCGCCTTGGCATCGACTACGACACGGTGAGCCGCACCAACCCGAAGGTCGTTTATTGCGCGATTACCGCATTCGGCCAGACCGGCCCGCTCTGTCAATTGCCCGCACACGATCCGGTAGTTCAATCGCTTGCGGGTACGCTGCCGCGCGATGAGCGGGGAATGCCGATTGCCACGGGACCGTCGCTCGCCGCGCTGGCCGGTTCGCTGACGGCATTGTCCGCTGTGTTGATGGCGCTGCTGCGCGCCCGGGAAACCGGGCGCGGCGACTACATCGACGTGTCGCTGTTCGATGCGGCGCTCACGGCACAGCCGTACCTGAGCGGCCGTTTGCTCAACATGCCGGCCGGGCAATCCTGGGAAGCGACCGAGGGCGATAGCGGACTCGCGATGCTCAGCACCTACGAGACCGCCGATTCCAAATGGCTCTGCCTGGGCGGCCGGGAATACAGTTTTGCCAGCAACCTTCTTACGCCGCTCGGCCGTCCCGACCTGGTCGCCGACGCGACCGGGCCGGCCGGTGAAGGCCAGATGCGCGTTCGAGCATTCCTGACGCAAACATTCATCACGCGCACGCTCGATGAATGGCTCGATTGGTTCAAAGGCCGGAACGTCAGCGTCGCGCCGGTGCTCTCGACCGCGGAGGCGCTAAACCATCCACATGCTCATGAGCGAAGAATGGTCCAGACCGATCCGTCCGGACGCGCCCACGTAGCGAGCCCGATTCATTTCCGCATGGAGCCCGCGTCGCCACCGCTCGCGGTTCCGGGACTGGGCGAGCATGCGGAGATCGTCCTGCACAGCATCGGCTACAGCGAAGACCGGATCGCGGAACTCGTTGCCTCGGGCGCCGTGCGGGGGCAGCACAACGAAGCGCATGACTTTGCGCAAGCCGCCAATTGACGCGAACAACATCATGCCCATTCTGCTAGAGGCGGACGCCATCGACTTTGCGTCCATCATCCGTCGCGGCGACACTGTCACATGGGGCCAATCGAACGCGGAGCCTCTTGCGCTCACCCGCAAGCTGCTCGAGCAACGGCATGCTGTCGGCGCGTTCCGGGTTTTTCTCGGTGCCAGCAACTACGACACGTGCCGCCCCGAGCACGCCGACTGCATCGATTTCGTTTCGTACTGCGGCAGCGGCTCCAACCGCGCACTGGCCAAGGCTGGCGCGCTCGACATTCTTCCGTGCCACTATTCGCAGTTCCCGGAGATGATGGACTCGGGTCAGCTTGCGATCGACGTGCTGCTGCTGCAGTTGGCGCCCCCCGATTCGCAAGGCCGCTATAGCCTGTCGGTCGCGCATGAGTATCTGATCCCTGCGCTCGAGCGCGCGCGCGTCATCGTTGCGGAGGTCAATGAACAGGCACCCTGGACTTACGGCGAACGATATCTTCGCGACGACGAGATCGACTTCATTCTCCCGACATCACGCGCTTTGCCCGAGAGTTCGTCAAGCGCGGCAAGCGCGACGGATCAGGCGATCGCACAAAACACGGCCGCTTTGATCGAAGACGGCGCCACGATTCAACTCGGCCTCGGCGCGATTCCCGAAGCGATCCTCGCTTGCCTCGGCGATCGGCGCGACCTCGGCATTCATTCCGGCACGATCGGGGACAAAGTCGCCGATCTGATGGAAATCGGCGTGATCAACAATGCGCGCAAGACCATCGACGCGGGCAAGACCATTGCAGGCGTGATGATGGGCGGCCGTCGCATTCACGAGTTCGCGCATCGCAACGACGCCGTCGAGTTCCGTTCGACCCGCTACACGCACGACGCGAACGTACTCGCAAGCATCGAGCGCTTCGTCGCCATCAACTCGGCTGTGGAAGTCGATCTGAGCGGCCAGATCAACGCCGAGGTTGCCGGTGGCGTGTATGTGGGCGCGGTGGGCGGCGCACTGGATTTTCTGCGCGGCGCGCGGCGCTCGCGTGGCGGCGTTCCAGTCATCGCATTGCCGTCTACCGCAAGCAAGGGCGCCAGCCGCATCGTCGCGTCGTTGAATGGACCGGTTAGCACGCCACGCAGCGACGCCGCCATCGTGGTGACCGAATACGGCGTAGCCGATCTGCGCGGCCTGACGCTGCGGCAACGGCGCGAACGCATGCTGGCGATCGCCCATCCGGATCATCGCGGCGCTCTCGATCAGATGGCGAGCGCCCTGCCCCCTCATCGCACCGGAAGCGCGACGCTCGTTGCCTGATCGCAAGCACACCCGCATCCGCAACCTCGAACTTTGCAAGGAAACGTCCCATGAAACGCGCGGCAATTGTCTCCCCTGTACGAACGCCCGTGGGCACCTTTGGTGGTAGCCTGCGCGGCGTTAGCGTCGAAGAGCTCGGTGCACTCGTCGCGAACGAAACGATCCGGCGTGCAGGGCTCGACCCCGCTCGCATCGACGATGTCGTCTTCGCACAATCGTATGCAAACAGCGAAACGCCGTGCGTAGGCCGCTGGATCGCGCTGCAGGCCGGCCTGCCCGTCGACGTGCCTGGCATGCAACTGGACCGCCGCTGCGGCGGCGGCCTGCAGGCGCTCGCCACCGCCGCGATGATGGTGCAGACCGGTGCTGCGGACGTCGTGCTGGCTGGCGGCGTGGAGAGCATGAGCAACATCGAGTACTACAGCACGGACATGCGCTGGGGCGCCCGCTCCGGCTCCGTGCAGTTTCACGACCGGCTCGCGCGCGGCCGCGAGCGCTCGCAGCCGGAATCACGTTTCGGCTATATCTCCGGCATGATCGAGACCGCAGAAAATCTCGCCATCGACTATGGCATCAGTCGCGAGGCCGCCGACGAGTTCGCGCTGCGCAGCCATCAGCGCGCCGCGGCAGCGTGGGAGTCGGGCCATATGGCCGAAGAGGTCGTTGCGGTCAGCGTTCCGCAGAAAAAAGGCGAGCCGCTGCTGTTTTCCAAAGACGAAGGATTCCGTGCGGACGCCAGTATGGAAAGCCTCGGCAAGCTTCGCGCGTTGATGCCGGGTGGAACGGTCACCGCAGGTAACTCCAGCCAGCAGAACGATGCGGCCGCAGCCTGCCTCGTTGTTGCGGAAGACCGCCTCGAAGAGCTCGGACTCGAGCCTATGGCATGGCTGACGGGATGGGCCGCGGCGGGCTGCGAGCCGTCACGGATGGGCATCGGTCCCGTGCCCGCAGTGCAGAAGCTGATGATGCGCACCGGTCTTACGCTCGATCAGATGGATCTCGTCGAGGTGAATGAAGCGTTCGCATGCCAGGTACTGGCTGTCCTCAAAGGCTGGAACTGGCACGACATAGACCGGCTCAACGTAAATGGCTCGGGCATATCGCTCGGTCACCCGATCGGCACAACGGGCGTGCGGATCATGACCACGCTGTTGCACGAGTTGACGCGCCGAAAGGGGCGCTATGCGCTCGAGACCATGTGCATCGGCGGCGGCCAGGGTATTGCCGCCGTGTTCGAGCGCGCCTGACCCGGGGCTATGAAGCGCACGGCTCGACGCCGTGCGCGTGTCCGAACGCTTAGACCTCGACCTCGATCATCACGAAGTCAGCCTTGGTCGCCCCGCATTCAGGACATGCCCAGTCATCCGGAATGTCTTCCCAACGAGTGCCTGGCGCGATGCCCTCCGCCGGAAGTCCCGCTGCTTCGTCGTAGTAGAAACCGCAAAAGATGCATTGCCACTTTTTCATGATCGTCGATGAGTCGTTGAGGGTGGGGATACTTCAGGGTGCTACGTCCCAGACGAGCGGCAGATAAAGCATGCCGTTGACGGAGCCCGAACCGCATCGCGGCTTGTCGCCCTCGCGAATACGAAAATCGGGAATGCGTTTGAGCCACTCCTGCAGGAAAACCTTGATCTCCGTACGCGCAAGGAACGACCCCGGGCAGCGATGCGGGCCGTTGCCGAACGCCGCGTGAAGCACTGGCTTGCGCGTCAGGTCGACGGCGAGCGGATCGCTGAACTTGCGGTCGTCGAGGCCAAAGAGCGAATTCGGCAATTGAATCTGGTCACCCTTCCTGAACTGGATGCCCTTGTATTCCATGTCCTGCGTGATGAGCCGCGCGGTGTTCGCCACGCCAAAGCGACGAATCATCTCATCGACTGACGAAACCATCAGTTCTGGATTTTCGATTAGCTGGCGCCGATGAGCCGGGTTCTCCGCGAGGAAACGCGCGATGAAACCCATCATCGATGCGACGGTATCGAGGCCGCCGAACAGCACGACGATGAACATGCCGAACATCCGCTCAGGGCTGATCGGTTTGCCGTCGATCTGCGCGTTCGCGATCAGGCTGACGAGATCGCCGCCCGCCTCTGCCTTGCGCTTTTCCACCCAGGTGGAAATATAGCCAATCAGCCGGTGCTGGGATTCGTTGCGCTGCTCGACATTGCCGCGCACGGCCCATTCCGCCCATTCGAGCAATTGTCCGCGATCGCTCAACGGGAGATCGGCCAGACGCAGGAAAATCACGATCGGCAAGATCTTCGAGAACTCCGACACGAACTCGCATTCGCCTCGTGGAGCGATTTTTTCGATCAGCTCGATTGCGAGGCTGCGCACGTCGCTTTCCAGCGACGCGATAGCTTGCGGCAGAAAAGCGGGCGTGATCAGGTTGCGGTACTGGGTATGTTCGGGCGGGTCGAGTTCCAGCGGCACGAGCTGCGTTTCATTGAGCGGCGGGATGTTGACGCTGCGATGCGAAAAACGGGTATGGTCCTTCTGCATCGCCTCGATGTCTTCGCCGCGGGTGGCGATCCAGTGGCCGCCATAGTACGGAGACCAGACGATATCGGGACCCGTATGCAGCGTCTTCCACGCCCGATGGACGTCGTCTTCGGCACCGGGCGGATTCATATAGTCGAAATCGACCACGAGTTCCCGCGGAACATGGTCCGGCACGGTCCAGCCTTTCATGTCGTTCATTGCGCGTCTCCTTTCATTTTGTCGTCTTCGAATGGATGAATCGCTACACACGCGTTGTCAAATCAATATCGTTCATATTCTGCAACGGCGTTCAGTTTTTGTTATTATACGTGGGCGAGCTTTTCAACATCAACGCCTGTATCGAACGGAGACAAGAGTGAGCGATTTCGTCAAGGACAAGGTGGTAGTGGTAACGGGTGCGGGTGCCGGCATCGGGCGCGATTTCGCGCTGCAATTCGCGGCGAACGGCGCCAAGGTCGTCGTCAACGACCTCGGTCGCAACGCCGAAACCGGCGAATTCGCCGCACAGCGCGTCGTCGCGGAAATCAAGGAGGCCGGCGGCCAAGCGGTTGCTTCCACGGACAGCGTGGCCGAATGGGACTCCGCGCAGAAGATCGTGCAGGCCGCGCTGGACACGTTCGGCCGCATCGACTGTGTGGTCAACAACGCCGGCATCGTGCGCGACCGTATGTTTTTCAACATGAGCCTCGATGAGTGGAAAGCCGTCGTCGACGTTCATCTGAACGGGTCGTTTTTCGTGGCACGCGCCGCGGCTCCGCATTTCAAGGCGCAAAACGGCGGCAGCTTCGTTCATATGACCTCCACGTCGGGTCTGATCGGCAACATCGGACAGGCCAACTACTCGGCCGCCAAGATGGGTGTCGTCGGTCTGTCGAAGTCGATTGCCCTCGACATGGCCAAATTCAACGTGCGCTCGAACTGCATCGCACCGTGGGCATGGACCGCGATGACGGCCTCGATCCCCTCGGAGACGCCTGAGCAAAAGGCACGCGTCGAAGTTCTCAAGCGCATGGAATCGCGCAAGATCGCGCCGCTCGCGGTCTACCTCGCTTCCGACCAGGCCGCGAAGGTGTCGGGACAGATCTTCGGCGTGCGCGCCAACGAGATCTACTTCTTCAACCAGATCCGGATGATCCGCTCGCTGCATCGCGACGGCGGCTGGACGCCCGAAGCGATTGCCGAGCAGGTCATGCCGGCGTTCGAAGCGAGTTTCTTCCCGAACGTGCCTTCCATGGCGCTCACGCCGTGGGACCCGGTGTAAGCCAAATTGCAACACTCCCGCGTCACCCCTTGAAGTGGCGGCGCGGGCGATGCAGCGCTCACTCCGCCGCATCTCTCACCCCTCTGCCGAATCGCGCACCTTTTTGGACGCGCTGACGATACGTCTTGCCTTGAGCAACACGGGCAAGTCCACCATCCGTCCATCGACGGACACTGCCCCGCCTTCCGCCCGCTCATACGCTTCGACGATCCGCCGCGCCTTGGCAATCTGATCCGCGCTCGGGCTGAAAGCGGCGTTGACCGCCTTGACCTGGCGCGGATGAATGCACAGCTTGCCGCCAAAACCCAGCGATCGCGCCTTCGACGAGTCCTCGGCGAGTTGCCGCTCGTCGTCGATCGCCACGGTGACGCCATCGACCGGACTTTCAATTCCAGCGACGCGCGAAGCCAGCACGATACGCGAACGCGCGTGCAGCAACGCGTCCCATGAGCCGTCGCAATCCAGATCGAGCTCGAAGTCGACCGAGCCGAAGACCAGCCGCTCGACGCCCGGCATGCGTGCCACCTCCAACGCATTCCAGACGCCCGCGGCGGATTCGATGATCGGCCAGATTGGCTTCGTCGTTGCCGCCGCTACGGCGGTCAACGCAGCCGGCGTCTCCGCCTTGGGCAACACGACGCCATCGATCTCATCGAACGCGGCAAGTGACAGGTCCTCGTCGAACCACTGCGTTCCAGCGCCATTGATGCGCAACAGCACGCAAACTGGCGATGCCGAAAATGTTCGTACCGCATCGGCAACATGGGCTCGCGCCGACGCTTTGTCCGCGTCTGCAACGGCGTCCTCCAGGTCAACGATCACCGCATCGGCGCCTGCCGCGAGCGCCTTGGCGAATCTTTCGGGCTTGCTTCCCGGCACAAAAAGAAACGAACGCATAAGTCTCCCATTCAGCGCCCGGCCCGGCTACGGCGTACCCGCCGGCGGACCGGACTCAACGATCAGCTGAGAACAGCCGTGGCATCCATCCGCAATGACCCGTCACTACCAGCGATCCACAAGCTCACTTTGCCAGGGTCGGATTCGTCTCGCTTTCCGCAAACATAGAAAGGCGAAGTGTCCACCACCGGTTTGATTGCGCGGAACGAAAACGCTCCGACGCGCGCGCCCGGCAGTTCCGATCTCAGCGAGTCCATGAGTAGCGTGGCGAGCAGCGGGCCATGCACGACGAGACCCTCGTAGCCCTCTTCGCCGGTTGCGTAAGGCCGATCGTAGTGAATGCGATGACCATTCAACGTCAGTGCCGAATAGCGGAACAGCAGCACGGAATCGGGATTGATCTCGCGGGCCCAATGGGCGCCTGCGGGCGCGGCCTGTGACGCCGCCGGCTTCTCGCCAGCAACCGGATGATCGCGATACACGATATCCTGGCGTTCTACGAGCGCAACGCCATTCGCATCACTGACTTCGTGCTTGACCTTGACGAACACCAGATCGCCGGTGCGCCCCTGCTTGTGAGCTACGCTCTCGATCGAAGAAAGTCGGGTGATCGCGCTGCCCGCTCTCAGCGGCCGTAGAAACTCGAGTTGACTGCCCGCCCACATGCGGCGAGGCAAGTCGATCGGCGGCAGGAAACCGCCACGCTTCGGATGCCCGTCGAGCCCGACCATCGACTGACGATGAACCGGCAGAAAATAGAGCCAGTGCCACAACGGCGGCAACTCATCGCCAGCTGCCGCGGGCAGGTCGTCCCGGTCTAGCACGGCGCCGAGCGCTGTCATCGGCGTGAGGGTGAGCTGGTCCTTCACTTCCTCCGTGCGCCCGGTCCATTGCTGCAAATACGCGATATCCATGACCATGGTGCCGCTCACTCCAGATCCAGCGCGTTGCGAATCGCCGCAGCGATCGGAAGCAGTGGGTCTTCTTCCGGCGTGGTCGGGTTGAACAGCTTGTTATGGCAAATCGCGACGGCGAGCCCGGTGTCCGGGTCCGCCCAGCCGATCGAATTGCCCTGTCCCGGATGGCACAACGCGCGCGGCGACCGCGCCGCCGTCACCGGCGGATGGTTGCCGCCGAACCAGAAGCCACCGATCGTGATCGGAATCGGAAAGCCGAACATCACCGGGTCGGGCTCTTCGCTATTGGCACGTGGCGTATTCAGCGTGGCGACGAGTTCCTTCGACAGTATCCTCACGCCGTCCAACTCACCGCCACATGCGAGCATCGCCCAGAAGCGCGCCTCGCTGCGCGCATTGAAGATCCCGCCAACACCCGCCACTTCCGCGCGCCGCACGTCCGGACGCTCGAACACTTGCGGCGTCAATGCAACCTGTTCGGGCATCGAGCGCAGGAATAGCGGCGGCAGGTACTCCGCGGGAACCGGCACCATCGCATCGGTGAGACGTGCGATGCGCGGTTCGACTTCGTCAGGGATGCCAATCCATAGATCTTCGATGCCTAGCGGCATCGCGATCTCTTCCCGGACGAAACGGCCCAGTGAGCGCTTCTTCGGATCGGCACGTCGCACCAGCTCGCCAACGATCCAGCCGAATGTCATCGAAAGGTACAGCGTCTTCGTCCCCGGCTCGGCAAGCGGCTCCAGGTTTGCGATCGCGCGGGTCATCCAGTGCCAGTCGCACATCAGCTCCGGCGTGACGTCTGCAGGCATTTGCGGCACGCACGCGCGATGAGTCAGCACATCGCGCACCGTGGTTTTCTCCTTGCCGTGCGCGCCGTACTCCGGCCAGTAGCGCGTCACCGGCGCGTCGTACTCGATCAGGCCGCGGTCAACCAGGATGTGCAACGCGGTTGCCGCAACGGCCTTCGTTACCGAATAGACATTGAAGAGCGTGTCGCCATCGACAGGACGGCCGGTGGACGGATCGGCCACGCCGCTCCATGCGTCGATCACGAGTTTGCCGTTCAGATAAGCCGCCACCTGCACGCCGATCTCACCGCCTTCGCGCGTCGCGCGGTCGAGCGCCTGCTGAACGATCGCGCTGCGCTGCGTTGATGCTTGCACTGCCAATGTCATATCGGGTCTCCCATTTGTGAACATGTCGCGTTGACGGGCTACGTTCTGCCGGACTGCGCGGCGATACCGGCAAGCCCTTCGAGCGCGAGCCCATAGCCCAGTTCGGCGACCATGCGACGCTTGAACGGCTGCGTAAAGACCGCGCGCGTGTATCGCAACGTTTCGACCGGCTTCGCCGCGATTTCGCGCGCGATTTGCCAGGCGCGTTCGAGCAACGTGTCGGACGCGACGACTTCGCCGACTACACCAAGCTCCCACGCACGTTGCGCACTGATGCGCTCGCCGGTGAGCAGAAAGTGGCGGGCGCGGTTGTGGCCGATCAGCATCGGCCAGACGATCTGCACGCCGTCCGCGGGCACGACGCCGTGAATGAAGTGCGCCTGATCCGAGATTTCTGCGTGGCTGGAGGCGAGCACGATGTCGGACAGCGCCAGCAGCTCGGCATGAATATGCGCAGGCCCGTTGATCGCGCCGATAACCGGAACCGGAATGTCCAGCAGTTGCATCAGCAAGTCTTGCCCCTCGCGTTGCAAGCGCGGCCAGACTTGCGAAAGCGGCTCCGCCGGCAACTCGGCGTAATTCATCGCGTCGCAGAACGAATCGCCGGTTCCGGTCAGGATGACCACGCGATTGTCGAGGTCGCGTGCGATCTGATAGAACGCCTCGCCTAGCTGGCTGTGAATGCTGCGTTCGAGTGCGCCCCACTTCAGCGGGCCGCCATCCGTATGCAGGCGCACCTGCAAAACACCGTCGCGTCGCTCGAATTCGATATTCGAAAAGTGCCCCTTATAGTCCTCAAGGCAACTCATCGCGCGTCCTCCAGGATCAGCCCGGCGGCGCGCCATGCCATCGACATCATCGGGCCGTTCGTGTTGCCGGAGATCATCGTGGGTGTGACGGACAGATCCATCACCCGCAGGCCTTCGACACCGCGCACGCGCAGCCGCGAATCGAGCACGGCAAGCGGGTCCGAGCCCATCCTGCAAGTGCCGCATGCGTGAAAACCGGATTGGCCGTCGCGCCGGTAGAGGTCAAGAATTTCGTCATCGGTCTGGACAGCGAGGCCGGGCCGTGTCTCCCCCACCAGCAGACTCCTGAGCGGCTCGGCGGCCAGCACGTTGCGCATGAGCCGGAACGCATTGACGGCCATCTGCTGGTCGTACGGATCGGCAAGGTAGTTCGCGACGACTTCAGGCGGCACGCGCGGGTCCGACGACTGGAGCCTGACGTGCCCCTCGCTGCGTGGACGCAGTGGATAGCTGAAGAGCTGCATGCCCGGGAACGACTCGAACGCGTAACCCGCCGCGCCGAAATCCATCGAGTACGGCGCCATCATCAATTGAACGTCGGGACGCTTCGCATCGGGCGCGGTCTTGACGAAACCACCCACCTGATACGAGCCGAGCGACATCACGCCACGGCGGAACAGAAAATACTGCATCGCGTTACGCCATAGCCGCATGCCGCTGAACTGCCGGTTCTGCGAATCGCGCCAATGCTGCAGACGCGCCTGCACCATATACAGATAGTGCTCGCGCATGTTCCGTCCGACACCCGGATTCGCCGCCACGACAGGAATGCCGAGCGACTGCAAATGGACTGGATCGCCAATGCCCGAAAGCTGCAAAAGCCGCGGCGACTCGAGCGCGCCCGCCGACAGCACGACCTCGCGGCGCGCCCGGTAAGCGATCTGCTGCCCCGCGCTTTCGCACTGGACGCCGACGGCGCGCGTGCCGTCGAACACGATTCGCGCGGCTTGCGTGCCGGTAACGACGGTCAGATTCTTGCGCGTCCTCGCAGGTTTCAGAAAGGCTTCGGCCGAGCTTTGCCGGCGACCGTTGCGTATCGTATAGATCAGATAGGCCACGCCCTCATGATCGAGCCTGTTGATATCTTCAACGCGCCTCACGCCGAGCGACCGGCACGCTTCGAGCACGGCGTCGCCGATACGATTGCGCTGCGCGTACTGCGACACTTTCAGCGGTCCACCCTCGCCTCGTAGCTCATCGGCGCCGAGCGCGTGATCCTCAATGCGCCGGAAGCACGGCGCCAGATTCTGCCAGCTCCATCCCTCGACGCCCAGCTCGGCCCATCCGTCGTAGTCTTCTGGATGACCCCGCATATACACCATGCCGTTGATGCTGCTGGAACCACCGAGCATCTTGCCGCGCAGCCAGATTTCGTTGCGATGCCCGTTCCCGTCATCGGGCTGCACCGGAATGAACCAGGCATGAGCTGGATCGCCCAGCAGCTTTCCGAAGCCTTTAGGCATTCGGATCAACGGATTGCGATCTTCCGGACCTGCCTCGATCAGCAGCACTGAATGGCGCCCGCTTTCCGAAAGACGATTGGCCAGCACGCAACCTGCGGCACCGGCGCCAATCACGATAAAGTCAAACTCGATCATCTATGCGTTCTCCACCGTCCGTGCGTGCGGACCAGCGCTACCTCGTGAGCTGGGCCGCCACACGTGCCTTGTCGGCCAGCCTCGTCCACGACACGCGAGGCTGGCGCTGTTCTGGTTAGCCGAAGACGACGGGAATCGAATGCGGAACGCGCATCATGATTCCATTGATCTGTGGAGCTGCCGCGGCCGGATCGAGGCGAAGATTGGGCAGGCGATCGAGAATCGCGTTGAGCGCGCGCGTCATTTCCACGCGCGCAAGGTGCTGGCCGATGCATACGTGCGGGCCATACGCGAATGCGAAGTGCCGGTGCGCAGGCTTTCGATAGATGTCGAACCTGTCCGGATCGGGGAAGCGATTGGGGTCGCGATTGGCGCTTCCCGCCAACACGTCGAGAAATGCGCCCGCCGGAATCTCCACACCGCCGAGCGTGACGTCACGCGAGGCCATACGCGATTGCATCAACACGGGGCCATCCCAGCGCAGAGCCTCCTCGATCGCCTGCGCGACCAGCGTGCGATCCTCGCGCACCGCTTCAAGCTGCGCGGGATCGCGCAACAGCGCGAGCAGCAGCACGCTGGTTGCGCGATACGTGGTGTCACCGCCCGCATTCACCAATTGACGCAGAAACGAAATGACGACCTCGTCCGGCAGCAACTCGCCATCGACTTCCGCGATGGCCAGCGAACTGACGAGATCATCGCCCGGATTGCTGCGGCGCTCCTCGACGAGTCGAGCGAAATAAGCACCCAGCTTCGTCGACGCCTCCACACCGTGCGCCACATCGATCGAAACCAGCGTCTGCGCGATCGCCAGCTTGTGGAAGATCTTGACGTCTTCCGGCGGCAATGCCAGTTGGCGGTAGATGATATTGAACGGATAGTGAAGCGTGAACTCGTTGACGAGATCCGCATGTCCGCGCTCCATGAACTTCGACATCAGTTCGTTCACGACCGGATCGACCAGCGTATCGCCCCATGCTGCCACCGTGTGCGGCAAAAAGGCCTTCTGGAAGATGCGGCGGTAGCGCGGGTGCTCGGGCGCGTCCATCGTCGAGATGCTGCGTCCGAAGCTGATGCCGATATTGCGCTCGTAAGACTTGTTCGAGAAGGTGACCGGATCTCCGAGCACCTGCGCTACCTCGTCGTATCCGAATACGCAGTAATGCGCGACATCGGACATCGTCAGATCCGCTGCCGCGCCCATCAGCACACGGTAGTCGCCCTTCTGAACCGAGCCTTTCTCGCGGAGCTCGGCAATCCGCGGATACGGGTTAGGATCGGCGCCGAAAGCGAGCGAATCCTCGAAAAAGGGGTTGAACTTGGGATCGTCGAAGTCCTCGAGTTGCAGCGCGCCCGCCATGGTTCCTGTCTCCATTAATCGTTCATTTAAAGGCACCTCTGCGTGGTAGCGACGTGCCGATAGCTGAACTATGTTCGATTTTGCACGAATGTGCAAGATCGTTTTATCATTCGCTGAAAGGGATCGCGCACTGTCCGATCCGCACCCGCCATGAAAGGGAAACCATGCCGTCCAGAACCACTCACGCCGCGAGCAGCCCGGCGACTGCCATCAATGAGCCGCGCGCCACGGCGCGCAGCACGACGCCAGAGCGCATTCTCGATACGGCCGAGCGGCTGTTCGCGATGCACGGCTACTTCGGCACATCGATTCGCGACATCATGCAGAGCTGTGGCATGGAGCTGAGCCTCGCGCGCTACCACTTCGGCAGCAAAGACGCGCTGTTTCAACAGGCGATCGGCCGTCGCGCGGCCGTGATCAGCCGGCAGGTCATCGAATCGCTCGAGGCCGGACTCGTGCCGCTGCGAGGCAAGCTTCCCGATGTCGAGACGATCGTGACCGCACTTTCCGCACCGGCTTTCGCGCATCTGACGAGCGGCGATCCGGGGTGGCGAAACTACCTGCGCCTGCTGACCCAGATTGGCTGCCTTCTGGAGCGCCCCGACCTCACGGCGCCGTTTTATGACCAATACGCGCCGGCGGCCGCGCGCTATCGTGACGCCTTCGCCAACGCGCTTCCTCATGCCACGCGGGAGACCGTCGAACTGGTGCAGCATTTCGTCGAGTCCGTGTTTCATCTCGTGCTCAACGAGCTTTACGCGCAGGAAGCGCGATCCAGAACACGGGCACTCGCGACGGCGCATATCGAGCGCATGCGCACCTACCTGATCCGTTTCGCGGTTGGCGGCATCGAGGGGATGGTCAGCTCCACGGCGGCTCAGCGGGGTTCATGAGCATTGACAGCAGCAACGACGGTCGTTCACAATTTAGAACACTATTCGCAGAATCTGGCCGCAGCGAACTTGTGGCCGTATGAGATGGAGTTGGCTTCATGACAGCTGGAGACGCAGAGAACACCGCACTGATCGTCGGGGCGGGTCACGCAGCGGGGGAATGCGCGACCGCGATCCGCGAACAGGGATGGACGGGGCGCATCGTGATGGTTGGGGAAGAATCCCACTTGCCGTATCAACGGCCACCGCTCTCCAAGGCATTTCTGTCGGGCGAATCGACCGCCGAGCAGCTCTACCTGAAACCGCTGTCGACGTACGACAAAGCGCGTGTCGAATTCATTCCGAATGTGCGCGCGCAATGCATCGACCGTGACGCGAAACGGGTCACGCTCTCCAACGGCAGCGAAATCGGCTATACGAAACTCGTTCTGGCTACCGGCGGGCGCGCGCGGCGCCTGGCGTTGCCCGGTATCGAAACGATCGAGAAGCTGCAGAACTTTCACTACCTTCGCACGCTCGATCACGTCGCGCGCATTCGAAACCAGTTTCATGCCGGCTCGCGCCTCGTGATCATCGGCGGCGGATATGTCGGACTGGAGGTGGCTGCCGTAGCCGTGAAGCGCGGCTTGCACGTCACCGTGCTCGAAGCATTGCCCCGCGTCCTCGCGCGCGTCACGGCGCCCGAGCTTTCCGCGTTCTACGAGAAAGTGCACCGCGAGGCCGGCGTCGACATCCGCACCAACGCGATCGTCAGTGAGTTCGAACTCGACGCGTCGGGCGACGCGGTCGCGGCCGTGTGCTGCGCGGACGGCACGCGCGTCGCTGCGGATCTCGTCATCGTCGGCGTGGGACTGGAGCCCGCCACCGAACTTGCAGAAGCAGCCGGCCTGGCCGTCGACAACGGCATCGTGGTCGACGAATACACCCGCACGTCCGATCCGAATATTTTCGCGGTCGGGGATTGCACCAACCACCCCAACCCTTCGCTCGGCCGGCGCCTGCGGCTCGAGTCGGTGCCCAACGCGCTGGAGCAGGCCCGCACCGCGGCTGCCTCGTTGTGTGGCAAGGAGCGCGTCTACAACAGCGTGCCGTGGTTCTGGTCCGATCAATACGATCTGAAGCTCAAGATGGTCGGCTTGTCCCACGGCTACGACGAGTTCGTTTTGCGCGGCAATCCCGATACCCGCTCGTTCTCAGCGTTTTATCTGAAAGACGGCGTCATGCTCGCAGCCGATACGGTCAGTCGCGTGCCCGAATTCGTGCTGGCCAAGCGATTCGTTGCCGAGAAGATTCCAGTCCGCGCGGCCGATCTCGCCGACGAATCGATCCCGTTGAAGAGTCTGCTTCCCCAGTCCAACTAATTTTTCAGAGGTTCAGAAGCCATGCCGCTCATTCGATTCATTCAGCCGGACGGCAGCGAAGCCGCCGTGAGCGCCACCGTTGGCGATTCCGTGATGCAAACGGCAGTCAACAACCAGATCCCCGGCATTCTCGGCGACTGTGGCGGCAGCTGCAGCTGCGCAACCTGCCATGCGTACGTCGACGAGGCCTGGAGCAGCCACATGCCAGCGGCCGAATCCTATGAAGTCGACATGCTCACCTGTGCGATGGACGTGCGCGAAAACAGCCGTCTGACATGCCAGATCTTCGTGACGCCGGAGCTGGACGGATTGGTCGTCCATCTGCCCGGCGTGGCTGCGTAAGCGTGACGGACATGAAGGTTCCGCGCACGACGCTGATCACCGGCGCCGCATCGGGCATGGGCGCGGCGCTGGCCCGGCATTTGACCGCGCTCGGCGAACGGGTGATCGGCGTCGATCTCCGCGATGCGGAAGTTTGCGCGGACCTCACTGTCCCGGCGCAGCGCGCAGCGCTGGTCGCGCGCGTACAGCAGATCACACCGTCGATCGATGCGGTGGTCGCCTGCGCCGGCGTGTCGCCGCCGGTGCCCGGCGACACGCTGGTGTCGGTGAATTACTTCGGCGTTACTGATCTGTTGCCACGCCTGTTGCCGCTGCTGCATCGCGCAAGGGAGCCACGCGCCGTGGTGATCTCATCGCTCGCATCGCTTCATCCGGTCGATGCACGCCTCGTCGAGTTATGCCTCGACGGCAACGAAGCCGCGGCACGCGAGCAAGCTGCAAAGATCGGCGCACAAGGCTATGCGTCATCCAAGCGCGCGCTGACGCAGTGGATACGGCGCACGGCAGTGCTGCCCGGTTGGGCCGACAAGGGCGTGTTGCTCAATGGTGTCGCGCCGGGCATCGTGAAGACGCCGATGGTCGCGCCGCTGCTGGAAACCGCCGAAGGTCGCGAGGCGCTTGCCGCCGGCGTGCCCACCGTCGTACCCAATTACGCCACCGCCGAGCAGATCGTGCCGCTCCTCGCATTCCTTGCGAGTCCAGCCAATGGCTACATGGTGGGCCAAGTCCCCTTCGCCGACGGCGGTGCCGACGTGCTCTTGCGTGGAGAAGCCGCGCTGTAACGCGCAAGAGCCGCGGACGCTGCCGTGCTTACGGCGCCTTCGTCAAAGCGTCGATGGCGTGCTGTTCGCTCGCGCTCCAGAAGGTTGCCCACGTAGGAAAACTCTGCGGAAGGCGCGGCTGATACCGGTCGCCTTCATACTTGCCGGGCCAGTTCTGGAAGCGCGGCGCACCGGGGCGCTCGAGCCAATCCGTCGAATACCAGTGCTGTTCGTCGCGACGCTCGAAGTACCATTGCCCATCGCGCCGCACGTAGTGGTCGAAGTAGCAGATGGCCATCACCACCCACGCACCGTTGTCCTCATGCTCCGCGCGACAATAGACGCTTCCCGTTGCATGGTCGGCGTCGATGAAATCGACTGTGTGGCCGCAGATCTGGTGAATGCTGCGGTAAAAGCCGCGCAAAATATGCTCGGACCCATAGAAGGTCTTCAGCGCCGCGCGCCCCACGCCCCATCGGCCACAGTTGACGTCTTCGGCGAACAGCTGCACCAGACTGTCCAGATCGCGCGAATCGACCGCAAGCGCGTATCGCACCGGCAACTGTTGTATAGCAAGCTGCGCCTCGATGCGCTCGATACGCGCAGGAAGACTGGAATCCGTCGTCATGCCGCCCCCTTCGCAACGTTGGTCGTCGCCGCCGAGCGCGCACGGATTTCGTCCGCATAGTAAGGCTGGTGCGAAAGAAGCCCGCCATCGACGTTAAACACCTGGCCGGTGACGAACGCTGCTTCATCCGAAGCGAGATATATCACCGCGTGCGCAATGTCTTCGGGCTGCCCGAGCCGCGGCGTCAGATGGTGGCTCAACATCATCTCCCCGAGCACGCCCGCGTAGTATGCCTGGGTCACCGGCGTGACGATCAGGCCGGGAGCAATCGCGTTGCAGCGTATTCCCTCCTTACCGTGCTGCGCGGCGATGTAGCGCGTCAGGTTCTCGATACCGGCCTTGCAGACACCATATGCGCTATACCCCAGAGCACCCGCTTGAGCGGAACCCGACGAGGTATTGATGATCGAACCGCCACCACGTGCCCGCATCAGCGGCAGCGCACGCCGGGAAGCCAGCATGGTGCCGCGAAGATTGATGCGCATCGTGTCGTCCCAGACAGCCACGTCGACTGTCTCGACTGCCGCATCGACGGTACTGGAAAGCGACGTGGCCGCGGCGTTGTTGTGCAGAATATCGAGGCCGCCCCAGGTCTTGAGCGTCAACTCGAACATCGCATCGATCGAACCTTCGTCGCCAATATCGACACGCGTCGCAACCGCCCGGCCGCCGGACTCCTCGATGCGACGAACCTGCTCCTGTGCGCCTTCGAGATTGAGGTCCGCCACGACGAGCAGCGCGCCCTCATCCGCGAGTCTCGCAGCACAGGCCGCGCCGATGCCCGACGCGGCCCCGGTCACAATAGCTATCTTGTCCTTGACACGCTGCATCCTCATCCTCCTCGGTAAGCGATCGTTATTGAGTGGTCAGTGAAAGCTTGCCGGGATTGAGGACCGGGCCCGCTGTGTGCTGACCACCATCACCGTAGATCACGGCGCCATTGACAAAATTGCATGCCTCGGAGGCCAGGAAAAGCCGTCCACGCGACCGAACGCACCCGTCACTATGGCGACTTGTCCATCGAACGATAATTGCGGCATAACGGCGACTCGATCAGCCGGCCGCAACGCGGTCGAGATGAAAGTCGATATCGCCAAACATCTTCTCCATCATCGTCATCTTGCGGAAGTAGTGCCCCACCGGATATTCCTCGGTGAGCCCCATGCCACCGTGCAACTGGATGCCCTGCGCGCAAACGAAGCGATTGGCGCGCGCGGCAACGGCCTTGGCCGCCGAGATCATGCGGCTGCGTTCGGCCGCCGGGCTGTTCAGGTGGGCGATCCCGCAGTACAGCATCGAGCGCGCCTCCTGGGTGGCGACGAACATCTCCGCCATGCGGTGCTGCAACGCCTGGAACTTGCCGATAGGCTGGCCGAACTGCGAGCGTCCCTTGATGTACTCCGAGGTGATCGCCATCACCGCTTCCATCATGCCGAGGCTCTCGGCCACGCTCGCGAGAATCGCCAGTTCCGTGGCTTGCGTGAGCACCTCCAGCGCGCGTTCCGGGGCGACGATCAGCGCATCCTCACCGAGCTCGACGTCGTGCAGGTCGATATCCGCGGCACGCGATCCATCGAGCAAGCGGTACGAACGGCACGTCACGCCCGCAGCGCGTCGATCGACGAGAAAAACGCCCACGCGCTGCGATGCACCTTCGACTCGCGCGGTCACGAGCAACTGATCTGCCGACGCGCCTGCGATCACCAGCGTCTTCGCCCCGCTGATCAGATAACCCGAGGCTGTCTTGAGCGCGTGCGTTCGGGCGTGGCATCCCACTTTGTACCGGCTGCCCGCTTCGCTATCCGCGAGCGAAAGCAGCAGCCTGCCCTCGATGACGGCGGGAAGCAGCGTCTCGCGCTGAGCCGGCGCATCGCCTCGTTCGATGATCGTCGCGCAAAGCAGCGCCGTCTGTACGACCGGCTCGAGCGCCATGCCGCGGCCCAGCGCCTCCATCAGGATCGCCGTCTCGACGAACGAGCAACCGAGACCGCCGACGTCTTCCGGCATGGTCAGACCGAGCCAGCCAAGCTCCGCATAGGCGCGCCAATGATCGCGGCTGAAGCCTTCTTGTCCCGCCGCGATGCGCGTGCGCGCCTCGAATCCATACTCCTGCTGGACATAGCGCTCAGCGCCATCCTTCAGCATCAATTGTTCTTCGGAGAAGTTGAAGTCCATGGCTACAGTCCAAATGCCAGCTTGGCAATGATGTTCTTCTGCACTTCGCGCGCGCCGCCATAGATGGTGGATGCGCGAGCGATCAGATAGCCCGACGTGCGGCCACCCATGTAGTCCGGCCAGTTTTCGTCGACTACCGGATCACCATCTGGCTCGCTGTGGTCGTCGAAACGTATCGCGCGAGGGCCGAGCGCGTCCATTTGCAGCTGCGTCACACGCTGTTGCATCTCCGAGCCGCTGATCTTCAGCGCAGAGACGACAGCGTCGAGATTGCGCTCGCTCTTCTCTTCAGCGAGGATGCGCAGCACGGACCATTCGAGCGCCATCAGGTCCGCTTCGACCTCCGCGACCTTGCGCGCGAACCCGGGCGTATCGATCAGGCGCACGCCGTCCACCGTCTCCTGTCCGGCGATGTCTTTCGCGCGTTGCAGCTCACGTTTGTTGAAGTACAGGAACGCGCTCGCCGTGCGCTCCTTTTCGAGCAGATACTTCGCATAGGTCCAGCCCATGCCAGCCTCGCCCACGAGATGCGCCTTCGGCACGCGCACGTTCTCGAGGAACACTTCATTCAGCCCCTTGCCGCCCTCGATCGAGACGATCGGACGCACCGTGATGCCCGGTGTGTCCATTCTGACCAGCAGGAAGGAGATACCGCGTTGCGGCTTCACGGTCGTATCGGTCTTGACGAGGAAGAATCCCCAATCGGCAATCGTCGCGTCGCTGGTCCAGATCTTCTGGCCGTTGATGACGTACTCGTCACCGTCGAGCACGGCCGTGGTCTTCAGTCCGGCCAGATCCGAGCCCGCGTTCGGTTCCGAGAAGCCTTGACACCAGAACTCGTCGCCACGCAGGATAGGCCCGAGAAAACGCTCCTTCTGCCAGTCCGAGCCAAACGCGATGATGACGGGCGCAACCATCTGAGTGGACTGCCAACCGTAGTCCATCGCATCGGCGTTGTACAGCTCTTCCATGAAGATGTGCTTGCGCAACGCGCTCCAGTCAGTGCCGCCATGCTCGGCCGGCCAATGGGGCGCGCCCCAGCCGCGCTCGTACAAAATGCGCTGCCATCTGCGGATGTCATCGCGCGTGGGCGGATGCACGCCATCACGCCAGCGGCGCGAGATGTCGGCCGGTGCATGCTCGTTGAAAAACTTCCTGACTTCCTGACGAAATGATTCGTCTTCCTCGCTGTAGCCGAAATGCATGCCTGACTCCTGAATCTCTTTCGCCTTCGTTTGTCTGCTCTGCCGCGCCGCTGTGCCGCGCTCGTGCGGGGTCTGTGCCTAGCGGCCCCTGAACGCGGGTGCGCGCTTTTCTCTCGCCGCGAGCCGGCCCTCCGCCGCATCCTCCGAGTTCACCGCGAGCGCCACCGCGTTGAGTTCCTGAGCAAGAAACTCTTCCATGCTGCCCGTGTTCAACCTGAACAACTGCTTGGTCAGCCCGAGCGAAAGAGTCGGGCCGGCCGCAAGCTCGCCAGCCAGCTTTTCGGCAGCCGCATCGAGGTCACCGTCTTCGACGAGATGACTCGCCAGACCCATATCGAGCGCTTCCTTGCCGCTCAGCCGGCGATTCAGATACATGATTTCCTTCGCGCGAAACTCGCCGCAATGACGGGCGAGCAGATGCACCATGCCACCTTCAGGCAAGGTGGCGCGCATCAGGAATGCGGGAATGAACTGCGCAGTGTCGGAAACGACGAGCTGGTCCGCGCACAGCGCAAAGCTCCATGCAATTCCCACCGCCACACCCCGTACCGCCGCGACCATCGGCTTGTTGAGGTTGTACAACCGCAGCGCGATCTTCTGGTACACCGCCATCGATGCACGTGCGTGCGCCACGCTCATCTGCGGCGGCGCGGCGCCGCCGCCCTTGATGTCGGCGCCGGCGCAAAAAGCGCGGCCTGCGCCGGTGAGGATCACCGCGCGAATCTCCGGGTCCTGTTCGATGCGATCGAGATGGCCGAGAATCAGGTGGAGCATCTCCGGCGTGAGCGCGTTGAGCTTCTCGGGGCGGTTCAGACACAGCGTCGCAACCGCGCCGTTCAATGTGAGTTCAACATCCATGATGTTCCGATCTTCATTTGGGTTGCAGGGGTCGCTTCGAACGACGGGTCAACTGCCGCGAGCGTGCAGCCGGATCATCCCGTCGCCGAATGGCTCGTCGCGGCGCTTGAGCGCCTCCTTGAGGCCAACCGCTTCCATGTCTGCCTTGAATTGCGCGCGCCGCGGCCCCTGGCTCTGGTGAGCGCGGGCGTCGTTCTCGACCGCAATGCGTTGAAGCGTGCGCGAGCCGGCCAACTCCAGGCCGAGGTTGACGATGCGCTTATTCGCAGCCAACAGATCGGCATCGACGAACGACAGACGGCGCGCCAGCTCGTTCACCTCCGCGTCGAGCTGTTCTGCCGGCACCGCATCCATGACCAGCCCAATCTTCGCGGCGTCGCGGCCCGTTAGCGAGTCGCCAGATAGCAGCAGACGTTTCGCCCACTGCGGGCCCACGTGATAGAACCACATATGCGCAGGCGGCGAGCCGTTCGCACGCGTGGCGGGAAAACCGATCCTCGCATCGTCGGCGGCGATCACCATGTCGCACGCGAGCGCCAGGTCCGTGCCGCCCGCAAGACAGTTGCCATGCACCTGCGCGATGATCGGCTTGTGGATTTCGGCCATCAGATTGACCGTCTCCGACTGCCGCTCCATCGACCAGCAGTCGTCGTCGAAACTGCGAATCGTGCCGCGATAGTCACCCGGATCAACGGCGTCCGCGGCACGGTCCGAATACGTCGTCACGAGATCGTAGCCCGCGCAGAAATCGCGGCCGGCTCCCGACAGCACGATCACGTTCACCGATTTGAGGTCGTCGGCTTCGAGCAACGCCGCTTTGAGTTCCTGCAGTAGCGGATTGTTGATGGCGTTGCGCTTGTCCGGACGATTCAGCGTGATACGCGCAACCCGTTCCGCTACTTCGAACTTCACGCATTCCGAACTCTTTAGCCATTTGGCCATGGTCGATTCTCTCCAAACGAGGCGATTGCCGTTCACTGGGCAAACTGCTGGCGCAAGCTCACCTTGCTGATCTTGCCGGTCGGCAGTCTCGGCAGCTCGTCGACGAAGGCGATGGCCTTCGGACATTTGTAGCTCGCGATCAGGCCGCGGCAGAACTCGATCAGCTCGGCTTCGCCCGCTTGCTCGCCCCGCCGCAACACGACGATCGCTTTCACGCTTTCTCCCCACTTCTCGTGCGGCACGCCGATCACCGCCACGTCGATGACCGCCGGATGCTGCCCCAGCGCATCTTCGACTTCACGGCTATAAATGTTTTCGCCGCCGGAAATGATCATGTCCTTCTTGCGGTCGACGAGGAAGATGTAGCCGTCCTTGTCCTGGTAGCCCATGTCGCCCGAGCGGTACCAGCCGTCGCGCAGTGCTTCCACCGTCGCCACGCTGTTGTTCCAGTAGCCGCTCAACTGCGTCTGCGAGCGCAGCCAGACCTCGCCGGTCTGACCTTGCGGCAGATCGTTGCCGTGATCGTCGACGATGCGCAGGTCGATGCCGGGACACGGACGTCCCACCGATGCGAGGCGCCGTACCTGTTCCGGCGACCCTTGAGGCTTCACCTCATGCGCAGGCAACCAGCAGGCATTGCTCTCGGTCATACCGTACTGAACCGAAAACACGGGGCCGAGCACCTGAATGCCACGCACAAGCAGTGGCGGCGGCACCGGTGCAGCCGCGGTGACGATGTTTTCGATGCTCGACACGTCATAGCTCGACAGCTCCGGCACGTCGAGGACCGCCTGGAGCATCGCGGCAACCATGAACGTGAAGGTGATGCGCTCTTGCGCGATCGTCTCGAGCATTTGCTTCGGATCGAAGGCTCGATGGATGACCGTCGTGCCGCCCATCCACGCGACTGCATTGACGAAGCCGATCCCTCCGACATGAAACGCCGGCGTCGTCTGCAGCACACGCGTCTTGCCAGAAAACTCCGTCACGAGCGCGCAGCTTTCCGCGGTGACGCACATCGCATGGTGTGTGCGCACGACACCCTTGGGACGCCCTGTGGTGCCGCTCGTGTACATCAGATACGCGTAATCCTCGGGATTCGAGCGGATCGGCGGCCCTTCCACTGGGCCGGCTTCCATCACCGCCTCGAATGAAACGGCCCAATCAGGCGCGTCGCCGATGCAGATGTACTGCTCGATTCCGGGCAGTTGCGAACGCAGTCCGTCCACGACATCGGCATACTGAGCCTCGAAGACGAGCGCTTTGGGCGCCGCATCCTTCAGAATGTAGAGAATCTCCGCGGGCGCCAGCCGAAAATTGACGGTCGCGAGAATAAAACCGGCCCACTCGCACGCACGGTAGGTCTCGTAGTACTCCGCGCAGTTCATTGCGAGGATCGCAACCCGATCCTGACGCCGCAGGCCACGCTGATATAGCGCGCCCGAAAAGCGTCTTGCACGCTCCGCCAACTGAGCGTGCGTCAGACGCCGTTCCGCATATACGAGCGCCGTGTGGTCGGCATGCAAGCGAGCGTTTCGCTCGATCATCTCGCCAAGGGTTCTCATCTCAATCCCGTCGTTGTTGTGTCAGATCGTCTGTTAACCTGCGAGCGTCTGTGGATCGGCCAGCACGGTGCCGATGAATGCAGCGAAGCGCGCCGCGTCGGCTCCGTTGATCACGCGATGGTCGTAGCTGAGCGACAAGGGCAGCATCTTGCGCCAGCTGACGCCGCCGTCATCCGCCGGCGCGGCCGCCAGCCGGGTTTTAGTCACACCGAGAATCGCCACTTCAGGCGCATTGACGATAGGCGTAAACCCAGTCCCGCCGAAGCCGCCCAGCGAGCTGATCGAGAAGCAGCCCCCCGACATCTCTGCCATCGATAGTCCCTTTTCGCGGGCCTTCTGCGAAATTGCTGCAAGTTCCACCGAGAGTTCTTCGACACTCTTCCTGTCGCAATCGCGCAGCACCGGCACGAGCAATCCAAAGCGCGTGTCCACGGCGACCCCGATGTGGAAGTACTTCTTCAGAACGATGTTTTTGCCGTCACCGTCGAGCGACGCGTTGAATTGCGGGAACTCTTGCAAAGCCCGCACCACGGCTTTGATCAGGAAGACGAGCGGCGTCAGCTTGACCGCCGGATTCGCGTCGTTACGCGCCTTGCGATAGCTTTCGAGCGACGTAATATCGGCATCGTCATGGTGGGTCACATGCGGAATCGTCAGCCAGTTGCGCGACAGGAAGGCTCCTGTGAGCTTCTGGATGCGCGACACCGGCTTGACCTCTACCTCGCCGAATTCGGCGAAATCGACCTGCGGCCATGGCGGCAAATGCGCACCAAATGCTGGGACTGCGGCCTCGCCCGAACCAGTATTCACGTTGGACTGCGCTCGGGCAGCTACGGATTCGACACTCATCGCGGATGCCTCTTCAAACGACTCTTGAATAAGGTGACCGGCCTGCGGCCAATCAGACGATTTCCGCCAGCACCGTGCCGACGGGATACACTTCGCCAACCTGGGCGACGATGCGCAGCGTGCCCGACGCCGGCGACTCGACCTCCTGAACCGATTTGTCGCTCTCGAGCGCGTAGAGAATCTGCCCTTCGCTCACGGTCGCGCCGTCTTCCGCCAGCCATTCGGCCAGCGTGCCTTCATTCATGGAAAAGCCCAGTTTGGGCAGCAGAACTTGTGTGGTCATGAGCTTGCTCTATTGATGATGGAAATTCCGGGAGCGCGTGCTCGTCATTTCAGCGTCGCGCGAACCGCCGCTTCGATGTCTGCCACGCCCGGCGCGAACGCGTCTTCGAGCGGCTTGGAGAACGGCACGGGGCAGAATTGCGCGCCCACGCGCTGCACCGGCGCCTTGAGTTCGCGAAAGAGGGCCTCGTAGATGCGAGATGCGATTTCAGCACCCACGCCGAACGGCTTGACGGCCTCGTGCACCACGACGGCGCGCCCTGTTTTGGCAACCGAAGTCAGGATGGTTTCGGTATCCAGAGGCGAGACCGTGCGCAAATCGATCACTTCGCAGGCGATCCCATCCTTGGCGAGCGCCTCCGCGGCGACCATGACCTCTTGCACGCGGCGGCTGTAACTGATCAACGTGACGTCCGTGCCTGCGCGCACGACGTTGGCCTTTCCAAGTGGAATCGCCACGCCGCGCTCCGGCACATTGCCCGGGTTCCAGTAGGTCGGCATGTTCTCGATGAACAGACAAGGGTCGTCGTCGCGGATGCAGGACAGCATCAGGCCATACGCATCGGCAGGATTCGAAGGTGCGACCACCTTGATGCCGGCGACGTGCGCGAACCACGCTTCAAGGTAGTCCGCGTGCTGACCACCCGTGCCGAAGCCGGCACCGGTCATCGTGCGGATCACGATCGGCACGTTGGTCTGCCCGCCCGACATGAAGCGCAGTTTCGCCGCGTGATTCACGATCATGTCCATCGCGACGGTCGTGAAGTTCATCAGCATGATTTCCGCCACCGGGCGCATGCCGACCATCGAAGCGCCGATTGCCGCACCGATGATGGCCTGCTCCGAGATCGGCGTCGAACGCACGCGCGACGTGCCGTATTTCGACGATAGTCCCTTCGTTACGCCGACAATGCCGCCTTCCTGACCGTCGGCAACGTCTTCACCCAGCACGATCACGTTGACGTCGGCGGCCATTGCATCGTCGAGCGCGAAGTTGACGGCCTGGATAGTGTTGATGTTGGTTGGCATCTGGCTCATGCAAGCACCTCGTCCTTGAAGATGTCGCGACGAAGCTCAGCGACATCGGGATATTCGCTCGACAACGTGAATTCGACCGCAGCGTCGATCTGCGCCTCGTGCCCGGCTTCCATCGCAGCCAGTTGCTGTTCGGTCGCATGCTTTGCATCGATGAGCCACTGGCGGAAGAGCGGCACGGGGTCCTTGGCGACCCAGGCCGCCTTTTCGTGCTTGTCCATGTACGCGTCCGGATCGCCAAATACATGGCCCTGAAAGCGGAACGTGTTCGCTTCGATGAGCGTCGGGCCGCCACCGTCACGCGCACGCTCGACCGCCTCGCGCGCCGCCTTGTGCATCGCGATCGGATCGTTGCCGTTCACCGTCACGCCGGGCATCTGGTACGCGACCGCGCGTTGCGCGATGTTGGACACGGAGGTGCCGTAAGCGTATTTGGTGTGCTCGGCGTAGCCGTTGTTCTGGCAGACGAAAATCACCGGCAGCTTCCAGACGGACGCCATGTTCAGTGACTCGTGGAACGCGCCGATGTTGGATGCGCCATCGCCGAAGTAAGCGACTGCCACGCGCCGTTCACCGCGAATCTGCGCGGCAAGCGCCAGGCCATTCGCAATTGGCATCGAACTGCCGACGATGCCGGTCGTGACCATCACGCCGGAAGCGGGATGGGTAACGTGCATCGGACCGCCCTTGCCCTTGCAGGTCCCGGTCACTCGTCCACCGAGTTCGGCCCAGAGTTCCTTGAGCGGCACACCTTTGGCGATCATGTCGTGAACACCGCGGTAGATCGTGCAGATGTAGTCGTCATCGGTGAGACACACCGACATCGCCGACGGAATCACTTCCTGCCCGCGCGGCGAGTAGTACGGCATGACCAGCTTGCCGGCCTTGATCACGGCGCGAAAGCGCTCATCGTTCTGCTTGATGAGTGTCATGCGCCTGTAGATGTCGACCAGGACTTCGCTGCTGGGCGGCTGATAGGCATTCATTCGTCACTCTCCTGTGTCACCAGATCTTTTGCGCGCCGCTCGAATGCAGCGCCGCGATGTAACCGAACACGAACGATGCGCCGATGCTGCTGCCGGCGCCCGGATAACACCGGCCAACCACGGATGCCGTGCAGTTGCCGGTGGCGTACAGCCCAGGGATTTGCGAACCGTCGTCCTTCAGCACACGTCCGAACTCGTCAGTCACGAGACCGCCTGCAGTGCCGACATCGCCTGGATACATGCGCACCGCGTAGAACGGGCCCTGCTCGATCGGCCCGAGATTCGGGTTCGGTTTGATGGTCGGGTCACCATGGCAGCGATCGAATGCACGCGAGCCGCGGCCGTAATCTTCGTCGACGCCCGTTTTGCAGAAGCCGTTGAAGCGCTGGACGGTCTTGAGCAGGCCAGCGCGATCGATGCCGCATTTCGCGGCTAGCTCTTCGAGCGTGTCGGCCTTGATCATGTATCCACTGTCGAGCCACTTCTGCGGAATCTGGCCCGGCATCGCGGTGCCCCACGGGTAATATTTGCGCTGGCGGCTGTCCATCACGACCCACGCGGGCACCGCCTTTCCCGTCTGCTTGTGGCGCTCGTACATGCGTTGACCGATCTCCATGTACGCTCCCGCTTCGTCGCAAAAGCGCTCGCCATCCTGATCGACCATGATCGAAAACGGCAGCGAGAGGTCGAGGTGATGCATGAACGGCAACGGCGAACCATCCGGAGCGCGCGCACCTTCCGGCAGTTCCTCGTTGGGGCCGAGCGACGTCACGACCCACCACGCTTCTTCCATGCAATCCACCGCGCCGCCGAGCGCGATCGCAGCTTGCAGGATTTCACCGGTATCGCCTGGATTCGCATTGGTCCAATCCGCGGACGACGGCTGCGGCTGGTACTTGCGGCGCATTTCAGCGTTGTGTGAAAAGCCACCCGTATTGAGCAGCACGCCCTGACGAGCGCGCACGCGCAACTCGCGGCCGCTGCGCACTGCGACAATGCCGACCACCCGCCCCTCCTCGACGATGAACTCCCGCACCGGCGTGTCCGTCCAGATCGGCACGTTCGCGCGCAGCGCCATCTGAAGCATGCGCCCCTGAATCGCCGCACCGTTCGCCACGAGCTCCTTGCCGGTGATCTTCTGATAAAGCATGCGGCCGCCGAGCTGCATCGCCTTGCGCTTGCCGCCCCACGTCCGCTTCATCAGAAACAGTGTCGGGTACTCGTCCGAGTTGGCTGGCATCGACGGGCCTTTATAGCGCGACAAGCGCGGCGCCCATTCGCCCAGTTCCTTCACGTCGAACAACTTCGCCAATAGCGAGCGGCCACGGGGCTCCCCGCCGGGCAGCGTGTCGTAGTAATCGGACCAGCCGTCCGCGTACACGAACTGCATCCCCTGCTGCTCGAGAAACTCGGCCATCTTCGGCCCGGTGCGCAGGTAAGCCTCGCGTCGCGCATGCGAGGTGCCCGGACCTTGATACGTCACCGCGGCGTCGAAGTACTGCCGTGCGCGCTCATACGAATCGCTTACGCCGTGGCGCTTCATCACGTGATTGTTCGGCAGCCACCAGACACCGCCCGAATAGCCGGTCGAGCCACCGACCTTCGCCTGCTTCTCGATGATCAGCGCTTCCTTGCCCACCGACTTGCAGGCAAGCGCCGCACACATCGAACCACCGCCGCTGCCGACCACCACGAAGTCGTACGTTGCGTCCCAGCTCGTCGACATCACTCCTCCCGCGCGATGAATTCGCGCAGCGCGCGATGGAAGTTCGAAACCGACGTTTCCTGCAGCGGATTCGTGCGCGAACCCTTGAAGCCGCGCGACTTCATCCCCTGCTGCACGTTGGTCATGTTCTGGAAGTCCTGCCACAGGATCAGGCCGAAGTTTTCCTGAGCGTTCTCTTTCCAGTCATCAACACCGTAGTAGAACTCGCGCTTGAGCGGCGGCTCCGCGCCCGGCGCGAAGCGCTGCAGCGACCAGATGTCGTAGATGCACGAATCGGGGTTATCGCCGTCCGGGCGCGCGCGGTAAAAGAGCGCGCCGTCGGGGTACGGAAGAAACACGAGGTTCGGGAAGACATGCCAGTCCGCTCCCGCGCGACCGAGTTGCTCGAACGTGATCTCCGGCCAGCCGGCGCCCTCGGCGATCGCCGCTTCGCGCTGGAAATCCATTGCCTTTGCGAGGACTTCGAACTGGTTACCCGAGGGCGACATTTCCGTCATCAGCCGCTTCGCCGCTTCGTAGTCGCGCGCGGTATTGATTGCTTTCAGGGTCTCTTCCATCACACGGAAGAAGTTGACGAGACCCTGACGCACGTCCTCCGGCATCGGCTTGCCGGTTCGCGGTGACGGCGCGCCGATCATGCGCGTGGCCGTCGAGTAGCCGAACATGCCGTGGCGGCCGTAGGCAAAGCTTCGCGTTACGTCATCTCCCGCGACATCCAGCAACTGAGGATGTGTTGCCGCGACGTGATAACCCTCGGTGAACGCTTCGAGTGCAACCTTCCAGTTGCACGGAAGACGAATCGACTTGTACCAGCGGTAGCGCATCTTCTCGAACTCGAAGCAGTTCGTGATCTCCGGTACCGGATCGAGGAATTTAGCGAGCGGCTCCGCGTTCGGGTCCATGTTGATGAACACGAAGCCGCCCCACGTGTCCACCAGAACATCGGTGAGACGCAGATCACCGTCAGTCATTTCCTCGCAGCCGGCCCAGTCGTCACGATCGAGCACGCGCGCGACGCCGCCATCCAGATTCCACTGCCATCCGTGATAGGCACAGTGAAATTTCGAGGCCTTGCCGCTGCCGTTGGTCAAGCGACGGCCACGATGCTGACAGACGTTGAAAAAGGCCTTGATCTGATCGGCCGCCGTTCGCACCACGATGATCGATTCGCCGGCCACGTCGAAGGTGACGTAGTCGCCGACGTTGGGAATTTCTTCCAGCCGACATGCAACCTGCCACACGTGCGGCCACAGGCGCTCGTTCTCCCGCTCGAGAAATTGCTTCGACAGGTAACTGTCCTTCGGCACAAAATCGAGACGGACCGTGTGTTCACCCGAATCGGGACCTCTGTTACCCATTGCTATCTCCTTCGTGATGTGGCCGGCGTAGGCGCCGGTTCCGACTCTTTATGTTGTGGCCGGGTGGTTCGCAATCGATATGCAACGACCGGTTCAATTGTTGTGAACGGCGTTCAGATGCTAGGCTGACGCCCGAATTGCTGTCAATCCGGGCGAACGTCAATCGAGCGCTGCGGTCAGCGCCGGAACAGCTTCGAACAGGTCCGCACTGAGACCGTAGTCGGCCACCTGAAAGATCGGTGCCTCTGCGTCTTTATTAATCGCGACGATGACCTTCGAATCCTTCATGCCGGCGAGGTGCTGAATCGCTCCCGAGATGCCCACCGCGATATACAACTGAGGCGCGACGATCTTGCCCGTCTGACCGACCTGATAATCGTTCGGCACGAAGCCGGCGTCGACCGCCGCACGCGACGCGCCCACGGCCGCACCAAGCTTGTCCGCAAGCGCGTCGAGGAGCTTGAAGTTGTCACCGTTCTGCATGCCACGGCCGCCCGACACCACGATGTTTGCCGCCGCAAGCTCCGGCCGGCTCGATTTCGTGAGTTCCTGCCCGACAAAGCGGGCCCTATCGAAAGCCGGCGCCGATGCAACAGCGCGTGACGGCGCGGCGGTCGAACCGGTCGCTGCTGCATCGAACGCGGTCGGGCGAATGGTGATGACTTTGATCGGGTCGGACGATTGCACTGTTGCTAGTGCATTGCCGGCATAGATCGGACGCACGAAAACATCGGCAGCCTTGAAGGCAACGACATCGGAAATCTGCGCGCTATCGAGCAGCGCGGCCGCACGGGGCATGAAGTTTTTGCCCACCGCCGTGGACGCTGCGATCACGTGTGTATAAGCGCGGGCCAACGAGACCACGAGTGCGGCGAGGTTTTCCGGTAACCCGTGCGCGTATTCGGGTGCTTCCGCGACGAGCACTTCGGCGACACCGGCTACGTTCGCGGCTTGCTCGACGACGGCCGACGCGCCGTGGCCCGCCACCAGCACATGAATGTCGCCACCCACTGCGCCCGCCGCCGTGATGGCGTTGAGCGTGGCGCGCTTCAGGGTCGCATTGTCGTGTTCGGCGATAACGAGAATAGTCATGATCAGATCACCTTCGCTTCGTTTCGAAGCTTTTCAATCAGCGCTGCAACATCCGGAACCATCACACCGCCCTTGCGCGCCGGTGGCTCGGTCACTTCGAGAACCTTCAGGCGAGGCGCGACGTCAACGCCCAGCGCTTCAGGATTCAGCGTATCGAGAGGCTTCTTCTTCGCTTTCATGATGTTGGGCAGCGTCACATAGCGTGGACTGTTCAGGCGCAGATCAGTCGTGATCACCGCGGGCAGATCGAGAGCGACGCGTTCGAGACCGCCATCGATTTCACGCGTGACGAGCAGTTGCTGACCATCCACTTCCGTCTTGAACGCAAACGTCGCTTGCGGCCAGCCGAGCAATGCGGCGAGCTTCTGCCCGGTTTGACCAGCGTCGTTGTCGATGGCCTGCTTGCCGAGCAAGAACAGTTGCGGGTTTTCCCGCGCGGCTACGGCGGCCAGCAGCTTTGCGACCGCGAGCGGCTGCAGATCCGCATCGCTCTCCACTAGCACCGCACGATCCGCCCCCATGGCGAGTGCCGTACGCAGTACCTCCTGCGATTGCGCGGTGCCCGCCGATACCACGACGACTTCAGTCGCAACGCCTGCTTCCTTGAGGCGCACCGCCTCCTCCACCGCGATCTCGTCGAACGGGTTCATGGCCATTTTTACGTTGGCCAGATCGACGCCCGAGCCGTCGGACTTGACCCGAGGTTTCACGTTGTAGTCGATCACGCGCTTCACCGCGACCAGTATCTTCAATTTGACGCTCCGAACGCTTTGTTGAACAATGTTCTATATTCTGAACCGTTTTTTTTGTAGCTGTCAACGAGAAGAATGAGGAAAGCGTCCCTCGGCGATCAATTCGACGCCCTTGTTCAACACCAAGGAGACGACAAATGAAGCTCTATCGATGTGAGCGTTTCGAAGGCATTGCGGGACTGGCGTTATGCGAGGAACCCGATCCGGCGCCACCTGGCGCTCATCAGGTATCGGTGCAGGTCAACGCGAGTTCGCTAAATTTCCGCGAGTTGCTGCTGATGAATGGAGCGTTTCGCGACTGGATGGCACCGAACTTCATTCCGGCCTCGGACGGCGCGGGGGTCGTGCTCGCGGTCGGCGCAAGTGTACGGCGCTTCAAACCGGGCGACCGGGTGATGGCCAATTTCGCGGAGAATTGGCACGGCGGAGCGCGCCCGCAACACGCAGATACTTTGGGCCGCGGCGCCATCGTCGAAGGGATGCTCCGCGACAAAGTCGTACTGAGTGAGGAAGAGCTGATTGGTGTTCCCGAGCACCTTTCCGACGAGGAAGCCGCGACACTGCCGTGCGCCGCCGTCACCGCATGGAACGCACTGTGTCAGCATGCGCCCCTGCTGCCGGGCCAGACCGTCCTCGTGCAAGGTTCCGGCGGCGTATCGATCTTCGCTCTGCAGCTAGCACGTCTTTTCGGCGCCCGGGTGATCGCCACTTCGTCCAGCGAATCGAAACTGAAACGCCTGGCCGAACTGGGCGCAGACGCGACCATCAACTACCGCGACACGCCCAATTGGGAAGACGCCGTGCTGCGCCTGACCAATGGCCTTGGGGTCGATCTCGTCGTCGAGGTGGGCGGGGCTCAAACGTTCGGCAAGTCGGTTGCTTGCACACGGGACGGCGGCCGGATCAGCGTCGTCGGGCTGCTGACCGGTGCCCCCTCCCCCAGCGAGGGATTCTTCGCGCGCGGACTGACGATCGCACCGATCCGCGTCGGCTCCCGCCAGGACTTCGAATCGATGAACCGCGCAATCGCATTGCACAAACTGCGGCCGGTGATCGACTCGGTCTATGACTTCGCACATGTACCGGATGCGCTTCGGCACCTCGAAAGCCAGAAACATTTCGGCAAGATCGTCATTCGCCACCAGTAATCAGCCTTCCCATCATTCACGGGAGTCAGACAATGAAACTCTTTTCACTGGAAGGACAAATCGCGCTCGTCACGGGCGCATCGCGCGGTCTCGGCTTTGCGATGGCGAGCGCCTTGGCGTCTGCGGGCGCGCGCGTGATTCTTTGTGCGCGATCGCGCGCGAGCCTCGAGACCGCGGCGGAGTCGATTCGCAAAACGGGCGGCACCGTCGATATCGAACCGTTCGATCTCACCGATCACAATGCGATCAGAAACGGCGTGCGCAACGTTCTCGCTCGTCACGGCCGCATCGACGTACTGCTCAACAACGCGGGCATTTGCGAGTGGAGCGATTTTCTCCAGTCGAGCGTCGATATGTGGCAAAGAACGATGGATACCAACGTCACGGCCGCATACCTGCTCGCGCAGGAAGTGGCGCGCCCGATGATCGAACGCGGACACGGACGCATCATCAACGTCGGGTCTTATGTGTCGGTGCTCGGCCGCGAGAAGCTTCAAGCGTACGTGGCCAGTAAGCACGCGGTTGCCGGACTCACGAAATCGCTCGGTGCGGAGCTGGGGCGACACGGCATTCGTTGCAACGGCATCTGCCCCGGCTACTTCCTCACGGATATGGCTGAGCCCGTCACATCGAATCCGCAAATGAAGGAGATCGTGCGCTCGCACATTTCGGTTGGCCGTTGGGGCAATCCCGAGGAACTAGGCGGCGTCGCCGTGTTTCTCGCGTCGCAGGCCAGCTCTTACATGAATGGCCAAATGCTGATGGTCGACGGCGGAGTCTCGGAGATCCTGAGCTTTTCGATGTCCGTGGTGTAGGGCCGAGCGGCCAGCGGGCCAACTTATTTGTGCTGCGAGGCGGTGCCGCGCGCAACGCGCGGCACCGCCACATACTCGCTACCGCAGCGTGACCTCGCCGCTACAAGCTTCGACGTTCGCCGAACTAGCCGCTCCCCCCCTCGCCACCGCCTTGCGCGAAATTCCCTGCAGAAGAAAATGCGACAGCGCCGGGATCAAGATCAGCGCACCTATCATGTTCCACAGGAACATGAACGTTAGTAGGATGCCCATGTCGGCCTGAAACTTGATCGGTGAAAAGGCCCATGTCACAACGCCGGCAGCCAGCGTCACGCCGACCAGCGCCACGACCTTGCCCGTGAACTGCACCGCATGACGATAAGCTACGCGCAGCGGCTGCCCCGCACGCTGATACGCGAGCTGCACGCTCAGCAGATAGAGCGCATAGTCGACGCCAATCCCCACGCCCAGCGCGATCACCGGCAGCGTCGCCACCTTCACGCCGATGCCGAGCTTGACCATCAGCGCCTCGCACAGCACCGAGGTGACTCCGAGCGGCACGACGGCCACCACGACCGCGCGCCAGCTGCGGAACGTGATGAAGCACAGCAGGATCACCGCCGCATACACCATGAACAGCATGGTGCGGTTCGCTTTTGCGACGACCACGTTCGTCACTGCATCGATGCCAGCCGAGCCGGCAACCATCAGGAACTGGTGGTCGGCGTCGCTATGTTCTTTCGCGAATGCCTCCGCCGCCTCCATGACACGCGAGAGCGTCGCGGCTTTGTGATCGGTCAGATAGGCGATCACGGGAGCCGTGCCGCAAGTTTGGCTCAGTAGGTCCGGATGATCGAGCAGGATCTGCCACACCGTCTTGTTGACGATCGAAGGCACGCGGTCGACCGTGTACCACTTCGGGTAGCCCTCGTAGAAGCCCGCCGTCACCCAGCGCGCGAGGCCACCGACCGAAGTCGTCGTCTGCACGCCCGGCACGTTGCGCAGTGTGGCTTCGAGTCGGTCAGCCTCGAGAACGAGCGGGAAATTGTTGGCGTCGCAAGTGCCGTGCGACGACTTGCCAACCACGACGAAAAGATCGCTCGACAGGCCGAAATGCGCATTGACGTAGGCGTTGTCGAGGTTGTAGCGCGAGTCTGGACGAAGCTCAGGCGCGCCCGAATCGAGGTCGCCGATCTGCAGATGCTGACTGATCGACCAGCCGAACGCCGTGAGTGCCGCCGCGCAAACGATCGCACCCACGGCCCAGCGGCGTTCGGTGAAGCGGTCGAGCAGGTTCCACAGCGCGCCTGCCGACGAGGTTCCGCGCGCCTCGTTCTGCTCGCCGCGCACGCTGCGTCGTGCCGCTGACGGACTGACGCCAATGTATGAAAGCAGTACCGGCAGCAGCAGCAGATTCGTGAACACGAGCACGCCCACGCCAACGCTCGCCGTGAACGCCAGATCCTTGATCACCGGAATGTCGATGACCATCAGCACCGCGAAGCCAACCACGTCCGCGAGCAACGCCGTGAGACCGGCGAGGAAAAGCCGCCGGAACGTGTAGCGTGCCGCCACGTAGCGATGGGTGCCGCGCCCGATGTCCTGCGTGATCCCGTTCATCTTCTGTGCGCCATGCGATACGCCGATGGCGAAAACGAGGAACGGGACCAGTACCGAATAGGGATCGAGCACATAGCCGAGCGAGCGAATGATGCCGAGCTGCCAGACGACGGCAATCAGCGAACATGCCACCACCAGCAGCGTGCTGCGATAGCAGCGCGTGTACAGAAAGATCACGCCGAGCGCAATCGCCGCGGCCACGCCGAAGTACATCGCCACCAGCTTGAGGCCGTCGATCAGGTCGCCGATCAGCTTCGCGAAGCCCACCACGTGCACGTGCACCTCGCCGTGACCCTCCTTCTTGATGACCTCGTCGATCTGGTGCGAGAGCTTCGCGTAGTCGAGCGCCTTGCCGGTATCGGCATAGTGATCGAGCAGGGGCAACTGGATCATGCTCGAATGCAGATCATTCGACACGATGCTGCCCACGATGTTTGCGCGCGCTACGTTCGTGCGCAGCTGTGCGATGGCCTGTGCGGACGCGTCGAAGCCGTCCGGCATCACCGGGCCGCCCGCGAAGCCATTCTCCGTGACCACGTTCCAGCGCACGATCGGCATCCAGATCGACTTCACGCCAGGACGGTCGACGCCCGGAATCAGGAACAACGCATCATTGACGCGTCGCAGCGCGGCAAGATACTTCGGATCGTAGATGTCGCCCGAGGGATTCTCGACGACGATCCGCAGCGAATTGCCGAGCCCTTTAAGGTCCGCCTTGTTGGCGAGATAGTTCTTGATGTACGGATGCGACAGCGGAATCATCTTCTCGAAGCTCGCATTCACATCGAGACGCAGCGCCTGAAACCCTAGCACCGCCGTGATGATCGCGCAGATGACGATGAGCCAGGGACGGCGGTTGAAGATCAACCGTTCAAGCGCGTTGCCTGAACGTGAATCGAACTGGGCAAGATCCGCCACAACGGGCATCTTGTCGAATTGGGCATTGTTGCCGCCAGCCATGTCTGCTCCCTTTTAGTTCGACTTCGACAATGTGATCCGCGACAGGCCGGCCGCGCCCGCCAGCACCGCGGTGTCGCCGCGCAACGCCATCGCGAAGATGCCGCCCGGCTGGCTCGCGCGAAGTTTTTGAAACGTTGCCCCCTGATCGGCGCTCTCCAGCAGCTCACCCGCCTGGGTCGCGAGAAGAAGGTTACCGTTCGGCAGTTCAGCCGACGCCAGGATGCTCGCGCCGGTCGGCAGCGTGATCTTGTCCCAGGTCGCGCCGCTGTCGATGGAGCGATATGCGTTGCCGAGCAGACCGTAGACGATCAACGCGTTGCCCGTGGAAGCGAGACCGAAGAGGCTGCCCTTCGAGGGCGTAGGAACCGCGACGAAACGCTGCTTGCCGGGGTCGAGCTTGAGCAGCAGCCCCTGTTCGCCCACGATATAAAGCGTTCCGTTGATACGGCGCATTGCATGCAGGTTCAACGCGTTGGGATTGTCGACGCGATCGAACCAGGGCACCCAGTTCTTGCCGCCGTCGTCGGTGTGAAAAATGATGTTGAACGAGCCGATGACCCAGCCCGAACGCTCATCATCAAACCAGACGTCGAGGAAAGGACGTCCCCCCTGGTCTGCTTCGAAGCGCTCTGCCTCTTCGCGCGACGCCTTCAGATCGGGTGAATCGCCCTGCTGCTTCGCATAGTAGGCGCTCATCAGCTTCGCCGCCTGCTGGCCGTCGAGCTGCCGCGTCCAGGTATTGCCGCCGTCGGTGGTGTGGAGCACCTCGCCGTCGTGTCCGACCGCCCAGCCGAGCGCGGCCGACTTGAACGTGACAGCGACCAGATCCGAACTCACCGGCACCTGGACCTGGCGCCAGTGCATGGCCATGTCGTCCGAAACCAGAATCGCCCCGCGCGGGCCTACCGCGACCAGACGCTGTCCGGCCTGGGCCAACGCGATCAGCGGTTCATGCGCGGCCTGCAGGTTGATCACGGCAGGCGAACGCATCGGATCGGCGAATTCGGCATGGACCGACCCGCTGGCGGCGCATGCCGCCGCGACGAGTGCCAGCCAACGAAACAGGGTATTGCGCATTGTGTCTCCTTCACAGTAACTGGCGATCGGTCACGCGAACAGTCCTGGATTTTTATGAAACTTCTCTGTGCGCCATGCGATACCCGGCATGGCGCACGTACTGCGCCTTTCCTTGCACCTGTATCGGCTATCGCACGCCGGTCGACTGCATATGCTCAGGTGTAAAGAAGTCCTTCGTGAAGCTCGCGTTGAACATGATCCCAGGCGACTCCGCCGGATGGCTGCCGAAAATATAGATGCCGCTGTTGAAGTCGTAGAACCAGTTGCCCAGCGAATACGGCACCTTGTAGTCGTATGCAGGCGCCGTGGTCTCGAAGCCACCTCGATACAGCTTGCCGGACTGGTCATAGGCATCCATCATTCCGCCGCCACCGTCTTCGTCGAAATAGAGCGTCTTCTTGCCATACACGTGACGCGAGCCCTGCTTGAGCGCCAGGTCGACGACCCACACACGGTGCAATTCCCAGCGCACATGATCCGGGCTGACGAAATGCGGCGTGAGGATCTTGCTCGCCGGCGTTTCATACTGTTGCTGGTAGTCGTTGTACGGGATGTACATCTCCTTCTTGCCGACGAGCTTCGCGTCCCAGCGATCGATGCGTCCGTAGAACAACTGGATGTCGTCCATCGTGATCGCGCCCGAATAGCCAGGGTTCGGCGTGTCGTAGGCAAGGTCAGGCGCCACGCGCACGCGGCGCTGACCGGGGTTGTATTCCCACGATTGCTGGTTGTGATCGGCCGTATCGGTGAAGAACCAGTAGAGCGTGGTGTCGCCGATCATTCGCGCCGGTGCAACGAAATCGTTGTTGATGTATTGCCAGATGGCGAGACCGCCCTTCTTCCTGAATTCGCCTTCCTGTTTCAGATCGAAATATGGGTAGTACAGTGAGCTCTTGAATTGCGCGGCGAGGATCGGCGTGCCTCTCGAATCAACCAGCCACGTCTTCACGTTGTTGCGCTGGGCCGTACCCACGTAGCGCAGTTCCCAGTTCCACAATGCTTCCTGACCGTTCTTCGGCACCGGGAACGGCTTGCCGCCGAACGCATCGGAAACGAACAGGCCATTCTTTTCGAGCTTCGCGTTCTGCGCGTTCTTTTCCGAATTCTCGAGATACCAGTCCGGATACGACACCGAGCGATGGGTCGGATAGACGTCCATCCGATAGGTCGGATAACGCTTGAACAGCTCGATCGAACTCGCGCTCAGCTTGTCCGCGTACTGCTGATAGTTCTGGTTAGTGATTTGCAGCACTGCCTTCTCATCCGGGAACGGGTCTGCCCACTTGCCAGAATCTGCCTTGAATCCGGTCGGAAACTGTGTGATACCGCCTGTGTAGGCGGGAATCGTCCCGTCCTTGTTCCCGGCGACTTCGGCCCCGAAAGGCGTGATCCCGTTTTCGATCGCATTCGACATCGGCGCGGCGCAAATTGCTGCAGCAAGCGCGAACGCGTTAATCAACAGCCGGTGCTTCTTCAAAACTGTCTCCATCACTTTCCAGATTGATCCAATACCAAAAGCAATCACACTACTTTCGATGCGTGCGACTCGATCCAGCCACTGCTGGTGAGACGTCCCGCCAGGCAAGCCGGGCGGGACGTCTCACTCAATACCTTATCCTCGACTCAGCGCGCAATTAGCGCACACCCGCAGATTGCATACGCTCCGGCGTGAAGTAGTCGTTCGGGAAGCTCACGTTGAACATGATCCCCGGCGACTCCGCCGGATGGCTGCCAAAAATATAGATGCCGCTGTTGAAGTCGTAGAACCAGTTACCGAGCGAATACGGAACCTTGTAGTCGTAGGCGGGCACCGTGGTTTCGAAGCCACCGCGATACAGCTTGCCCGACTGGTCATACGCGTCCATCATTCCGCCACCGCCGTCCTCGTCGAAATACAGCGTCTTCTTGCTGTAGATATGACGCGCGCCCTGCTTGAGCGTCAGGTCCACGACCCACACGCGGTGCAGTTCCCAGCGCACATGATCCGGATTCACGAAATTCGACGTGAGGATCTTGCTTGCAGGCGTATCGTACTGCTGCTTGTAGTCGTTGTACGGGATGTACATTTCCTTCTTTCCGACCAGCTTTGCGTCCCAGCGGTCGATCTTCCCGTAGAACAGCTGGATGTCATCCATCGTGATCGCGCCGGAATAGCCGGGGTTCGGGGTGTCATAGGCGAGATCGGGCGCCACGCGCACGCGGCGTTGGCCCGGGTTGTATGCCCACGATTGCTGATCGTGATCGGCCGAATCCGTGAAGTACCAGAAGAGCGACGTCTCGCCGATCAGACGGGACGGTGCAGCGTAGTCGTTATAGACCTGATACCAGATCGCAAGGGGACCCTTCTTGCGAAACTCCGCTTCATACTTAGGCTCGAAATACGGATAGAGCAGCGAACTCTTGAACTGTGCAGCAAGAATCGGAGTGCCTCTCGAATCGACGAGCCACGTCTTCACGTTGTTTTTCTGGGCCGTGCCCACATAACGCAATTCCCAGTCCCACAACGCTTCCTGACCGTTCTTCGGGACCGGGAACGGCTTACCGCCGAACGCGCCCGAAATATAAAGGCCATTCTTTTCGAGCTTGGCGCTTTGCGCGTTCTTCTCCGAGTTCTCGAGGTACCAATCCGGATACGAAACGGAGCGGTGCGTCGGGTAGATGTCCATCCGGTAAGTCGGATAGCGCTTGAACAGTTCGATCGAAGCGGCGCTCAGCTTGTCGGCGTATTGCTGATAGTTCTGGGCCGTGATTTGCAGAACAGGCTTTTCACCGGCAAAAGGGTCCGCCCATTTCCCGGAGTCGGGCTTGAAGCCGGCCGGGAATTCCTTGATGCCGCCCGTGTAGGCGGGAATCGTGCCGTCCTTGTTGCCGGAAATTTCCGCTCCGAACGGGGTAATCCCGCTCTCGATTGCCAGCGTATAGGGTGAAGCCCAAACGGCGGCGAGTATCGCCAGCGCCTTAAGAAGCTTGGGGAGTCTTTTCACAGGTGCCTCCATCATCAAAACGTTGTCTGATAGGTGATGCCGATCCACGACTTGTCGCTATACGGTGCGCCGAGTGCAGTCGCGGCTCCCGTCGTAGAGTACCCCTTCTTGTTCATGTAATAGGTGTAGGTCACGTTCACCTGGTGCTTGTTGTAAATCGTGAAATCAAGCCCGACCACGAACGTGTTCTGCCCTTGTGCTTCGGCCGCTGGCGTAATGACCGAAGAGTAGCCCTTCAGATTCAGATTGACGAACAGCGGCATCGTCAGATCGACCCCCGGGAACACCTGATACCACTGCGGGCTCGCACCAATGCCGATTCCAGCCCAGAAGCGCGTCGAGCAGTTGTTGAAGGGGTTGTTCCCCGATGCTGAGCATTGGCCGGTCGTGTCATAGCTGGAATTCGCAAAGTTGCCCGCGTTGTGTGTCACGCTCAGCAGCTGGTTGAACGCGAATTCAGCCTGAAGGAACATGTTGTCCCACAAGGGCGTCTTGCCGAACGACTGCGTGACGTTCAGCAGACCGTGCAGCGTGCGACCCGTCGGCGCGTCGTTGACCGTCGTGGTATTGACGGCTGTGAGCGGCATGTTCCAACGATACGACAGTTCGCCCGCCACTGCCGCGTTGCCGATCGCGCTGTTGAAGCCAGCGCCGATCAGGTTCACGTTGTTGCCGTACTTCGCCGTAACACCGGGCAGGTTGAAGCCAGGGAAGAGTTCCGGTCCGGCACCCGGGAGCAGCACCGCCGCCCATGGCATCTTCATGGCGAAGTGGCGATACGTGAATTCATAGGTCGTTGCGAGCGAATCGACTCGCCACTTGCCGTTCAGGCCGATGTCGCCTATCTGACCTTTGGTCGGCGCGATGCGCGGAATCCCGAACGTGCCCAGCCCCGGAATGGTTTCGTAGCTCGCGATCGGAGGGCCGTAGAGGATCGGATCCGCACCGCCGAAATAGGTGCCGCCTTCAGGCAGCCGGTCGTGATTCCATTCGAACGTGTACTGTGCCCCGAGGGAAATCGTGTCGGTAATGTTCGCCGTCACGGCGGCCTGAGCCGTCGGCAACACGATTTCCTTGAGCGAAGCGCTCGGGCTCTGCGTCAGCTTCATCAGGTCGAGCGGCTGTTGACCGATCGCCACCGAGTTCGCACCACCCAGCGTAGCGAACGCCGACTGCCCCCAGGTAATCGCCGTCCGGCCGAGCTTGACGTTTACAGAGTGACCACCGAGGTCGAAGGTGTTGAACACGAACGCATCACGCAGTTCGGCGCTCGGCCCCTGATAGTACTTCTTGATGTAGCTCGTGTACTCGTTGTTCGGATAGTTCGGCAGAAACGCCGGATTGCTCGTATTGTGATTCTTGAACGTCGGGTCGTACCACGCGTCCATGCTGATGCGGAAGCCGGACGTTTCCTTGTACTTGAAATCGAACTCGCTGTAGAGGTTCAGCATCGCCTGGATCGTGCTGAACTTCGGCGTCGACAGATTGCCTTCATCGAACGTCGGACTGCTGGTGTAGAACTGGTCCGGATTCTGCAGCCGGATGCCGTAGTCCGCGCGCACCGTGTTGTCCCATTGCATGTCGATGTCCGGGTTCGGCACATCGAAGTGAAATGCATTGGCGTTCGCGCTCCACAACCCGCATGCCGCGGCGATACAGGCGGCGTGTACGCCAAGGCTGATCGCCCTTGGCTTAAGACTCTTCTGTTTCATGCGTCTCCTCTTGTCTTTGTCGAACTGCCGCAGAAAAGGCCAAGGCCGTTGGATTCCCGCAGACTTAGCAATGAAGCGAAACCGGCCTCCCCCACCTCATCAGCATCGCGTTTCAGATACCTCCCACCACGTCACCAGAATACGAATGCTGTTCGCAAAGATAAACGCTCGAAACTCGACTGTCAACGCTCGCCCACCCCTACGCGATGCATTTTTTCGAACGCCGTTCGAAATTCGGGGTAAACGTGGGTTTGCGATTGGTGACGAATTCGAAGCGATGCGCGCATGACCGGAGCACACATCGGTGCCAGATGCGTGGCCGAGCGCGTCGCGCAATCGAGATGCCGGCGACGCTTGCATTGACAAGGCATCCGCCTCGCCTGCGAGGAATGGCGATGCAAACCATGGGTGGCTTCCTGGCAATCCGCGAGAGCGGATCATGAATCGATCTGCAGGCCGTACGCGGTACAGATCAGGGACGAGGTAGTCTTTCGTCTCTCACTTCGCACGCGAAAGGAGGACGAATCGCGGAAGCAGCCGAAAACGCTTGTGCGATTGGGTCAGTTTCCTTGGCAGTGCATGTATTTATCCTGACCATGAATCGACAAGACAAATCCCTTATCCCGCTCCTGGGCAGGAGTGCATTTCTGGTTTTCGGGGAGGCGGTGGGAACACTCGCCAGGCTCCGTCGTCGTGCCGAAAGAAGAATATCGCGAGGGACCTCTCCGAGGCAGACGACCGCGCGAGCACACACCTCGTCTGACTCGAATTTGCGAAAGTACATCGGGTTACATGCACCGGTGTGGTCGCAGTTGGCGCGAGCCACTTTTCGATGAGCGAACGCAAAGAACTTTCTCCAAGCTTCATGTCCTGCTCCTTCAACCGCCCCGTGTGCGCCGCTGGCAATCACTGCCACGAACGCAAAGATTGGCGACCTTGACCGGCTCGGCCCGACACCTGCACATCTCCGCTCCGGCTCCGGCACTGCGAGAAAAATCTGGTTCTACCGTAATGTGTCGTTTGACTAAATACTAGTAGTCAGCCGACCCATTATCAAGCCCAGATGGCACCAGGGGAAATGCTGGTATGGACAAAACCACGCTTCAGTGGAGTACGATGTGTGACGTAGCAATTAAATGGATGAGACGCCATCTGGAAGTAATTAGTCGATGGACGAATATTTATTCGTCAGCTGACTATCATCAGATCAAGAGTCGCGGCTGGCCGATCAGGATCGAACGATGCACGTATCAGGGTGGGGAATGGTCTGCAGATTTGCGCATCCGGGACTGACAACGCGCGCGCGACAGGCAGCAGACGCCAAGGAGAGCACAACAGATGAAAGACCTGACCATCTCATCGGCAGACCTCGACAACACGGCGGAAGACGGACCCAAACGGCGAGGAAATAGAACCACCCGTGTGCCCGCCATCATCGAAGCGGCGATCAAGGTCTTTGCATCGGAAGGTAACGCTGGGTTCACTCAACGCCGCATTGCCAGCGACGCGGGAATCCGACTGAGAACCTTGCAGCACTATTTCAGCACTCGCGAAGAACTACTGCGGGCCACGATCGAGGCTTTTACAAGTCGCTATTTCGAGCACTATCGGACGATCGCAGAAGACAAACGTCGGCCACCGGAGGCCCGGCTGGAAGTCATCGTCGACGAGGCGTTCTCCGTACTGACGGCGCCCGACGGGAAGCGCGTTAGCGCCTTTGTTCTGGAGTCCTGGAGTCTGGCGGAGCACGAGCCCGCCTTGCATGCCTTAATGGCGAAAACCACTGCGGATTTCCAGGCTCTGCTGGCGGAACTGATCGCACAGACAAACCCCGCCGTGGCGGCGGGAGAATGTACGCTGCGCGGTGCCCTGCTCCTTTCGCATCTACAGGGCCTCGTCGTCTATCTTCGCCGAGCCGACACGAACACACTCGATGTCGACTCGTTCCGTCACGCCATGAAGGTTGTCTGGCGCGCGTTGAGCAAGGCATCTCCATAGAACGAGGGGCGCGCCATATGGCGGGCGTACCGAGCCGTAGATAGTCTTCCACAGACCCACATGGTCACCATGGCCTGCTCGGGCCATCGCGACCGCTCTTCAACGGGCCACGTCCCAGACAAGAGGCAAGTGGTACAGCGTGCCGTTCACACCTCCGTGGACACCCGCCTTCTCGCCAGGCTTGATCTGGAAATCGGGAATCCGCTTCAGCCATTCCTGAAGGAAAACTTTCAACTCCACGCGCGCAAGGAACGAGCCGGGACAACGATGCGCGCCATTGCCGAACGTCGAATGAATCGGCGTGGGCCGCGTGAAATCCACCGTCAGCGGATCGTCGAACTTTCGCTCGTCCAGACCGTGCAGCGTGGTCGGCATGACGATCATGTCGCCCGCCTTCATCTGCACGCCTTTGTATTCGAAGTCGTGTGTGATCCGCCGCCCTTGATTCACCACCGGGAAGCGCCGCAGAAGCTCGTCCACGGCCTTCTGCGTCAGTTCGGGGTTGTCGATCAGCTGCTTGCGGTGGGCCGGGCTGCCGGCGAGGAATCGCGCGATAAAACCCATTGCCGAGGCAACCGTGTCGAGGCCGCCAATCAGCACGAGGCCGCAAAGCCCGCGCACTTCATCGTCGGTGAGCGCACGCCCGTCGATCTTCGAATGGACGATCTTGCTGATGAGGTCGTCACCCGGATTCGCGCGGCGCTCCGCGATCTTCACCCCCAGGTACTGAAAAATCGCGCCGAGCGCCTTGAGCTTCTCGTTGGCATCGACCGGGCGGACCATCTTGTCGGCGAGGCCGAGCAAGTACTCGCGATCTTCGGCGGGCAGCGCCACCATGTTCATGAAGATGCCGATTGGCAGATGCTGCGCAAACCCCGATACGAATTCCACTTCGCCCTTGGGATAAAAACCCTCGATCAGTTCGATCGCCATTTCGCGCGCCTTCTCCTCGAGCTTGCCGATTGCCTGCGGCATGAACGCAGGCGCGATCAGCGCGCGATAGGCGGTGTGCTGCGGAGGATCGAAGAAGATCGGCGGCAACGGTTGATGCTCGACCAGCGGCACCGTCAGCTGTTTCGACGAGAAATTCTCGTAGTCCTTGAGGATGTGATAGATGTCATCGCCGCGCGTCGCGATCCAGTGTCCGCCGTTTCGCGGTGTCCACAGAATGTCGGGAATGCCTTCGGCGTGCAACTGCTTGAGCGACAGATGATAGTCGTCCTCGGCACCCGGCGGATTGTAGATATCGATGTCGAACACACGTTCGGGCAATACGTGCGCGGGAATTGGCGCGAGCTCCGGAGCCGCGCCATGAGCAGCTACTGACATCTGTTGTCTCCTTTTTCGAATCGACCGGTATCGGCGGTCGGGACCATTCTGGGTCGTCGGGCAAACTGCGATTACAGGAACGCGCCGTACAGTTCGAGATGGTGTTCGGTGTTTCCCCAGGTCATATCGATGCAGGTGAGCCGCTTCACGTACCACCCCACCGCCAGTTCGTCGGTCATGCCCATCCCGCCGTGCAGTTGCACCGCTTGCTGTGCCACGAAGCGCGCACTACGGCCGATCAGCGCCTTGGCGGCTGTGACTGCACGATGGGCTTCGCGGTCGTCGTCCTCGCCGAGCTTGGCGGCGGCAAAGTAGACGATCGATTTCGCCTGCTCTACCGCGGTCAAAATATCGGCGGCGCGATGCTGCAGCGCCTGGAATTTACCAATCGGCGAACCGAACTGCTTTCGCGTGCGCAGGTATTCAAAGGTCAGTTCGCTCAACCGCGACATCGCGCCGACCGCTTCCGCGCACAGCGCAAAAATGCCTTGATCGACCGCCCACTCGAGCAGTGGGTAGCCCTGATCGACCGCGCCGATGACAGCCTTTGCATCGACGCGCACGTCCTCCAGCACCACCTCGGCGACTCGCTGGCCATCGAGTGCGGGAAATCCTCTGACGCGGACGCCTTGGGTTCGCGCATCGACGGCGAAGAGTGTGATGCCGTGCTGATCGGTCTGCTCGCCCGCGGTACGCGCCGAAACCAGCAGAATGTCCGCACTGTCGCCGTGCAATACGACGCCCTTCCGTCCGTTCAGGACGAACCCGTCACGCGTGGTCTCGGCCCTCGTCGCAACATTCCACAAATCGAAACGCGCACCGGGTTCGAGCGTCGCCAGCGCGGTCTTCAGGCTGCCGTCGGCGATGCCGGTCAGCAACTCGGCCTTGCGCGCCTCGTGTCCTGCGCGCCCGATCAGCTTCGCGCCGAGCACCGCGGTCGAAACGAACGGCTCCAATACGAGTCCACGGCCGAAGGCTTCCATCACGAGCATGGTCTCGACCGGCCCCGTGCCAAGGCCGCCATGATCCTGCGGCACGTTCAGTGCCAGCACGCCCATTTCAGCCAGCGTAGTCCAGTGCGCAGCCGACCAGCCCTCGGGCGTAGCGGCGAGACGGCGTCGCGCCTCGAAGTCGTATTCCTTTTCGACGAAACGGCCGACCACGTCGGCCAGCATCTGTTCCTCTTCAACCAGCGTGAAGTCCATGGCGTGTCCTCAGATGCCGAGCGCCTGCTTGGCGATGATGTTTTTCTGCACTTCAGTCGAACCGCCGTAGATCGAAATCTTGCGCCAGTCCAGGTAGTGCGCGGCCAGCGCGTTGAGCAACTCGCCGTTCGCGGTCTCGCCCTGCCAGTCCGCCTCCAGCGCCTCGCTTACAAAAGGCACCGCATAGGGGCCGGCGCACTCCATGATCAGCTCCGTAAGCTCCTGCTGAATCTCCGAACCGCGGATTTTCAGCACCGAAGCCTCCGGTCCGATCGGACGTCCCGCTGTTTCGGCCGAGACGACGCGCAGCAGCGACCATTCGTGCGCGATCAGATCGATTTCCACCCTGGCGATGCGATCGCGAAAGCGGACGTCCTCGATGAGCGGCTTGCCGTGCTTACGCTCGGTGCTGGCAATTTCCTTCAGACGTCGCATGAAACGCTTGCAGTTGCCAAGCCCCGCGATGTTGGTCCGCTCGTGGCCGAGCAGGTACTTCGCGATCGACCAGCCGCGATGCTCTTCACCGACGAGATTGCTCACCGGCACTTCCACGTTATCGAAAAACACTTCGTTGACGTCGTGGCCGCCGTCGAGCGTGCGGATCGGTCTGACCGTGATGCCGGGCGTCGACATATCGATCAGCAGGAACGAGATGCCTTCCTGCGGACGGCCGCTGCCATCCGTGCGAACCAGGCAGAAAATCCAGTTCGCCCACTGGGCAAACGAAGTCCAGATCTTTTGGCCTTTGACCACGTAGAACGACTGACCGTCGCGCTCGACGCGGTCCGCACGCGTCTTGAGCGACGCCAGATCGGAACCCGCCCCCGGCTCGGAGTAACCCTGACACCACCAGTCCTCCATCGAGACGATGCGCGGCAGAAACCGTTCGCGCTGCGCGTCGGTGCCGAACTTCTGGATCACAGGTCCGACCATCGAAAGGCCAAACGGCATCTGGCGCGGCGCGCCGGCGGTAAAGCATTCCTCGTCGAAAATGTTGCGCTGCGCGGCATTCCAGGCGGCGCCGCCGAATTGCGCGGGCCATGCAGGTGCGCCCCATCCGTTCCCGGCCAGAATGCGTTGCCAGCGCACATAGTCTTCGCGCGGCACATGGCGGAAGTTCAGCACCCGTTCACGAATGTCGTCGGGCAAATGCGTCGCTACGAATTCGCGCACCGTGGCGCGAAATTCCTTGTCGGCGGGACTCTCTTTCAGGTTCATTTCAGCCTCCCGCCGGGCCGCCCCAAGGGAGGCCGAAGCCCTCCCGGGGGGCCCCGAACAACAGTGAGCATGGGGGTCGTTTCATTTCAGGCTCCAGTCGCTGCCCGGCAAAGCACGTCGGCGTTGCCGGGCGCGGATTCAGGCAATTTCCACGATGCCGTTGTTCAGCACCACCACGTCGCGTGCGTCGACGCGCGCCCGCAAATGCAGGCGTGTGTCACTGTCCCTCCAGAACTGGAAGCGCACTTCTTCGCCGGGATATACCGGCGAAGTCAAGCGCAACGCCAGTCGCTTCAAGCGCGATGCGTCGTTGCCCGCGAACCTGCGAATCGCCGCGTAACCCGCCATACCGTAGGTCGCGAGGCCGTGAAGAATGGGACGGCTGAAGCCGGCCTTCGACGCTACCTCCGGGTCCGCGTGCAGCGGGTTCGCATCGCCCGAAAGGCGGTAGATCAACGCAGCATGGGCACCGGTCGGGAACACATATTCCGCATCGGGCGCACGCTCCGGCACCGCCGGAAGCGCTTCGGGCGGCGCGTCGCTCGCGCCCGACTCGGCGCTGAACCCGCCGTCGCCACGCAGAAAGGACACCTGCCGGACTTCGGCAAGCTGTTCGCCCGTCGAGGCGTCGATGATGTCGCGCTTGAGTTCGACGATCGCGCCTTTGCCCGCGCCTTTGTCCGAGATGCGGCTCACCCGCGTCTTGCTGACGATGGTCGCCGCCACCGGCATCGGGCGCACGAAACGCACGTCCTGCTCACCATGCACGAGCTTCAGATAGTCGATGCCGGTGCGCGGGTCGCGCATCCACGATTTCGGCCACGCGAACGCGGCCGCGCAGGTCGGCATCGCTTGCAGGTCCTTTTCGTACACGTAGCGCAGCTGTTCGGTGTCGAGCGGGTCTCCGCCCAGCCCGAGACCCAGCGAATACAGCATCACGTCGCGCTCGCTGTACGTCTGCGTAACATCCTCGATCGGCCAGTTCTTGACGACTTCGTAGTTCAGCATGAGGTGATAGTCCTATGTATGCTCAGTGGTCCGTGAAGTTGGGCTTGCGCTTTTCGAGGAAGCTCGCCATGCCTTCCTTGTAGTCATCGCACTGGTTGGCGATCGGCATGTCCAGTCCGGCGTACATCACCGCCTCGTGGGGCGTCTGGAACGGCACCTCCCAGACCTGCTCCTTCATGATGCGCATCGAGCGCGGCGAGCAGTACTCGGCCATTTCGCGCGCGTAGGCATAGGTCTCCTCGACGAGCTTGTCGGCTGGGATTGCCCGATTCACGAGTCCCATCCGTTCGGCTTCACGCCCCTTGATCTTGCGTCCCGACATCAGCAGGTCGAGCGCGTGCGCCTGGCCGACGTGGCGCGCGAGTATCCAGGCCATGCCGTACTCCGCGGTCAGGCCCCGGCGCGCGAATGCCGTCGTGATGGTGGCGTCTTCCGACGCAAAGCGGATGTCGCAAAAGAGCGCGTGGATCAGGCCAATGCCGACCGTCGCACCGTTGAGCATCGCTATCACCGGTTTCGGGATGGCCGGATAGTACGAGCAGCGCGTCTGCCAGTCGGCGCGCTTGCGCATGTCGAACGGGCGCGGCAGCTTCGTCATCAGCGCGGCCGGGTCGCCGCCAAAGCTGTGAATATCGCCGCCCGCGCAAAACGCCTTGCCAGCACCGGTGAAAACGATGACGCGCACGCCATGATCCGCGCCCGCCGCCTGCATCGCCTCGTACACCTCGGTCGCCACCTGGTCGTTCCAGGTGTTCATGTGTTCAGGACGGTTCAGCGTAATGGTTGCGATACGGTCCTTGACGTCGTACAGAATGGTCTCGAAGCGCATGAGATCCCTCCAAAGCTCAGAATGAACGCGGCAGGTCGAGCACGTGCTCGGCGACGTAGGACAGAATCAGGTTCGTCGAAATCGGCGCGACCTGATAGAGACGCGTTTCGCGGAACTTGCGTTCGACGTCGTATTCGCAGGCGAACCCGAAACCGCCATGGGTCTGCAGACAGGCATTGGCGGCCTTCCACGAAGCCGTGGCCGCGAGATGCTTCGCCATGTTCGCTTCCGCGCCGCACGGCTGATGATTGTCGAACAGCTCGCAGGCCTTGTAGCGCATGAGGTCGGCCGCGCGCACGTCGATGTATGACTCGGCAATCGGAAACTGAATACCCTGATTCATGCCGATCGGCCGGTCGAACACGATGCGCTCGCTCGCGTACTTCGATGCGCGATCGACGAACCAGTAGCCGTCGCCGATACACTCGGCGGCGATCAATGCGCGCTCGGCGTTGAGTCCGTCGAGGATGTACTTGAAACCTTTGCCTTCCTCGCCGATCAGGTTCTCTTCAGAGATTTCCAGATTATCGAAGAACAGTTCGTTCGTCTCGTGGTTGACCATGTTCGGAATCGGTCGCACGGTCAGGCCATTGCCGATCGCCTGATGCAGGTCCACGAGGAAGCACGACAGCCCATCCGACTTCTTCTTCACGTCCGACAGCGGCGTGGTGCGCGCGAGCAGGATCATCATGTCCGAGTGCTGCACGCGTGATATCCACACCTTCTGGCCGTTGACCACGTAACGGCCGTCTTTTTTTACAGCGTTGGTCTTCAGCTTTGTCGTGTCCGTTCCGGTGGTCGGCTCGGTCACGGCCATCGATTGCAGACGCAACTCTCCGCTCGCGATCTTCGGCAGGTATTTGCGCTTTTGCGCTTCCGAGCCATTACGCAGCAGCGTATTCATGTTGTACATCTGGCCGTGGCAGAACCCGGAGTTGCCGCCGTTGCGGTTGATCTCCTCCATGATCACGGACGCCTCGGTCAACCCGAGGCCGGAACCGCCATACTCCTGGGGAATCAGCGCAGCCATCCAGCCGGCCTTCGTCAGTGCGTCGACGAAAGCCTCCGGATAGACGCGCTCATGATCGATACGGCGCCAGTACTCGTCCGGGTACTCCTTCGAGAGGTCACGCAACGCGTCGCGCAGTTCCTGATATTGATCGGGTTTGGAAATTCGGCTCATGAATGGATTCCGTTTGCTTGGCTGGACGCGCGGCTCACGCTGCTGCATCGATCAGCCCGCCGGCATTGGCGAGCTGGGTCAGATGATGTTCGGTCGAACCGAACTGGATATCGATCACGCTCAGGCGTCTCAGGTAGTGGCCGATCTTGCACTCTTCGGTCATCCCGATGCCGCCGTGAAGTTGCACGCCTTGCTGACCGACGAAACGGCCCGAGCGTCCGATCTGCACTTTCGCCGCGGACATACTGCGATCGCGTTCGGCCGCATCCGGCTCCTCGCTCATCATGGTCGCGAACAGCGCCATGCTGCGCGCCTGCTCCACCATGACGAGCATGTCGACCGCGCGATGCTGGAGCGCCTGAAACGATCCGATAGGCACGCCAAACTGCTTGCGGACCTTCAGATACTCGACCGTTTCTTCGTGCGCGGCGGCCATTGCGCCCACGGCTTCCGCGCTCACCGCCGCGATGGCGTGCGCAACGACCGTTACGATCAGCGGCAACGCGGCGCCCGCCACGCCCACCACGTCGCTCTCCACAACGCGCACGCCGGAAAATTCGATGTCTGCCGCACGCAACCGGTCTTGCGTCGGATACGAGTGGCGCGTCACGCCCGCCGCGTCGCCCCTGACCACGAACAGACCGATGCCGTCGCGCGCGCGTCTGCCGCCCGACACGCGCGCCGACACCACCAGAAGATCGGCGCTGCCGCCGTGCAGCACCACGCGCTTGGCGCCGTCGAGCACCCAGCCGTCGGCGTCGCGCCGTGCGGTGGTCGCAACGTCCGCAAGGTCGTAGCGCGACTGCGCCTCGCTGTGGGCGAACGCCATCTGCAGCTCACCCTGCGCAATCTGCGGCAGAATCGCCGCACGTTGCGCCGCGTTGCCGCCGAGGCGCACGAAGCCGCCGCCCAGCACGACCGTCGCAAGATACGGTTCGACTGCGAGCCCACGGCCCAACGCCTCCATCACGATCATCGTTTCGACCGGGCCGCAGTTACTGCCGCCGTATTCCTCGTCGAACGAAAGGCCCAGCAGACCCATGTCGGCGTAACGCGCCCAGAGCTCCCGGCTGAAACCGTCAGGCTCAGCGAGATACTTCGCGCGCTGCTCGAAGCCGTACTCGTCCTTGACGAGCCGCTCGACGCTGTCCTTGAGCATGCGTTGCTCATCGGTGAAATCAAAGTCCATATCTGATGCTTCTCCGCAGTTCGCCGGTCGCTCAAAGTCCGAGTACGGACTTGGCGAGAATGTTCTTCTGAATCTCGTTGGAGCCGCCCACGATCGAGACGTGGCGCGCGAAGTAGTGATTCGGCGCGATCGTGAGCCCCCATTCGGGTTCCCGAACCGGATCGCCAAGCCCGCGCAGGAAGTCGAGATCGAGCGGTAAGGCGTCCGGCCCTGCGACCTCGAGGAGCAATTCAGCCGCGAGTTGCTGCAGTTCCGAACCCTTGATCTTCAGAATCGAAGTCTTCGGGTCGGGCACGTGGCTGTCCTGCGCGCTGCTTTCGGCGATCACGCGCATCTGCGTCATTTCCAGGGCCTTCAGCTCCACCTCGACGGCCGCGACACGTTCGCGAAAACGCGGGTCGTCCCACAGCACGCCGTCGCCGCAGGGCACGCGCTTCGCAAGATCCTTCGCATGACGCACGCGCATCTTCGAAACGCCCACGCGCGCGATGCCGCTGCGCTCGTTGCCAAGCAGATATTTCGCGTAATCCCAGCCCTTGTTTTCCTCGCCGATCCGGTTCGCAACCGGCACGCGCACGTTGTCGAAGAACACCTCGTTGGTTTCATGATGGCCGTCGATCGTGATGATCGGGCGCACGGTCAGGCCAGGTGTCTTCATGTCGATCAGCAGATACGTGATGCCCTGCTGCTTCTTGCCGCTCAAATCGGTGCGCACGAGACAGAACATCCAGTCGGCGTGATGCGCGGTCGAAGTCCACAGCTTCTGCCCGTTGATTACGTAGTGGTCGCCGTCGCGGACCGCCTGAGTTCGCAGCGCGGCCAGGTCCGAACCGGCGCCGGGCTCGGAAAACCCCTGGCAGAACCAGTATTCGAGGCTCGCGATGCGAGGAAGGAAATGGCGCTTCTGCTCTTCGCTGCCGAACGCGATCAAAACCGGACCGATCATGTTCACGTTGAACGACAGCGTCTCGGGCGCCGGCGCCATGTGCAGCTCTTCCTTGAAGATGTACTGCTGCACCGCGCTCCAGCCCGTCCCGCCCCACGCCTTGTCCCACGCGGGAGTCGCCCAGCCGCGCTCGTACAGAATGCGCTGCCAGCGGCGCAGGTCGGCCGCCGAATAACGCTGCCCCAAGGTCGCCTTGCGTCGAATGTCGGCGGGTAGCGCCTCCTTGAAGAAGGCTCTCACCTCATTGCGGAACGCCAGCTCTTTGTCGGTATATCGCAGATCCATGAGTGTCTCGTTTCGTCTTGATGGGTCGCCTGACGGTGCGGATCAGGCCAGCGTTCCCGCTTCTTTCAGCTCGCCGATGCGGCCCGGATCGAGCCATGCGGCCAGCGCGGCCTCGACCGTGGACGCGTCGGGGGCCTCGGGCGGCGTCGGCTTCGCGGGCACGGTGGCGGAAAAGCGTGGCGCCGGCGCGGGCTGCACGATGCCGTCGACTTCGATGAACGTGCCGCGCGCCTTCAGATGCGCATGCTCGGGTGCCTCGGTCCACGACAGCACGGGAGCAAAGCACGCGTCCGTATGCTCGAGCAGAGTCGACCACTGCTCGCGCGTGCGGCTCTTGAACTTGAGCGCGAACAGCGCGCGTGCCGCGGGCCAGTTGCTGGCGTCGAGCTGCGTTCCCAGCGTTTGCGGATCGATGTCGAGCAGGCGAAGCAGTTCGACATAGAACTTGTCCTCGATAGGGCCGACCGTGATCCACTTACCATCCGCGCATTCATACACGTCGTAGAAGTGCGATCCCGAGTCGGTGACATTCGTCCCGCGGCCGTCACGCCAGATGCCGGCGGCCTGCATGCCGAAGAACGTGGTGGCGAGGTTCGCCGTGCCATCGACGATTGCGGCATCCACGACCTGCCCGGCGCCGCCGTTGCGCGCATGCAGAATCGCCGAGAGCAGTCCCATTGCCAGGTACAGCGACCCGCCCGCATAGTCGCCGATCAGATTCAGCGGTATCGACGGTGGCTGGTCGCAGCGGCCAATTGCGTTGAGTACGCCGGTGATCGCGATGTAGTTCAGGTCATGCCCGGCGTACCGCGCGAGCGGACCTTCCTGGCCCCACCCGGTGATGCGTCCGTAAGCGAGCTTCGGATTACGTTCGAGGCAGACCTGCGGGCCCAGCCCGAGTCGTTCGGTCACGCCCGGCCGGAAACCTTCTATCAGTGCGTCGGCGCGCTCCACCAGACTGAGCACGAGCTCGACGGCCTGCGGGTCCTTCAGGTCGAGCGCAATCGTCTTCCGGTTGCGCAGCAACAGGTTGTAGCGCAGCGGACGCTCGATACCGAGCTTGACCGGCTGGCGACGCTCGATGCGCAACACCGTGGCACCCAGATCGGCGAGCAGCATCGCCGCCATGGGCCCCGGCCCGATGCCCGCCAGCTCGACGATTCGAACTCCTGCAAGCGGCCCCATCGTTCACCCCTTGCGAGCGTGGGCGCGCATCGCGTCCCATTGCTCGTCGGTCCAGTCCTGCATGGCGCGGAAGGTCGGACCGCCCACACCCTGCATCCAGCGGCCGCCGTCGATCACGATCATGTCGCCGGTGATGTAGCCGGAGCCATCCGACGCTAGATAAGCGTACAGATCGGCAAGTTCCGTATGATCGCCGAAGCGCCGCAGCGGCACCGAGCGCTCCTGCGGCTCGACCTGCGAGCCCGGCGGGTACAACTGCTCCCATGCGCCCGGCGTCGGGAAAAGTCCGGGCGCCACCGCGTTCAGACGAATTCCCTTCGGGCCCCACTCGACCGCGAGGCTGCGGGTCATCGCCAGAACACCCGCCTTCGCCGCGGCGGACGGCACGGTAAAGGCCGAGCCCGTCATCGTGGGCGTCGATACCGTGCTGATCACGTTGCCCGGGTGACCCGCGTCGATCCAGCGCTTGCCCGCCGCGATCGTGCAATAGAAGCTGCCGTGCAGCACGATGTCGAGCACCGCATCCACTGCCCGCGCCGACAGGCTTTCCGTGCGCGCGATGAAGTTGGCCGCCGCGTTGTTCAGCAACACGTCGAGCGGACCGTCCCGCCAGATCGTGTCCATCATCGACTCGACGGACTCCGCGCTGCGCACGTCCGCCTGCACCGTCGTGACACGGGCGCCGGGCACCACGCCGCGAAACTCGTCGGCCGTCGCGTCCAGCACTTCCTTGCGGCGACCACAGATGACGAGTTCGGCGCCCAGTTCGAGGTAGCGTCGGCCGATACTCTTGCCAAGGCCAGTGCCGCCTCCGGTGATGAGAATTCGTTTGTTCTTCAGCAGGTCGGGCGTAAACATATGCGTTGAACTTCCAGTAGAGACAGCAACGGAGAATGGCAGCGTCAGGCGCCCGTGAAAACCGGCTTGCGTTTTTCCATGAAGGCCTTTACCGCCTCCGTGTGGTCGCTCGTTTGACGGGTCAGCGGATTGAGGTCGGTTTCGAGGCGGCATGCGTCTTCGATCGAATTGCCCGCGTTGACAAGGCTCGCCTTCAGGAGCGCCAGCGTCACTGGCGGATAACTCGCGAAGCGCGCCGCGGTCCCGATTGCCGCATCGAGCACGCCGCCGCTTGCGGCCACCTCGCTGACGAGGCCTAGGCGGCGCGCCTCGGCGGCGTCGATCACATTGCCCCTGAGCATCAGCTCACGCGCCTTGCCGCCGCCGATCTTTTGCGGCAGCGTCCACAGAATGCCGGTATCGGGCAACAGTCCAACCTTGCTAAAGGCACACGAATATTTCGCTGTATCGGCGCTTACCACGACATCGCATGCGGCAGCCAGTGACACCCCCGCCCCGTAGCACGTGCCCTCTACCGCCGCAACGACGGGTTTCGTGCCCGTATAGATCAGCTTGAAAAGACGCACGCCCACTGCGATGCGCTCACGAAGCGCCAGCAGCGGTGGCGTGGCCGCGTGCATTTCGGACAGGTCGCCGCCCGCGCAAAAGTGGCCGCCCGCGCCCGTCAGCACGATCGCGCGGGTATCCGGGTCGTCGTGCATCAGCCGCTGGAACACTTCGGTCAGCGCGAGACGCATCTTCATGGAGAACGCGTTGCGGCGCTCGGGATAGTTCATCGTGACGATAGTCACGTCGCCTTCGCGGCGTAGCTGCACGATCTCGTCCGCAGCCTTTTCTTTCTGCTCGATAGTCATCGCATCGCTCCCCGCGCTCACTCGCCCGTGAAGACCGGTGTGGTCTTTTCCATAAACGCCTTGCAAGCAGCCCGATGGTCTTTCGACTGACGCAGGATGGGCTGAAAGTCGATCTCGGCTCTCAGCGCGCCTTCCATGGTCGTCGCGGCGTTGGTCAGCGCGTCCTTGAGCAGCGCCACGCCGAGCGGCGGCAGTTCGGCGAGGCCGCGCGCCACTTCGATTGCCTTCGCGCGCGCAGTACCCGGCTCGACGACTTCGTTCGCAAGGTGGATCTTTACGGCCTTGTCTCCGTCGATCTCGGTGGCGAGCGAGAGCATCTCTCGCGCGCGAGCCATGCCGATGCGTTTCGGCAGCGTCCACAGAATGCCGGTATCCGGAATCAGCCCGACGCGCAGAAACGCCGCGCAAAACCGCGCAGTCGAAGCCGCGACGACGTAGTCGGTCGCCACCGCGAGCGACAGACCGGCGCCGAACGCCACGCCTTCCACCGCCGCCACGACCGGCTTCGGTCCAGCCTGCATTTCCCGCACCACGACGCACGACTCCGCCAGAATCTCGCGGCTTTGCAGGATCGTGCGCTTCGTCATCTCGGAGATGTCCGCGCCCGCGCAAAAGTGCTCGCCCGCGCCCGTGAGGACGATTGCGTGCGAATCCGGATCGTCGACCATCAGCCGATGCATGGTGTCGCGCAGCAACTGGCGCATCTGGCGTCCCATCGCGTTGCGGCGCCTGGGATTGTTCAGCGTCACGATCGCGACCGGTCCCTCGCGGGTCACCTCGATCAGCGACGTCACTTCGTTTTCTGCCGTTTGTTTTTCGCTCATATCGCCTTCCCTCAGTCGGCCACGAATACCGGCTTGCGCTTTTCCATGAAGGCGCTCACCGCCTCCTGGTGTTCGCGGCTGCGGCGCAGGATGGGCTGCAGGTTGACTTCGGCTTCGATCGCATCGTCGAGCGTGCGGATGCCCGTCGCGAGCGCGGCCTTCAGGTGCGCGGTGGCCACCGACGGCAGTTCCGCGTACTGTTGCGCCACCTTCAATGCGGCGTTCAGCGCTTCGCCGGGCTCTACGATCTGATTCGCAAAACCGCTCTCGCCTGCTTCGACGCCATCGAACTCGCGCGCACTCAGCATCAGTTCGCGTGCAAGACCGCCGCCCACGCGCTGCGACAGCGACCAATAGAGCCCGGTATCCGGCAGCAGCCCCACCTTGACGAACGCGCTCGCATATCGCGCGGCCGACGACGTGACGACGTAGTCGCAAGCGGCGGCGAGCGAGAGGCCGGCGCCGAACGCAAACCCCTCGACGGCGGCGACAACCGCTTTCGGTCCTTCGACCATCAGTCTGAAAATATCGAGCGGCAGTTCATTGCGCTGGCGGTATTCGAGTACCTTGCGCGCCTGCATCTCCGAAATGTCTCCGCCTGCGCAAAACGTATTGCCCGCGCCGGTCAATACGATCGCACGGCAAGTTTCCTCGTGATGCATCAGGCGATAAAGCTGCGCGTACAAGGTCTCGCGCATCTTCAACGAAAACGCGTTGCGCCGTTGCGGATAGTTCAATGTGACGATCGCGATCGCACCGTCTTGCCGGACCTGTACGATCTCTGCTGCATCGTTGCCGGTCTCTTCGCTCATCTGTCCGTCTCCTGTCGATCGGAGTTGGCGCTTTAGCGCCTACTCCGATCCCATGCAAAGAACTTACTCCGATCCCATGCAAAGCTGTTGACAGTGACCCTGGCGGGCGGCGTGTCTTACAGCGTTTCCTGTGTTCCGAGAATCACCGTGGCCTGGCTCGACAGCACGCCGCCGTTGCCGTGCGCGATCGCCAGCTTCGCGCCGGGGATCTGGCGCTCGCCGGCGCGGCCCGTCAATTGCCGCATCGATTCTTCCATCAGAAAGAGCCCATACATGCCAGGGTGAACGCAGGACAGACCGCCGCCGTTGGTGTTCACCGCGAGCCGGCCGCCCGGCGCGATGCCGCCGGCCGCGACGAAGTGGCCGCCTTCGCCTTTAGCGCAAAAGCCGAGGTCTTCGAGAAACAGAATGGTGTTGATCGTGAAAGCGTCGTAGAGCATCGCGACGTCGATATCGCCTGCTTTCACACCCGCCATCTCATACGCACGCCGGCCTGATTCCGCTGCGGCGGTCACCGTGAGGTCCGGCATGTTCGCGATTTCGCGGTGCGAGGTGGCCGAAGCCGCACCGAGCAGATAAACCGGCTTGTCGGTCAGATCGCGCGCCCGATCGGCGCGCACCATGACGACCGCCGCCGCGCCATCGGTCACGAGGCAGCAATCACGCACGGAAAGCGGGTCGGACACGAGGCGTGCGCCCATCACATCTTCGATCGACAACGGCGTACGCATGTACGCTTCCGGATTGAGCTGCGCCCACTTGCGCGCGGCTACCGCCACTTCGGCGAGATGCTCGCGCTTCGTGCCGTACTGGTGCATATGCCGCGCCGCCGCAAGCGCATACGACGAAACCGGATTCATCGGCTTGTACGGGCTCTCCCACGGCGAGGGGCGCGACGATTGCACCAGCTTGCCGGCCGCGCTGCGCTGATTGCTTCCATATGCGATCAACGCAACGTCGATCTGTCCCGTACACAACGCCATGGCCGCGGTGTGCGCGTAAATTTCGAACGCCGAGCCGCCGCTTCGATTGTTGTCGGTGAACCTCGGGTTAATACCGAGGTATTCGGCAAACGTGAGGCCCGAGAGCATGTCGTCCGGCGTACACACGAAAAGCCCGTCGACATCGCCAGGCCTCAGCCCTACCTGAGCCAGCGCGTCAACGGAGGCACGCGCAGCAAGATCCAGCGACGACAAGCCAGGTGCTTCCCCAATGCCATAGGTGGCGCCTGCCACCAGTGCGGTACGCCCGCGCAAGTTGAATTCCATCGATCTACCTTTCATCGGTGCGACCGGCTCTTGACGGCCGGTTGCGGTTAGCGGGCGTCAGGCTGGTTCGAACACAAGCAGTGCCGCATCTCCCCGGTACACGATCTTCGCCTGCACGGGCATACCAATGCGCACGGCCTCTGGCTCGATGCCCTCTACACAGCTGAGCATGCGCACACCTTCTTCCAGATCGATCACGGCGACGTTGTAGCTTGGCGTGGGCGATTTCTGGCGCACCACGGTGGTGGAATAAACCGTGCCTTTCCCGCAGGCTTCGACCCACTCGAGGTCGCGCATCCCGGTAACCGGCTCAGCTACGCGCGGGTAGAACACATAGCGACCGCTGCTGCGGCTACGCTGGATCATCAAGCGGCCCTCGGCCAGAAACTTCTGATAATCGACTTCAGGACAAAGAGAGTCCATTCCCCGCTCCTCCAAATCGTTTTGCCATGGGCTCGCGCCGAATCGAGCCACTCTGTCGGGTCAAAATGGAACACATAACCGAACACTGTTCCAAATCTTAAACGCATTGGAAGGATGCTGTCAACGCCGGGAAACCCCTGCCACGCCCCGCCGCGCAAGGCTGCCACTACATCCCGACCGAATTGCTGGCGCACCTCGGAGAAACCCGCGGCCGCAGGTTTCAGCGCTTGACGACCGGCAAGCGATTCGTTTAATTTATCGAACATTGTTCAATTACGTGAAGATACCGGGCGAGATTCGGAAGAGGTCGGCGGGGGCGACGTGTCCCCTCTCCGGTGACGAATCCGGGGCCGCCCCAGAAAAACCGCTAGCAAGAGAGCTCGAAGTGACATACGAACTAACAGACGACCAGGTTCAGATCCGCGACCTCATCCGCCGCGTCGCAAGGGAGCGCGTGGTGACACGCGCCGACGAGATCGACCGTACGGCCGAGTATCCGCACGACATGTACGCTCTGCTCAAGGAACTGGGCCTCTTCACGCTGCCGTTTCCCGAAGCGTATGGCGGCGCCGGCAGTTTGATGTCGGCCTGTATCGCCGTCGAGGAATTCGGGCGGGTTTGCTACAACACGGGCTATCTGCTGGTCGTGCAATGGACACCGTTCGGAGCCATTCTTGAAGGCGGCACCGACGAGCAGAAGGCTCGCCTTCTGCCTGGACTCGCCTCCGGTGACTTGCGCGGTGCGCTGTCGATTACCGAAGCGCAAAGCGGCTCCGACGTCTCGGGCATTCGCACCACGGCACGCCGCAAGAACGGCGGATATGTGCTCAACGGCTCGAAGATCTGGTGCACGAATTCGCATATCGCCGACTTCATTCTGGTCGCCGCCAGGACGCTCGATGAAGAAGGACAGCCGCTCGGCATCAATCTATTCATCGTCGATCGCAACACGCCGGGTCTGACGATCGGCAATGAAGAAGACAAGATGGGCGCGCGCGGCGTCCCGTCGTGCCCTCTCTATTTCGACGACGCTTTCATCCGCACGGAAGATCGTCTCGGCCCCGAAGGCGGCCAGGGGTTCAAAGTGGCAATGGAGACGCTCAACACCAGCCGCCCCATCGTGGCCGCGCGCGCGGTAGGCATCGCGCAGGGCGCGATCGATCACACCGTCAAATTCATTCAGGACCGCGTTGCATTCGGTCAGAGCATCAGCAACTTTCAGGGCGTGCGCTGGATGATCGCTGACATGGTCACCCAGACCGAGGCTGCGCGCCAACTCGTCTATCGCACGGCGTCGCTCGTCGACGCGGGCGTCAGAGGCCGTGAACTCGCCCCCATGGCGGCGATGGCGAAGATGTTCGCATCGGATGTCGCGATGAAGGTCGCGACCGACGCCGTACAGCTTTTCGGCGCCGCGGGCATCTCCAACGAGTACCCGATCAATCGATATTTCCGCGACGCGAAGGTAGTGCAGATCATCGAGGGCACCAACCAGATTCAGCGCAACATCGTCGCGGACAACGTGCTCGGCCGCATCAAGAAGAACTGACGACGACAGCTGATCTAACAATCGAGCGACAACAACAGAGGACAGGCAATGGTAGAAATCGAAACGGTTGGTCTGGGGATTCACTGGGAGGATCTGCCCGTTGGACGCAAGTTCAAGACCGTAGGCCGGACGGTGACGGAAACGGATGTCGTGAACTTTGTTTCGGTGACCGGCATGCTGGAAGTCCTGTTCACCAACACCGAGTTCTTGCGCGAGCAATCCGCCATCAAGGGCCGTGTCGCGCCGGGAGCGCTGGTGTTTACGCTCATGGAAGGGCTACTCACGCAGGCCACCATGCAGGGCGTCGGCTTTGCGTTCCTGAACATGGAGCTCGACATCAAAGGCCCGACCTACGTGGGCGACACGATCCATGTCGAATGCGAAGTGATCGAATGCCGGCCTAGCAAGGGGCGTCCCGGCCTCGGGCTCGTGCGCACCCGCAACCGCGTGGTCAAGCAGGACGGCACGGAAGTGATGGTGTACACGCCGCTCAGGCTCGTTAAGGGCAAGGAGTACAAGGCCTGAGCATGGAAAATCCACAACAACCTCTCGAACAGGCGACCGGCCCGCTAGCCGGTGTCCGCGTGATCGATCTGACCATCAACGTGCTCGGTCCGGTCGCCACGCAGTTGCTCGGCGACATGGGCGCGGACGTCATCAAGATCGAACCGCCCGAAGGCGACCAGAACCGCAAGAACGGTCCCGGCCGCAATCCCGACATGGCCGTGTTCTATACGATCATGAACCGCAACAAGCGGAGCGTGATCCTGAACCTCAAGCTGGCCGAATGCCGCGAAGCGCTGCTCAAGCTCGTCGAGACCGCCGACGTGATCGTGCACAGCATGCGCCCGAGCGCGGCCGAGCGCCTCGGCATCGACTATGAGACGGTGCGGGCGCGCAATCCGCGCATCGTCTATGCGTCGGGCGCGGGCTATCGAATCGACGGTCCCTACAAGGACCGCCCCGCTTTCGATGACGTGATCCAGGGCGAGAGCGGCATCGCCTCGATGAACCGCGACACGGACGGCTCGCCGCGCTACTTCCCCACCGTGATCGTCGACAAGTTCTGCGGTTACGTGCTGGCGTCGTCGATCGGCATGGCGCTCTATCACCGCGAGCGGACCGGTGTCGGCCAACTCGTGCATGTGCCGATGTTCGAAACGATGCTGCAATTCAATCTGTTCGAGCATCTTTGGGAAGGTGCGCTGGGCTCCAATGACGGAACCGGTCTCGGCTATCCGCGCATGTTCTCGCCGCACCGCCGACCCTACGCGACAAAAGACGGGCATATCTGCCTGCTCGCCGTGAACAACGAGCAATGGCGCCGCGTACTGTGCGCAATCGATGCCGCGCATCTGCTCGAGGACCCGCGCTTCTGTCACATGACCGAGCGCATGCGCAACATCAACGAGCTGTACCGCATCGTCGGCGACGCGATCCGCAACAAGACGACCGCGGAATGGAACGCGATCTTCGCCTCCGCCGACGTGCCGCACGGCCCGGTACGCGACCTGAAAGACCTGATGCACGACGCGTACATCAAGGAGACCGGCTTCTTCCAGCGTTTCGAGCACCCAACCGAAGGCGACATGGTAATGACCTCGATACCGGTGCACTTCTCCGAGTCGCCCGGCAACGTTCGCTATCTGCCGCCGAATCTCGGCGAGCACAGCATCCAGGTTCTGATCGAAGCGGGTTACAGCGAAGACGAGGCCAGCTCGCTGCTCGCCCGGGCCACGGGAAAAGCCGACGAAGTTTCCGAAGCGCTGAGCAAGGATTAACTGGCGCGAAAGCGCCTCGCAAATCACGGAGGGAATCAATGAAGGGGCTCAAGGAAAAGGTCGTCATCGTCACCGGCGCCGCGGGCGGGATCGGAACAGCCATCAGCAAGCGATTCGGCGAGGAAGGCTCGACCGTCGCGCTGTTCGATCTGAACGAAGAGGGCGCGGCGCGTGTTGCGGCGGAGATCGAAGCAGCGGGCGGCAAGGCGCGCGCGTACCGCGTCGACATCACGGACCACGAAGGCGTGCATGCCGCGGTGGCGAGAGTCGAAGAAGAACTGGGACCGATCGAGGTTCTCGTGAACAACGCCGGCTGGGACATGGGCGCATTTTTCCTGCAAACCGAGAAGCCGTTTTGGGACAAGGTGGTTGCGATCAACCTGTACGGACCGCTGAACATGCACCATGCCGTGCTGCGACGGATGTCCGAGCGCGGCCGCGGCCGTGTCGTCAATATCTCGTCGGATGCGGGGCGCGTGGGCTCCTCGATGGAAGCGGTGTACTCCTTCTGCAAGGGCGGCCTGATCGCATTCACGAAGACGATGGCGCGCGAAATGGCTCGCCAGATGATTCCCGTCAACGTCGTTTGCCCGGGTCCCACCGCGACCCCTCTTCTCGACAACCTCGCGCAAGGCGAGAAAGGCGAGCGCATCAAGGCGGCCCTCGTGAAGGCCGTACCGTTCGGCCGCATGGGCGACCCGAGCGACATCCCGGGCGTGGTTGCCTTCCTCGCGAGTGACGACGCCGCCTTCATCAGCGGCCAGGTCATCAGCGTGTCTGGCGGTTTGACGATGGCCGGCTAAAAGGCACCGCTGCCGCAAACAACCAACAACATTGGACTACGACATGGAATTCAAGGACATCAGCTATCACGAGGCGGATGGGATCGCGACGATCACCATCAATCGCCCGAAGGTCTACAACGCATTCAGCGCCAACACCGTCGAAGAGCTCATCAAGGCTTTCGGCCTCGCGGGATGGAACAAGGATATCGGCGTCGTCGTGCTCACGGGTGCCGGCGACAAGGCATTCTGTACGGGCGGCGACCAGTCCGGCGACGGCTACAACGGGCGCGGCACCGTCGGTCTGCCGATCGAGGAACTGCAAAGCATCATCCGCGACATTCCGAAGCCCGTGATTGCCCGGGTGAACGGCTACGCAATCGGCGGCGGCAACGTGCTCGTGACGATCTGCGATCTCGCCATCGCTTCCGAGACCGCGGTGTTCGGCCAGGTCGGACCGAAGGTCGGGTCGGTCGATCCCGGTTTCGGTACCGCCTACCTCGCGCGCATCGTCGGCGAGAAGCGCGCGCGGGAAATCTGGTATCTGTGCCGCAAATACAGCGCGAAACAGGCGCTCGACTGGGGTCTCATCAATGCCGTCGTGCCGCCCGAACAGCTCGACGCCGAAACGAAGAAGATGTGTGACGAGATTCTGCAGATGAGTCCCACCGCTATTGCGCTGGCGAAGCGTTCGTTCAATATCGACACCGAGAATATCCGCGGTATCGGTGCGTTCGCAATGCAAGCGCTCGCGATGTACTACGACACGGATGAATCGAAGGAAGGCGGCAATGCATTCCGCGAAAAGCGCAAGCCGGAGTTCCGCAAGTACGTGAAGTAAGAGAAAGAAGAAGCGTGGGCGGCGGGCGTGCGAGCCGCCGCCCGTCCACCTCACTTCAAAGTCCGCACGAATGCATCGATTGTGAGGCGCCCGGAAGCGCTTGTCGTTTCCGGGCTCCTTTTTAGCAGTCCGCACCCGCCCTCAGAACCGATAGTTCCATGCCTGGTTAATCCACCCTCGCTCGGCAACCTCTCCCCAAGCGAACCAAACGTCGGGTTCGCGTGTATCGCCAACACGGCGCGATCAGGGATGGCCCGCGGCATCGTCCTGCAACTGGCCGATGCGCATGAGATCGCGCGGGCAATCATCGCCCGCGACAGGAACCAGGCTCGCGGGCAGATTGCCGAGTACATCGCGGGCATCAGGACGTGGCTCGAGTAGTGAGGGGCCACGCTGGCCGCTTCAACGATCGCCGATCTCGATCCATCGTCCGCTGCGGCCGGACTCGATCACCGCCTCCACCACCCGGTGCGCGTGGGCAGCCTCTTCGAAGCTCGGCGATGGTGTGCGCTCGTGCTTGATGGCTTCGAGCATGTCGTGAAACATCCAGCCCATCGACACCATGTACGACGGAGCATTCTGTTTCGAGAACCCCGTTCCCGGCACGGCGAAATAGTGCTCCGGGGTTTCGAGCCATTCGCCTGCGGCCGTGCCGAACTCGAACGGCTCCGGCTTGCCCGCATAAAGACGCGATGAAATGCCATCGCCGAACGTAGGATCGACGTAGAGCAGACGTCCTTTCGTTCCCCACAATTCGGCACGAATGCCAGGGCCGTCGGCGACGGCCCAGCTTGTCTGGATCGTGCCCAACGCGCCGTTTTCCATGCGCAACACGCCGCAGCCGAGATCGGCGGTGTCTGGCGCGTACGTGCTACCGTCCGGCAAACGCCATTGCTTGATGCCCGTCGTGTCCGACCCGGTCGCCGCCTTCACCCGGCCGAGCAATGGCATCAGAAACAGGACCATGTGGCTGCCGAAATTGCGCCATGCGCTGCCGCCGCTTGTGGAGTCGGCTAACCACTTGTACGGCGACACGCCGCCGCCAGGATAGGAGGCATGGGGATAAATGAAACCATCGTGGTTACGCAATGGCTGAAGGAGCTGAAAATTGAAACCGAGTGGCTCGCCAAGGAAGCCCTCTGAAACAAGCTTCAGCATGTGCATCGCCGCGGGCACCCAGCGGAACTGCGCGTCGACCACACCGACCAGCCCTTTTTTCGCGGTCAGTTCGCTCTGCGCGAGCGCATGTTCCGTATCGACCGCGAACGGCAGCGCGTCATAGACGTGCTTGCCCGCGTTGAGCGCGGCCATCACCATGTCATAGCGATACGAAGGCCGGCTGCCGACATCGATGATGTCGAGAGTGGGATCGGCGACGAGATCCGCCACGTCCCAATAGGCGCGCGGCACGCCGAAGGCTTTCGCCGCTGCTTCGGCGGTCTCGCGGTGCGCGGTACAGACTGCCGCCACCTCCACATCCGGCAATAGCCGCCAGGCGCTGCCATGCACTTTCAGGCTCCAGTTGGCGCCGATGATGCCGATTCTGCGTGTCACGATCGTTTCTCCATGTCTCGTTGCTCCCTCTCGTTGGTCAAAGGCCTGTCGGCTCCAGCCGCCGCTTTGCCTCGGCGCGATAGCCGCTGATGATCGATTCGAACTCTCCCCAAACGCTTTGCGGCTGGTCGAAGTGCGTCGTGTCATCGATTTCGGCCAGATGTCGCTCGATGTCTTCCGGCGTAGGAGGACGGCCGTGCTGGCTCAACCACCCATCGGCCTCGCCGACGAAAACGCGTGCGAACCGCCCGCCCGTTGCCGTGTAGAGCGCGCGATTGGCCTTGCACCGTTCACTTGCCAGCCATATCGCCATCGGCACGACGAATTCGTTGCGGATGCCCGGCGCGACCAGTGCGAAATCTTCCGGCATACCGTCATGGAAATCGGCAGGCCATTCGTCGCTGCCCTGACCGAGCCGGCTGGCGCCGCACGGGAGCAACGCGTTGACCTGAATGCCGTATTTCTCGCCTTCCGCGCCGATACTGTTCATCAGCCCCACCAAACCCGCTTTTGCGGCACCGTAGTTGGCTTGCCACACGGAACCAAACATCGCGGATGCGGAACTGGTGAGGACGATTCGCCCATATTTCGCGGCCTGCATCGCGCGCCACGCTGGCTGGCCCACATAAAATGCGGCCATCAGGTGAACATCCATGATCGAGCGAATCTGCTCGTCAGTGAGTTCCTCAAATGGCGCGTTGCGTAGAAATCCGGCGTTGTGAATGAGGACATCGACCCTGCCGAATGCGTTCAGCGCGGCGTCCACGATTGCAGTTCCACCGGCTCTCGTCGCGCAACTTTCATGGCAGGCGATCGCTTTGCCACCTGCGGTTCCGATTTCTTCGACGACACCCAGAGCCGCGCTCCGGGCACCGATGTCCGACAGCACATTGCCGCGCGGATCGGTTCCCAGATCGTTCACGACGACGGCGGCCCCACGCGCCGCCAACGCCTTCGCATAGTCGCGGCCCAATCCGCTTCCCGCGCCAGTCACGATCGCAACGCGGCCGTCGAAGCGAATTGTCGAATCCGCATCCAACACGTCCTGCGCGTTCATGCCGGCGCTCCGACATCGACGCGCAGTCGCTGCAGCTTCATGCTCTTGATATGCCACTGGCCGTCGATCTTCTCGTAGGTCTCGACATAGTGGCCGTAGCCGTGGAGCGTGCGATTCGGATATGCCGAGTCCGCTTCCCAGCGCAACATGTCTTCCATCGCCCAGATGCCGCTCGCCGTCGTGCCCGAAGTGATCTCGATTTCCGGACAATGGCCGTGATGAACACTCACGCATTCCGCAAGAGGAACACTGACTGCCTGTTCGATTTTTTCCCTGCCGACGAGAATGCATCCGGGCACGTCATCGCTGATATCGAACCGGGCATCAGACGCGAACACGGATTTGAATCCGTCCCAGTTCTTTGTGTCGATGCAACGGAAATAACGCGCTTTGAGTTGCTTGATCTCCTCGATTGCAACGAGCTTTTCGATGTCGGTCACTCGGGTTCCTCCATTGATCGACGCGGTCGCATCGGAGTCTTTACCGAAACCCGCTATCGCGTGTTCCGCTGATTGTCTTGATGTTCTTGATCAACAATAGCACCGCCAGTACCATTATTCAATACATGAGATCGCGACACGCTTCGGTCGCGCACATCACTAAACGAAAGGACAAGGCGAATGGGTATTCTGGATCGCAGAGGCGAACTTGAAGGTCGCAGAGCGGTGTTGATTGGCGGCGCCGCAGGAATTGGAAGGGCGGTCGCCCTGGCACTAGGCGAGGCCGGCGTCGATATCGCTTTGTGCGACATCGATGACGAAGGCATTGCGGACACATCGGCGCAATTGCGAGCGCTCGGCCGCCGCGTGTTCGGCATGCACGCGGATGCCACACAGCCAGAGCAGCTCGCGCAGTTCTATGACGCGACTGCCGGCTTCTTCGATGCGATCGATCTGCTCGTGAACGTGGTTGGCGGCACTCGTATGCAGCCCTTCATCGAACGTACGCAACGCGATTGTGCGGACGACATTCAGCGCAACTTCGGCTACGTGATTGAATCCATGCGTCACGCAGTACCGCTGCTACAGCGCAGCGGCCGTGGCGGCTCGATCGTGAACTTTACGACCATCGAAGCGCATCGCAGTGCCGGCGGCTTCGCAGTCTACGCTGGCGCGAAGGCCGCAACGACCCACTTCTCGAAGGCAATGGCCTGGGAGCTCGGTCCGCTCGGAATCCGCGTGAACCTGATTGCGCCCGACACGACGCCCAGCGCGGGCAACGCCGCCGCTATTCCCGAACCCTGGCGCTCGCTCAACGCCGATGCCCCGCCCGAGTGGTGGGCGAAGGCCTTCGAGATGTACATCCCGTTGCAAGCTCCTCCGAGTGCGGACGATCTGGCGAATGCCGTATTGTTCCTCGCGTCTGACCTTGCGAAATCGGTCACGGGTCAGGTGCTGCATGTGGATGGAGGCGCCGCGGCCGCCCTCGGCATGTTGCGCTGGCCATACGACGATGGCGCAACGCTCCCCGTTCCGATGGGCGGCACCTTGCGCAAACTGTTTGGCTAATGCCGTAACGGAAATCGCGACTACTTCCGATCCATTGCGCGCGGCAGTATGCCGTCGAGGAACAGCGTAAGTGCGAGCTCTAGCGCGGCATGCCGCTCTTTATCGCGAAGCGGCTCGCCAAGGAAGCTGGCGAGGCCGCCGCTCGTCAGCGCGCCAAAGCACGCGGCCGCCGCGCGCGGATCGGAGACCACGATCTTTCCGTTGAGTGCCAACGCAGTGAGATACTCAGCGATCGGAGCCAACGCCCTGTCTTGCTGATCGACGACGTCTTCGAGCATCTCGTTCAGTTCTTCTCGCGCCTCGCTTACCGCCCTCCACATCGCGCGTATGCTCGGGTCCGCATGGTAGGACTGGATGATTTCCCCATAGTCGCGCAGCACGGAGCGCGGCGAACGACGTGCGTCGGTGGACACGTTGGTGAGCGGATCGAGCAGCAGCGGAACGCCGCGCTCCATCGCCGCGCGCAGCAGGCCCGCCTTGCTTCCATAGCGCCGGTAGATCGTAGACTTGCTCGCGCCAAACGATGCCGCAATGCCGTCCATCGTCGCGGCTCGATAGCCGACGGCCATGAACTGTTCCAGCGTATGGTCGAGCAGTTCGTCCTGGCGCCTCTCTGCATCGGCCTTGAATGGGCGACCCCGTTTTGCGCGTGGTAAAGCCTCCCCCTTACGCGCGGCTCGCGACCTTTTCTCTGCGCTCATGACTTGTCGATAGATGATGCGTATGGTTCGCCGGTATTGGAACCACTTCGCGTCAGATTGTAGCCTGGGGGTCGCAACCGCCTGAGCCTCGTGACGCGCTGCTACTCGCTCTATCGTCGCCGCGCTGGTCGTCTAGGTCATCAGTCTGTTCAACCGGCTCGACGCCGCCACCGCGTCGTCGATGATCTCATCGAAAATTGCCTCGACCTTGCGGACCGCGTCAGCAAAGACCGCGGCGTGCCCGTAGTCGATCATGCCTTTGCGTGTGTCGCCAGTCACGTAAGCCTCGTGCGCGAGCGCGCCCATCACGTGCGGACGGAACCGCTCGAACTCGCTCACCTGCGCACGATCCAGTTCCATGACCGCCTCGGCGCTCTCGTTGCGCAGCACGCGGTGGTGATCGCGAATCGCAGACTTGACCACGACGCTTTCGCTGCCGTCGCCCGCCACGACCTTCGCTTTGACCTCGGGATGAATCCATAGCTCCTCGGCGACCATCATGCGAGTACCCATCAGGACCGCGTCGGCGCCCATCGCGAGCACCCCTGCAAGCTGCCGCCCGGTGCCGATGCCGCCGCCGATCACGACCGGCAAGCCGATTTCCCGCGGCGCCTGCGCGGCCTGCACGATGCTGCCGATCTGGTAGACGCCTGGATGGCCGCCGCATTCATTACCGACGACGATCACGCCGTCGACGCCCATCCGCGCCGCCGTACGTGCATAGCGCACGGCGGGCACCTTGTGCAAAACCTTGATGCCCGCCTCCTTGAGCAGCGGCACGACCGCTTCCGGGCTCGCACCGGCCGTCTCCACGCAGGCAACCTTCTCTTCGATCAGAATGCGGATCTGTTGCTTGACCCGCTCCACGCCACCCGCTTGCCGCGATATGTACAGATTGACGCCGAAGTTCCTGGCACCGGTGAGCTCACGGCAGGTGCGCAACTCATTGCGGAATTCGTCGGAATCGGGAAAGCCCGCGCCGACAATGAAGCCCATGCCGCCTGCGTTGACCACCGCCGCGACATACCGTGCGTCGGATACGCGCGGCCCGAGACCGCCGCAAAGAATCGGGTGGCGAATACCGAGCAGATCGGTGATTCGCGTGCTGAACGTGTGGGGGCGCACGATGCCATTTCCTCCCGCACGTCAGCGAAACGAAATCGTGTGGCCGCCATCCACCGCGATCGTCTGGCCGTTGATATAACCGCCCGAAGGCGAAGCGAGCATCACGGCGAGCCCGGCGATCTCCTCGACCTCGCCGAAGCGCTGCGATGGATTACGGCCACGGTACCATTCGACCATCGCCTCGTCCTCCCATTGCGATCGCGCCATCTCGGTCTTGAACGTTCCGGGCGCGATGCAATTGGCGGTGACGCCCTTTGCTGCGAATTCCATCGCGAGGTTCCTCACGAGCTGCATGTCGGCGGCTTTGGTGAGCCCGTAAGTTCCCGTCGCGGCATCGCCGAACAGTCCGACCACCGATGCCACCGAAATGAAGCGCCCATAGCCACGCTCGATCATGCCAGGCACGGTCAATTGCGCGAGCCAGATATTGCTCTGAACGTTGACCTGCATGAACTTGTTGAACGTTTCGTCTTGCAGATCCAGGGTGGATCCGATCCAAGGATGAATCGCCGCATTGGCCATCACGATATCGACTCGGCCCCACTCGCCGTTCGCCGTGGCCACTAGTCCTTGCAGTTCGGCTTTACGGCCGATATTGCACGCGAACGGCATGGCCACGCGGCTGCCGATCTTGTCATTGATGGTTTGCGCGGCAGTTTCGCAGGCGTCGGCGTTCCGGCCGGAAATGACGACTTTCGCGCCGTGCTCCGCCATGCCGAGGGCGCTGGCGTAACCGATGCCGCGACTCGATCCGGTGACGATCGCGACCTTGTCGGTGAGGTCGAATAGTGATGAGCGCATTGGTACTCCACGAAATGAGCGGACGGATGAACACGAGACTCGGCGAGCGGAATTAGCCTTGCTTGCGTTTCTGCTGAGCGATGAAAGCCGACGCGATCTGATGATGCTCGTTGCTGAGCGTCGCCGCCAACTGCCGCGCAAGCGTCGTGTCGAGCATCTGCGCCGCGCTGCGATGAAGATGCAGGTTCATCAGCTTCTTGGTTTCGCGCAGCGCATTGCGCGGTTGCTTGAGCAGTTTTTCAGCAAGCGCCAAGGCCTCGTCCATCAGCTTTTCGGGCTCGACGACGCGATTGGCAAGACCGAACTCGACCGCCTGCTGCGGTGTGATGCGGTCGCCGGTGAAGATCAGTTCTTTCGCTCGCAGCAGACTGGTGTAGAGCGGCCACGCCACGGAGATCCCATCACCGACGACCAGACCGATGTTGATATGCGGTTCCGCGAGAAACGACTTCTCCGACATCAGAACGATGTCGCACAAGGTCGCCATTGTCGCGCCCCAGCCGACGGCCGGCCCGTTGACCGCGGCGATCAGCGGAATCGGCACGTCGATGAAGCCGTGTATCGTTCGACGCGCGTTCTCCTGGACGTGCGCGGCGAACTCGGGGTCGTCGAGCGTCTTGACAAAGTGATTCATGTTTCCGCCAGCACTGAACGCTCGTCCCGCACCGGTGAGAATGCCGACACGCGCGTCGGGGTCCGAGGCTAGCGCAGCAAAAAGCTTGGGATAGCTGAACAGCATCTCCGTGGTCGACGCGTTCAGATCGTCTGGCCGATTGAGCGTGATGATGCGCAGGCCGCCGGCGGCTGTCACCTGAATATCGTCTGGAAGATCGTAGAGATTTGCCATGCGGGTACATACGTCCCTTGAGTTAAGCGCTTTGGTTGGGCAGCCGCTTATTTCCCCACCTGCCACGCCATGCCGCCATTCTTCTTTCCTTGCGCCATTGCAGCCTTCTCGATTCGCAAAGCCTCTTCCAGTGAAGTTAGCGCACCCTGATCGATCACACGCTTGACCGTCGCGACGAGATCGGGCCGGCGACTCGCGATCGTCTTCGCGAGTGAGCTTGCGCGCTCCATCAGTTGATCGTGGCCGACCACCTCGTTGACGAGGCCAATGCGCAACGCCGTGGCCGCGTCGATCGGGTCACTGGTAAAGCTGATCTGCTTGGCCCACCTCGGACCCACTATATATGGCAATCTCGCAGTCATACCGCCGCCGGCGAGCGCGCCGATTTTCGTATGCGTATCGGCAAAGCGCGCGCGCTCGGACGCGATGATGAAATCGCATCCCATCGCAAGTTCCAGACCGCCGGTAACGGCAGCGCCGTTGACCGCCGCGATCACCGGCTTGGTGATGCGCGGCCACATATCGATCATTTCCGCGACCCACGAGCGCGGCGCATCGGGCGCCGAGAAGTCGTTCAGATCGAGCCCCGCGCAAAAGGCCGGATCGGCGCCGGTCACGATCAGCACACGCAGGCTTTCGTCCGCTTCGAAGCGGTTCAACGCGCCGACGAGTGCTTCGGTCAATGCAAGGTTCAGCGCGTTGCGAGCCTCGGGCCGATTCAGTGTCAGCGTAAGAACGGCGTCTTCTCGAGTCACGCCGAGCAAATCGGTTACTTTCGCGTCCATCGCAATTCCTCGATAGGGTTCACGCCAGCGCAGCCAATACCTCGCACTGAATCTGCCGTGCGTAACGATTCAGGTGATAGTCCATGTTGCCCAACAACGCGTCGAGTACCAGATGGCGGCGATAGTGATGGCCGACCTTGTATTCGTTCGTAATGCCGTAACCGCCGTGCAACTGGATGCCTTGCTGCGTCACGAACTTCGCGCTGCGAGTGGTCTGCGCCTTGCAGCCTGAAACCTCGACGCTTCTATTTGGCCCGTTCTCGCTGAGCGCGAGCAATGCGCGATGCAGTGTTGCGCGCGCCTGCATCGCATCGATCGCCATGTCGGCCATCCGGTGTTGCAGCGCCTGGAAGCTGCCGATCGCGACGCCGAACTGCTTGCGGGTCTTCAAATATTCCGAAGCGAGTTCGATGGCATCCTCCATATCGCCTACGAGTTCCGCACAGAGCGCGACGATCGTTTCGTCGACGGCGGCCTGCAGCCCTTCGAAGGCATTGCCCGCTTCGCCTAAGACATCGGATTGCGCCACCACGACGCCTTCGAGCAGCAAGTCGGCCGATGGCGTGCCGTCGAGCAACGCGCAGGTCTTGAGCGTCACGCCCGCCTGCTTCGGATCGACGACGAAAATACCGATGCCATCCTTGTCGCCGGCCGCACCGGCCGTGCGTGCGACGACGAGGAGGCGATCGGCGACAGGTGCGCCCACCACGAGCGTCTTGTAGCCATCCAGCCTCCAGGTCCCGTCGGTGGTCTTCTTGGCGGTGGCCGTCACATAGTGCACCTGGCCTCGCGCCTCGCGTTCGCTGTGCGCGACCGCATAAACAGCCTCCCCCGAGACGATCTCGGCAAGCAGCGTCTCGCGCTGCCCTTCGCGCCCACAGCGAGTCACCAACGACGCGGGAAACACACCGCACATCGCATACGGTTCCAACACCAGCGCGCGGCCGATCTGCTCGGCCACAATGGCGCTTTCGACGGGCGAGAAACCGAGCCCGCCCATTTCCTCCGGAACGGCGATACCGAGCCAGCCCATTTCGCCGAGCGTGCGCCACGTGTCGCGCGAAAAGCCTCCTTCTTTCGAGGCCAGATTGCGGCGATGTTCGAACGTATAGCTCTTTTGCACAAAGCGCTGCGCGCTTTCCAGCAGCATCCGCTGTTCGTCGCTCAACTCAAAATCCATGCTGCACCCTCTTTCTGCCGGCAATTGATGCGATTCCCCCCAACGGGAATCGACGGATGTTCGTGGATCGACTCGAGCTCACAGGTCGAACATCGCCTTGGCGATGATGTTTCGCTGAATTTCGGCCGTCCCGCCATAGATCGTGCAAGCACGTCGATAGAAAGCCTCTGCCGCGAGGCCCGGCGCGTACTCGGGCCCGATAAACGACGAGTCGCGCAGCGCTCGCTCTTCGTTCGGATCAGGATAGAACACGGCACCGTAGTCGCCGATCACCTCGAGCAGCATCTCGGTCAGCTTCTGATGGAGCTCCGAGCCTCGCACCTTTAGCATCGAGCCGATTGCCATTCCGCCGCTGCGCTCGTCGATTCCTTGATGCAGGATCTTCTGCACCGCCATGTCTATCGCGCGAACCTCCAGCTCATACTGCGCAAGACGCGCCGCAAACGTCGGGTCCTGGATCAACGGCTTGCCGGCCACGTGCTCGCGCGACGCGTAGTGCCGGATCTTGCGCAGATAGCGCTTGAGCGCCGGGGCCTCGGCGCCGAGGAACGCGCGCTCGTTGAAGAGCAGAAATTTCGTATACCCCCAGCCCTTGTTCACTTCGCCGATCAGGTTTTCGGCGGGCACGCGCACGTTGTCGTAGAACACTTCGGCAAGGTGGTTGCAGCCGTCGAGCGAGCCGATCGGTCGCACGGTAACACCTGGCGAGGTCATGTCGAGCAGCAAAAAGGAAATGCCTTTTTGCGGCTTCGCTTCGGTATCCGTGCGCACCAGCACGAAATTCCATTGGCCAGAGGTGCCAAAGCTGGTCCAGATCTTCTGCCCGTTGACGATGTAATGGTCTCCATCGCGAACCGCCGTCGTACGCAACGACGCGAGATCGGAGCCCGAGCCCGGCTCCGAAAAGCCTTGTACCCAGAACACTTCCCCGCGTTGAATCGGCGGCAGAAAGCGGCGCTTCTGCTCTTCATTGCCGAACTCGCAAATCACCGGGCCAACTAGCGACACACCCGCCTGATTCTGCGCCGGCGCGCCCGCCAGATAGCACTCTTCTTCGAATATGTAGCGCTGCATCGCGCTCCAGCCGGTGCCGCCGTCCGCAACCGGCCAATGCGGCACTGACCATCCGCGCGTCTCATGCAGAATGCGGGTCCAGCGCTGCGAATCGTCGTCGCCTGCGAGAAAGCCCTGCTGCCCGCGAAAGGCCATATCCGCCGGCAGATGCTGCTTGAGAAACGCCCGAACTTCTTCACGGAACGCCATGTCCGCAGGGTCTACGCGAAAATCCATTGTTTAGCTTCCGGCGTTTTCAGTACGTTGAACTCGATCTGCATCCGCTGCCGGGGCAGCGTTACCGACCAGGGTGCGCGGCGTGGGCGGCACGCGATACAGTTCGTCCACGACGCCACGCCGCCGCTCGAGCACATTGCGTTGGCTGATTGCGCTCTTCGCGCTCAATTCGCCGTTATCGAGCGTCGGCTGCTCGCTTTCGAGCACGATGCGGACAATACGGGCAGAGCTACCTCCAGCACGCGCGGCGAGCTTGTCGAGCCCCGCCTGGAAGAAGGCGCGCACACCGCGGCTGTTGATGATCTGGTCGACGTCCGGCATCGGATCGTGGAGGTCGTCGCAAAGCGCACGGCACGCTTCGATGTCGGGGAAGACAAGCGCGCTCAGGTATTCGCGGTCGTGCCCGGCGATCACGATGTCGCGCGCATACGGGCCAAACACGTTCAGCGCGTACAGTCGCAACTCCGCGACGTTGACCCATGTACCCGTGGATAGCTTGAAGTTCTCCGCGATGCGTCCGTCGAAACGCAGTCCAAGTTCCAGACGCTGCGGGTCGATGAAGGTTGCGGCGTCACCCGAGCGGAAATAGCCCTCCTCGTCGAACGCGGCGGCGGTGCGGTCGGGATCTTTCCAGTAGCCGGGCGTAACACAGTCGCCGAAAAAGCGGATTTCCAGCTTCTCGTCCACCGGAGCCACTTTCACTTTGACGCCGGGCACGGGCAAGCCCGCAATCGCCTCGCGTCGCGGATCCCAGGCTGCCGACATTGGCGTGGGACCCGCTTCCGTCCCGCCGATGCCCGACATGATAAGAACACGCTGGCCGATGGTTCGCACCGCAAGCTCGTCGAGTTGCGCCCAGATGTGCTTCGGCAGGCTAGCGCCGCCGTAGTAGATGAGCGCGAGCTTGCTGAAGAATTTTTTGCGCAGCGCCTCGTCCGCCTTCAGATGCGGAATCAGCGAGGCCAGCCCTTGAGGCGTATTGAGGTAGACGACCGGTGCGATTTCGCGCAACGCCTGCACCGTCGGCCCAATTTCCTCCGGCGTCGGCTTGCCTGGGTCCAGGTAGTACGTACCCCCGCCGTACAGCACCATGCCGAAGTTGTGCGTGCCGCCAAAGGTGTGATGCCACGGCAGCCAGTCGACGAGATCCGGTGGCCCATCCTGAAGAAACGCGAACACCTGGGCGACTTGCTGTCGATTGCTGCACAACATGCGTTGCGGGTAGATGACGCCTTTCGGTGCGCCCGTCGTTCCCGAAGTAAACATGATCTTGCCCACCGTATCCGGGCCGACCGCATTGAACGCCTTTTCGACGTCGGCCGTAACCGGCGTCTTCAGCCAGTCGGCGACACGCGAACCGGCACGCCCCTCCGGCAACGGACCGACGACGACACATTCGACGTCGCCAAACACCTCGCGCAACGCACGGCCATATTGCGCGCCGTCATCAGCTAAGACGAGGCCGGGCGTGCATACGGCAGCGAGTTGCCTGAGCTTCGAGAAGTCCTGCGACAAGAGCGAATATGCGGGCGTCACCGGAATATAGGGAACCCCGACGTGCAATGCGGCGAGCGCGAACAGCGCGTGTTCGAAGCTCCGATCCGAAAGAATCATCAACGGACGGGACGGCGACAAGCCTCGGTCGAGCAACGCCTGCCCCAGCGCACGCGCACCGTCGAACGCCTGCCGATAGGTCAGGGACTCCCATGACTTGCCGTCCGGCGTCCGCCGCGCGAGCAGCGCACGCTCGGGTGTGACACTCGCCCAGTGTTCGAGCCGCTCCGTCAAGCGGACGGGATACGGTTCGAGTGGTTCCTTCAGTTCATACACCACGCTTCCATCGGGCCTTCGCTCGACGATCGCGTCCATGCTGCCGAGGCGGATCGGGCGAAACGGCACATCCATCAGGGCATCGTGCGAAGCCGTACCTGCATCCATCTGAATCGTCCTGTTGTTATCTGGCAAGTCATGTCCCGCGCGCGCTCGCATCGCCATCCGATACACGCAAATCTTGCGGATCAAGACAAACCAATAATTGAACGTCGATCATCATGTTGAACCAGCATAGCGCGAAATCGAACCCGCGTCTATCCGTTGTCACCCACAAGGAAGCCGGATATCCAACCCGCGATCCGGCGCGAATGAAGCACGAAATGCTCGGCACCATCTCATCCTTGCGCACTGCACAATTGCGTGGACATGAAAGCGAAAATGCGCTACTTTTCGAACATCATTCATATTGTTAAACACGAACCGGATCGTAACCGATTCTCGGGACCAAGGAGCCATCATGTCGGATGAGGTCGTCGTCACCGCTGCCGTTCGCACCGCTATTGGAGATTTCGGTGGCGCGCTATCGAGCGTTCCGCCCACGACGCTCGGCGCAACCGTCGTTCGCGCGCTGCTCGAGCGTACGAATCTGCCGGGTGAAGATGTGGGTCATGTAGTGTTCGGCAACGTGATCCATACCGAGCCTCGCGACATCTATCTCGCGCGCGTCGCCGCGATGGAAGGCGGCGTCAGCGCCGAAGCACCGGCGCTGACGCTCAACAGGCTGTGCGGCTCCGGCCTCCAGGCAATCATCTCCGCCGCCCAGGCCATCGCGCACGGCGACACCGAAATTGCCATCGGCGCAGGTGCGGAAAGCATGTCGCGCGCAGCCTACGTGGCCACCGGCGCGCGTTGGGGTTCGCGCATGGGCGACATCCGTCTGATCGACATGATGGTCGGCGCGTTGACTGATCCCTTCAGCGCTTGCCATATGGGCGTAACCGCAGAGAACGTCGCGAAGAAGTACGGCATCACGCGCGACGACCAGGACTCGCTCGCCGTCGAATCGCACCGGCGCGCTGCGCAAGCCATTCACGACGGCAACTTCCGCGAGCAGATCGTGCCGGTCGCCTTGCGTACGAAAAAAGACGAAATCGCTTTCGATACCGATGAGCATGTGCGGTCGGGCACGACCCTCGCCGATCTCGCCAAATTGCGCCCGGCGTTCCAGAAAGACGGTACGGTCACGCCCGGCAATGCGTCCGGTCTCAATGACGGCGCCGCAGCTGTCCTGCTGATGGCCCGCCGCACCGCCGAACAACGTGGCCTTCGTCCTCTTGCGCGACTGGTCTCCTGGGCTCACGCGGGCGTCGACCCGCAATTCATGGGCATTGGTCCGGTGCCTGCCACACGGAAGGCGCTGCAGCGCGCGGGTTTGACCGTCGCCGACCTCGATGTGATCGAAGCGAACGAGGCTTTCGCCGCGCAAGCTTGCGCGGTGGCGAAGCAACTGGAATTCGACAGCGCGAAGGTCAACCCGAACGGATCGGGTATTTCGCTCGGTCATCCGATTGGCGCGACCGGCGCCGTCATTGCGGTCAAAGCCATTCACGAGTTGCATCGTTGCGGCGGCCGCTATGCGCTCGTGACGATGTGCATCGGCGGGGGCCAAGGCATCGCGGCCATCTTCGAGCGCATTTAAAGCTTTCCGCAGCGTTATTCGTTCAACCAGAAGGAGAGACGTGGTACGTCCCGAACAACTGCTTCACGCACAACGACAGCCGGTGGCGCCACGCCCCGCTGCGACGATGCTCCTGGTCCGCGACGCGCTGTACGAAGGTTCGCCAACCATCGAAGTGCTGATGACACGACGGTCGGCGCAGGCGAGCTTCGCGCCGGGCGCGTTCGTCTTTCCCGGCGGAGCGATCGACTCCTCCGATGCACGAATCGCCGGCAGCGCACGACGGCGCGCCACGCAAGACGATACGCAGGCGGTTCAGGCCGTGGCTGCCATTCGGGAAACATTCGAAGAACTCGGCGTGCTACTGGCATGGCGACACGACGGTGTGCTCGTCGACGACCACGATATTGCGAAGCTCGAGCGGGCAACAGCGATCGAGGACCATTGCTCGCAGCATGGGCTCACGCTCGCTGCGGATTGCGTTTATCCGTTTGCTCATTGGATCACCGACCGTGATCTGCCGCGGCGCTTTGACGTCCAGTTTTTCGTGGCGCGCATGCCGGTCGATCAAACCGCGGTCGCGGACGGCGCCGAGCAGTTCGAACCTTTGTGGGTCCGTCCCGACGAGGCGCTGGCACGCAATGCCGCTGGCGACTTCGCGATGATCTTCCCAACGGTGCGCACCCTCGAGCGCCTTCGCTCGTTCGACTCGGTTGATGCACTGCTCGCCGCGTGTAGGGCGGAAAAGTCCCTCTGGAGCAGTTGTCCGCGTGGTGGGATGAAAGCAGGCAGTGTCATGCGGTGCATGGAAGGCGATACCCCATACGGCGAACTGCGCCTCGTGTGCCCCGATGGCCAGGTGCTCCACTGTCTCGATTGGCGATCCACAGACGCGATCCCACTCCTGCGAAACGTGATGCGATTGACCGCGACGAACGGCGGATTGATGACCGGTCCAGGCACGAATAGCTACATCGTCGGCACGGCGGCGACTGGCTTCATCGTCGTCGATCCGGGACCAGGCGACCTGGCGCACCTTCAACGCATCTTCTCGGCAACGGGCGGCGACATTCGCATGATCGTCTGCACGCACTCCCACGTGGACCATGCGCCCGGAGCGAGGCCGCTGCAGTCCATGTGCCCGCACAAGCCACCCATCCTCGGCGTGCCGTCCGGACCTGCCGCCAAGGCAAGCAATCACTTCGCCCCCGACCGTGAATTGCTCGACGGCGAGGTGCTCACGCTTGCGCATGACGGAGAGACGCATCGATTGCTCGTGGTCTCGACGCCGGGGCACGCAAGCAACCACGTGTGCCTGGTCCTTCTGGAGGACGGACTGCTATTCAGCGGCGATCACATTCTGAATGGCAGCACGACCATCATCGATCCTCCGGACGGCAATATGACGGCGTACCTTGCGTCACTAGACCGACTCGACGCGATCTGTACCGAACGTGAGATCGAATTTATTCTCCCCGCACACGGGTACGTGCTCGACCGGGCGCGTGACCAGATCGCGCGCCTCAAGGCACACCGGTTCGCCCGGGAAGCCAAGATCGCCGACGCGGTCAAGGCGCTGCCGAGTGGTTCGATTGACGATTGGCTGCGGCTTGCTTACACCGATGTTCCCGAAAGACTGTGGTCAGCCGCTTCCCGGTCGCTGCTGGCTCATCTCGAACGGCTCGACGAACACCGTCATCTGATCTCGCACGCGTGCTTGCGCTCGTAATGCCCGTATCAGCTGTCCACGCCCGTGGAATCCCAAGCTCGGACAGCCGCATTCGATTGCCGTCTTCTTTCGACTTCAGCTCTCTGCTACGAGCGCGGTCAGCCGGTCATGAATGAGTGCGCGCGCCTCAGCCACCATCCGATTCACGAGTTCCGCACAAGTGGGAATATCTTCGATAAGCCCGATTGCCAGACCGGCCGGGAACGTTCCATCTTCCGTATCGCCCGTCTCGTACATACGCTTGCCGCGCTCCCCGCTGACGAGCGGCTTGAGATCCGCAAACGTCGCACCCTCTTTATGCTCCAGTTCCAGCACTCGCTCCGCTACCGAATTCCTGAAGATACGCGACGTGTTCTTCAGCGTGCGGAAGATCAATGCCGTATTGCGCTCATCATGCTCTACGAGCTTGCGCTTGACGTTCTCGTGAATAGGCGCCTCCCGCGTTGCCATGAAACGCGTTCCCATGTTGATCCCATCCGCGCCGAGCGCGAGTGCGGCGACCATGCCGCGCGCATCGGCGATGCCACCCGAGGCAATCATCGGGATGCGCAGCTTCGCGGCCGCGGCCGGCAACAGGACCAGATTCGGCACGTCGTCCTCACCGGGATGGCCGGCGCATTCGAATCCGTCCACGCTCACGGCGTCGCACCCCAACGCCTCGGCTTTCAGCGCGTGACGCACCGACGTGCACTTGTGGATCACCTTGATCCCCGCAGCCTTGAATGACGGCATATATGACTCGGGATTGCGTCCCGCCGTCTCGACGATCTGCACACCGCTCTCCACGACCGCTTGCGCGTACTCGGCGTACGGCACCGGCTTGATCGTCGGCAGGATTGTCAGGTTCACGGCGAATGGCTGATCCGTCATCGAGCGAACGCGAGCTATCTCGTTGCGCAATGCCTCCGGTGTGGGCTGAGTGAGAGCGGTGATGGTTCCGAGCGCACCGGCGTTCGAGACAGCAGCGGCCAATTCCGCGCGGCCCACCCACATCATGCCCCCTTGAACAATCGGGTATCGAATCCCAAGCAACTGTGTAATGCGCGTTTTCATCTGCTGATTCCTGTGTAAGTGCATCCTGATTCGTCAACGTGCAGCGGTCGAGCGTCGCGTGTGAAATGCGTCGCTCGTTTATATTTACGAACATCGTGCAATTATATACACTTCTCCATTGCCGATGCTCATGTGCTGCACTCGCGGACACGCATGTGATTGCACGAGGCATGAACGATCAGGAGAATTGATGAACAAGCGAGACAACGAGATTAGCGCTGAGGAAGCGTCGGTTCTCCCGACCCTGGATCAAGCGGAAGAAGCCGTGCGTACGCTCATCCGATGGGCAGGCGACAACCCCGAAAGGGAAGGCCTCATTCAAACACCCGCACGCGTCGCGCGCGCATACCGCGAGTTCTTCTCGGGCTACGAATCCGATCCAATGCAGATCCTGGCAACCACGTTTTCCGAGGTGGATGGCTATGACGAGATGGTGGTGCTAAAGGACATTCGCTTCGAAAGCTACTGCGAACATCATATGGTACCCATCATCGGACGCGCGCACGTTGCCTACTTGCCCGAGCATCGCGTGGTCGGCATTTCCAAACTCGCGCGCCTCGTAGATGTCTATGCCAAGCGTCTGCAGATCCAGGAGAAGATGACCGTTCAGATCGCCGACGCGTTGAACACCGTGCTGCAACCCAAGGGGGTCGCCGTCATTCTCGAAGCCGCACATCAGTGCATGAGCACGCGGGGCGTGCATAAGCCGGGCGCGTCGCTGGTGACGAGTCGAATGCTGGGCGCATTCCGCGACGATCCTTCCACGCGCCGCGAGTTTCTCTCGATTGTCGGTCACGGTGCGAATACTCCATTACCCAATAGCTAAAAGCCAACGTCGGCTTCCAGCCGACGTTGGCTTTTTGGACAAATCGATTGGCGTATCCGCGGCAAGCGTCGTGACAGGCTTGCGTACGGTTTCAGACCTCGGCGGGTTGACGCGTCGTTAGAGGCCGTTCATAAGAAACGTCTTCACGATTTCTTGAACTAACGCCGTTGCTCATCAGGATTTCACGCCATGCCGCAGGTACTTCTGCAGGCGTGAGTTCGTTGATAGCTTCAGAGATGCAGACACGAGCCGCGATCGCCCACACACCATCACGCTTCTCGAAGCGGTCGATATAGCGCCCCACCGCCAGCGTGTCCGGCTTGACGCGATTTTCTCCGAAGAAAAGCCAGTACGTTTCCGCGTGTGCCTCATTGCCCTGCAATTCGACGCTGTGATTGAACACCATATGGTGGTGCGACAACTGATGCTCGGTATGGTATCCAAAAGCCCAGTCGACGAATTCCTCTGCATTTCCAACGAATGCGCCGTGATCATCGATGGCGCCCGGATGGTATGCCGACAGCGTCAACTCACGGTCCATGCGGTCGACCCCGCGACAATACCGGTGCACGCATTCGAGTATGTCCTGCTTGTCCAACAGCGCTTCCACGCGTGCGTTCAAGTCTTCATTCATCGTTTTTACCGTTAGATGGTCATGGCGACAAAAAAGACGACCGCGCCAATCACGGCGCCAACGAAGCAATAGCCTTCGCCTGTCGACAAATCAGTTTCCTGCGCTCGCGCACGGCTCGCGATCGCACATCCGATGATGCCCGCAAGTGCCGTCAAGCCAAGCACGGCAAACGTCATCACGACGCCGAACAGCGCGGACCGACCTAGTTCTTCCATGTGCAGGTCACGTTGCAGCAGCCAGACCGCTGCTGCCGAAATCGACAGAAGAATGAGCGGCAGCCATACTCTGCGCGCTTCTCGTGCGCTCTCGCGAGTCAGCGTTTTCATCGTGTCCGGCCCCCCATGCGCGGTTTGCCGAGAGTACCAGGCGCCATTGCTTCCAGCGCGCGCGTCACCCAATTCGGCTGTCTTGCGCGAGCCGATTCGTTCGACGAGGGAGCGCCGTTTTCAGCGCGCTGACGACGATAGTCGAACGTGTAGTCCGCAAGTGGACCTCGTAAATCGCTGTCGAGAAAGTACATCGCATGTCTCCGATCAGACTTATGCCTGGCGGGCGCTTGCATGGCGCCTCTAGATAGACATCCTAGGTCACGGAAAACTGTTATGCAACAAGTCGTTCAATTAATGGCGTCGGTGTTTTCACTAGCCGTGAAGGGATAGACCGGATCGCATGCGCGAGCGGCCGTTGCACACATGGTCATGTGTGCAACGGGGTCGGCAATGAGACGCGGACGGGCAATCAGGAGACCTGGAAGCCGCCGTCGACAGCGAGAAGCTGTCCGGTGACATAGTCCGATGCCGGCGACGCGAAGAACAGCACAGCCCTCGCGATATCGGAGGCGACACCGATGCGGCCCAGCGGCATGCGGCCAGGCTGCGTAATGGGCCCGTGGGCCTGATGAACCTTCGTCGATGCGGCCGCGCCCTCCGTTGCCACGCCGCCGGGCAGCACTGCGTTCACGCGAATTCCATGTGGTGCGAATTCGAGAGCTGCGACCTTGGTGAGGTTGTTGACACCCGCCTTCGATGCGCCGTAGTCGCCGTTGTCGAAAATCACCGGCTGCAGCGAAGCCACCGACGAAATATTGATGATCGAACCGCCGTTTTTGGCACCCTGCATCCGCTTGATCGCTTCGCGCATGCACAGGAAGGTGCCGCGCAGGTTGACGCCTAGCACCTTGTCCCACTTCTCGGCCGACGTCTCGACGAATTGCGTCTTCGGATAGATACCCGCGTTGTTGACGAGAATATCGAGGCGCCCGAGCTTCGCCTGCACGGTTTCGTACATCGCGAGAATCGACGCTTCATTGCCGATGTCCACTTTGACCGCGATAGCCTTGCCTGACGCGCTTTCGATTTGTTTGACCGTCTGCTGCGCCGCTTCCTCGTTCAGATCCGCCGCGACCACTGCCGCGCCGGCCGACGCAAGCAGCAGGGCCGTCTCACGTCCGATGCCCGAACCTGCCCCTGTCACCACCGCTACTTTCTGATCGAGATTGAATAGACTCGCCACATTCGTGCTCACTGCTCCTCCTTTTGGCTCGCGTCGCGAGCAAAGTTATTTTCTGAACGTCATTCGGAAAAATAAACGCCCCGTTTGAAGGTGTCAAGATAAACGAGGATCCGCATGACGGAAGGAGCAGCTACTGTGGGTATCACGTAGCAGTCGACGACGCGATTTCACGCATGATGTCGAGCATCGAACGATGGTAGGGCTTGTGAGGCCTATCCGCCCACACCAGCGACACTTCGGTTTCGCCCGAAGCTGGAACATCCTCGATGTCGATGTAGGCGACCCCCTCCACGGGCAAGTACCGCGCCGAGTCCAGCATCAGGCCGACACCCAGTTCGTGAGCCACGAGATTGAGCATCGTATAAGGATGGCGCGCTTGCTGGGTTACGCGCGGCGACAGCCCCGCCTCGCGGCGCGCTGCCTCGAACGCGGCGAAGAGCGGCTGCGACATCTGCTGAGGGAACATGATGAGCGGATATCGCGCGAGATCCGCGATGCGAATCGAACGCTGCGTCGCCACCGGCCACTTCGCCGGAACCGCGGCGACCACACGCAGGCGCTCGATGACCACGCTTTCCAAACCCGAGACGTCCGCGGCGCTGGTGACCACCACGCCCAGGTCAATGCTGCCGTTTTTCACGCTGGCGACGGTCAAAGCACTGCCGCGCTCGATCAACCGGACGTCGACACCGGGCCATTGCTTGCGGAGGCCCTGAATGGCTAGCGGCATGATTCGAACCGCGCACATCGGCACGAACGCAACGCTCAAACTCGCCAGTTCGTCGGCGGCTTGCCGCACGCGCCGCTCGGCCAGCTCGGCTTGCGCGATCAGTGGCTTCGCTTCCGCGAGCAACGCGGCTCCGGCGGGCGTGAGCGAAACGCCTCGCGGTGTGCGTTCGAGCAGTTTGATACCAAGCTGCTCCTCCAGCCGCATGATCGACTGGCTGAGCGGCGGCTGCGCCATGCCCAGTCGCGCAGCCGCACGGCCAAAGTGCTGGGTCTCCGCAACCGCAACGAAATGTCTGAGATGCCGCAATTCCATGAGCTGATATGACTTTGATATCGGGTGCCGCCAGCATATCGCCTTTGTCCCGTTGCGGGGCACTGCGGACGAACCCTGGTCACATTGTTGAACGCGGCTTGGTGAACGCGGGCCCCCACGACATATCGGGTGCTCCCCAGCTTGACGTCAAGCATCGATCCACATACATTTTCGAATGTCGTTCCACAATACGAATAATAATCAAAGGCAGCTCAAGTGAGCTTGGACAGATATGGGGCAACAGAACAATACGAATCGCGATTACGAGCTACAGGACCATGAGCTGATGGTCTGCTGCGTAGGCGTGCAATCTCAGGTGGTCTATACGAACCCGGTTTATCAACGCGTCACGGGCTTTTCGCTGCAGGAACTCCAGGCTACGCAGGGAGCGGACCGCATACGCGACGTTCCCCAACCGGTACTGGCCGACCTCGGAGCGGCTGTTAGGCAGGGCAAGCCCTGGAGCGGACTGATCAAGCTCGCCTGCAAGCGTGGCACCCTCGTGTGGTGCCGTTTGAACATGGCGCCACTCGTTTCGCACGGACGATACATCGGCTCCCTGATGGTTCTCAGCAAGCCGGTTCATGGTGAGATCGCGCAGACCGAAGCACTGTATCGACGTTTTCGCCCTGACCATGACGGAAAGCTCGGATGGGAGCAAGGGCGCATCGTGCGCCGCGGCATTTTTGGCAAGGCCGCCGGCCGGATTCGCTCGGTTGGTCTGAAGCGCTACATCTGGGGTGTCCTCGGCGTGCTCACCCTGGTGGACATACTCGGACTGGCGAGCTGCGCCGAGGGGCTTTCCTCGTTCTCTTTCTGGAGCGAACTCGTCGCCTTGATTCTGCTGACCTCCGCTGCGGGCGTGTTCCTGTCTCGCGTCATCGCTGCCCCATTGCAGGAAGCCGCGCGAACAGCGATGAAGATTGCCGCGGGCGATCTGAGCGCCACGTGTCACAGCGTTCGAAGCGATGAAATCGGTGATGTGCTTCGAACGCTGAATCAGGTCAGTATCAACATGCGTGCCACCGTGCTCGACGTCCGTAATGGCGTAAAGACCATGCAACAGGCAACGAACGATATTGCCGCGGGCACGTTCGAGCTTTCCGGACGAACGGAAACGCAGGCCAGCAGTCTGGAAGAGACGGCTGCTTCAATGGAGCAGATCAACTCGACGGTGGGTCACAATGCCGACGCAGCCAGACAGGCGAGTAGTCTGGCCGCCCGCGCGAGCCAGGCGGCCGAAGATGGGGGACGAGTAGTAGATCAGGTCATCTCGACGATGGAGAAAATCACGCAGTCGAGCAGCAAGATTTCGGACATCATCTCCGTCATCGATGCCATTGCTTTCCAGACCAACATTCTGGCCCTGAACGCCGCGGTCGAAGCCGCGAGAGCCGGCGAAGACGGACGTGGGTTCGCCGTGGTAGCGGGCGAGGTCCGGAATCTCGCTCAACGCAGCGCGCAGGCCGCAAAGGAAATCAAGGCGTTGATCACGCAAAGCGTCGAAACGGTCGAAGGAGGATCGAAGCTGGTCGATTCGGCAGGCAAGACGATTGCCGACATCGTCGCGCAAGTTCGAGGCGTAACCAATCTGGTCAGCCAGATCGCGGAGGCATCGCGAGAGCAGTCGGCCGGAGTCAGTCAGGTCAGCGTTGCGGTAGAACAATTGGACCGCATGACGCAGGTTAACTCAACGCTCGTTCAGCAGCACACGGCCGCAGCCGATAGCATGAAGCAGCAGACCCAGCGACTCGCCGAAATGCTGTGCCTTTTCACGCTTTCCCGCGACGAACGAAACGCGCTGCTGAGCGGAACTGCCGCGTAAAGCCGTAATGGTAGATGTCTGGACGATGTCTTCAGCGTCCCGGCTATTCAATAACACCATCCTGATCTCCGACGTCATAGCTACAACCGCAGTCCAGCAATCCGCTGCAAAATGACCGCCGTGTACTAACACAACTTTGCAAATGCTCATTCGCGCGCTCCAGATCAGGCAAATCGTCGCAGAGGTCAACCCGCGATAATCATCTCCGCCGCCTTCTCGGCCACGGCGATCGTCGCGGCGTTCGTGTTGCCCGAAACGATGTTCGGCATGACGGAAGCGTCGACCACGCGTAGCCGCTCGACACCGCGAACACGCAACCGGGTGTCGACTACGGCCATGTCGTCGGCTCCCATCCGGCAACTGCCTACAGGGTGGTAGCCGATGCCCACGCGTTGGCGCACGTACGTCTCCCACGCACTATCGCTTTCAGGCAACGACGCAGGTTCATGATCGCCGATCACGTGTCTCGCCAGCGGGGTCGCGGCGAACACCTCGCTCACAAGACGGCTGCCCTTGATGGTCAACGCAAGATCGCGTGGATCACCCAGCAACGCGTGCTCGATGACCGGCTTCGAGCACGGATCGAGATCTTTCAGGCGGATCCGTCCGCGGCCGTGGGGTCTCAGCACCTGCGAGCCGATCGTTACGCCTGCCTGCTTCGCGAGCGCGGGATGTCCGCCGACGAAAGCTATCGCCAGCGGCAAGAAGCTCATCGCAATGTCCGGCTCGGTCAGTTCGGGTGCGCTGCGCGCGTAGGCCATCGCGTGGACGGCTATCGAGGTCAGAATCCCTCTCTTTACCGTTGCATACTTCAGCAGATGTCCCGCGAGACGCAGAGGACCCACCATTGTGTTGTACGTCGGCACGTCGGTCAGTCGGCTCTGGGAAACCCCGCAATGTTCCTGCACATTACGGCCGACGCCGGGCAGATCGGCGACGATTTCAACACCCATCGCGGACAGATCAGCACCAGCGCCGATGCCGGATCGCAACAACACGCCGGGCGAAGCGATCGTTCCCGCACTCAGCACAACTTCGCGGCGAGCGGTAAAAGTGCGCCTCTCTCCTGCGACAATCACCTTCACACCAATCGCCCTCCGTTCTTGGAAGAGCACGTGGTCTACGACCGCGCCAGTCGTGACAGTGAGATTGGGCCGATCTAGCGCAGGTTCGAGGTAGGCCTTGCGAGCGCTGCAGCGTTTGCCCTTCCGGGTCGTGCCATAGACGATAAATGATCCATGCACGTCGCCTGCGCAATACTCCGCACGCGCTGGCATGCCGCAATGCCCCGCAGCCTCGAGAAAGGTGTGAGCCAATGGATGCAGTACGCGCGGCGGCGAGACGCTCAGCGGACCATCAGAGCCATGCGCCGGGGACGCGGGACCGGTGAAATTCTCGGACTTGCGGAAATACGGAAGCAGATCGTCGAATCCCAAGCCCGGGCACCCGCTGTCCCGCCACGCGTCGTAATCCCCACGCTGGCCACGGATATAGACCATCCCATTGATGCTGCTGCTTCCACCTAGCGCCTTTCCCGCTGCCCATGTCGTCATGCGCGCACCGGCGGAGGGATCGGGCGCGGACGGATAAATCCAGTCCGCCTTGGGATTGCCCATCAGCGCGAAACTGCCGGCTGGCATATCGAAGAGAAATCCCTTTCCTTCCTTGCCCGCCTCCAGCAGCAACACGCGTGTCGAAGGATTCTCGCTCAATCTCGCCGCAATGACGCACCCAGCCGAACCGCCGCCGATCACGATATAGTCGAAAACGCTTTCTCTCATCGCTTGCCTTCTCTGCGCGCAACGAAGACGTTCTTGAGCTGCAGATACTCCTCCATACCGGCCCAGCCACCCACCCTGCCGAAGCCGCTTTGACGGTATCCGCCGAACGGCGCACCTGGTGCCATCGAGGCGAAGCCGTTGATGTTCACGTAGCCCGCGTCGAGGCGCTCGGCGAATGCGTGCGCCCGGTCGAGATCATTGGTGTGCAGATAGGCACCGAGCCCGTAACGCGTACCGTTGGCGATCGCCAGCGCCTCTGCGTCATCGGCAAAGGGAGTGATCGACAACACGGGACCGAACACCTCGTTCTGTTCCAGCGCACTTCCGGGCTGCACATCGGCAAACACGGTCGGCTGGATGAAGAAGCCGTCGGCCAGTTCGCCGCCCAATCGCTCGCCGCCCGCAACCAGCTTGGCGTCGCGTCGCGCTTGCGCAATGATGCCGAGGATACGATCGCAAGCCGACTGGCATATCACCGGTCCGGCGATAGTGCCGGAATCGAAGGGATCACCTATCTTCATGCTGGCAGCCACCGCCGCGGCGCGCGCCACCATTTCGTCGTAGCGGGATCGGTGCACGAGCAAACGGGTCGGGTTCACGCAACCCTGCCCGCTCAGCCCCAATGCGCCATATACCGCCTGCATCACTGCGGCGTCGAGATCGGCGTCTTCGAAGACGAGATTGGCGGACTTGCCGCCCAGTTCCAACGCGACCGGCTTCAGACATGCCGCCGCTGTCGCCATCACACGCCGTGCGACGCCTTCGCCGCCCGTGAACGTGACCTTGGCGACGTCGGGGTGAGCCACGAGCGCCTCGCCAGCCTCGGCCTCGCCGGGCACCACATTGAACAGGCCCGCTGGCAAGCCGGCCTGATGAGCGAGTTCAGCAATTCGCAGCGCGACGAAAGGCGCAAGCGCTGGCGGCTTCAGAACGACGCCATTGCCGGCAGCGCCATCATGCAGGTCGCCATCAGCGGACCGTTCCAGGGAATGATGACGCCCACCACACCATAAGGCTCTCGCCGGGTGTAATTGAAGCCTGGCGCCGGATAAGACTCGCCATACGAACCCTCGATCTTGTCGATCCAGCCCATGTAGTGATCGACCCAACCCAGCGCCATGTCCATCAGCGGCAGTCCCACTGGAATGCCGGACTCCCTGGCACCGAGAAATGCCAACTGCTGCTGGTTCGCTTCGAGCAGCTCGCCGAGGCGCCTGAAGCATCGTGTCCTCGCGCGCGGCCCCATCTCCGTCCATACGCGTTGGGCCGCCTTGGCCGCCTTGACGGCGCGGTCGATGTCGCTCGCGCTAGCCAGGCGCACAACGGCCTGAGGACGACCCGTCGAAGGGTTGACGTGCTCGATGGCGTCGCCATCACCTTCGACAAATGCGCCGCCGATAAAGAGTCGGCCGGGGACGTCGAGCGGGTGTTGGTGCGCGGGGGAAAGTGACATGTGCTGTTCCATTGAGCGTTTGACTTCTGGAGGCAGAAGAGGCGTGCAGGAACAGACGCCGGGCGCGTCGTCGCGGTCGGTCGTGTCGTCTCCTGAATGTTCTCCTGGCCGGCTGGCGCGCGACGCGAGCCGGCTCTGATAAATTCGATTCTAGCGATGGCCCATGCTTTACACTGCTTACCGAACGGAACATCTAGAGTGACTTTCTTTCATTAATTGACGATGCCCGAAATCCGAAACCTGCAGCCTTTCGTTCAGGCCGTCCGTTGCGGCAGCTTCATCGCAGCGGCCACCCGGCTCCAGGTCACACCGCCTGCCGTCAGCAAGAGCATTGCCGCTCTGGAGCGTGAACTGGGCGTGCGCCTCTTCAACCGGACCACCCGCAAGCTCAGTCTGACGAGCGAAGGGCGGCAGTTCTTTCAACGCGTGGCGCCGTTGTTGAGTCAACTCGACGAAGCCGTCGCGGATGTGCGGCGCAGCCCTGAGCATCCGGAGGGGGTGATCAAGGTTTCGGTGACGCCCACGTTCGGGAGGCATTGCCTCACTCCGGTGATCGCGGAGTTTCTGCAACGCTACCCGCTCGTCGAAATCGACATCAGCTATGACGAGGTTGCGCCAAGTCTGGTCAATGACGGTGTCGACGTGAGCATTCAGCATGCGCGCGGACGAGGAACCAACCATGTCTCCCGTCCGCTGTGTGACTACCCAATCGTATTGGTCGCGAGTCAGGACTACCTCGAACGCAAGGGGGTGCCGCAATCGCCGGATCAACTGGCCGAACATGACTTCATCGGCATCCGGATGCCTTTTGGGCTCGCGGCGCTTCATCTCGAACGCTTGCCCGGCGGTACGCGAAAACGAGCCAATCGCGGGGAAAAGGCGTTCATCCATCATCCCCGCGGCCGTCTCACCGTCGCGGGTCAGCCGGATACAAGCCTGATCGCCGCTCTCAGCGGCGCCGGCATCACGCCGTCCTCGGTGCCTGTGGTGCTGCCGTATCTGCACTCCGGAGCGCTCAAGATCGTGCTTCCCGACTACAGGGTGCGCGGAGACGAGGCGGAGGGTGCGGGACCACGCATTTACGTGCACTATCCCCACCGCCAGTATCTGCCCGCGAAAGTCAGGGTTTTCGTGGACTACCTGCTCGAACGCTTTCGGACAACCGATTTCGGCAAAGCGGAACTCGACAGATATTCGGCCTGAGCGCCGGCCGCCTTCACTCGCGGTCGGTGCCGCGCCGCCGATACGCGGAAGGACTCGTCGAAACGTGCTTGCGAAAGATGTTGCGAAATGCGCGCACGTCCGAATAGCCCACCATGACGGCGATCTGCTCGATGGAGATCTGCGTGTTGCGCAGCATCCTCTTGGCAGACTCGATGCGCAGTGAACTCGCATAGGCACGCGGCGTCACGCCCAGGCTACGTGTAAAGCGACGCAGCAACGTGGCATGACTGACGGCGAGGAGGTCCGCCAGCTCGCTGATCTTGAAGTCCTGAGCGAAACGCTGCGCGAGCCAGAATTGCGCGCTGCTCACGAGCGGATCGTCGCTCGTCAGGCGGCCTTCCTCGCGCTCGCCGTCGGTGCCGGTCGTCGATGCGAGCCATTGAGCGGTGTGCGGCGATATCGCACGATCGACCAGACGGGCCACGAGTTGCCACTCGCTTGCCGGCACGCTGCAAGTGTGCACGCCGTCATGCTCGGCGATCGTGGAACCCGGGTCCACGCGCACCTTTGGAAAGCGCGACCGGAACAGGCTTCTGAGCACTCGCGGGACCGCTGCCGGGCCACCGTCGAGCAAGCCCGCCTGCGCGAGCAGCGCCCCTGCCGTGCCGCTCGCTGCCAATACGGCTCCCCGCGCACGCTGCCAGCGCAACCAGTCCGTCACGGGCTCCGCGTGATCGAGGAGCGTAACGAGCGCCTCTTCACTGGCGACCGCAAAAGCCGGGACATAGACGATGCGGTACTCGGTATCGCCGAGCAGGTTCCCGTCACTCTCCATCCTTCGCCCGCCGGCGAACTCCAGGCCGTTTCCGTTGGCGCCGAGAAGACGCACCTGCGTCTTCATCGTGTGCCGGTAGGGAGGAGCGAACTGCCCGAATATGTGTCGTGCGATCAGCGCGAATCCGTCTACGAGCGCGCCGACGCTCGATAGATAGCTGCCTGGCAGCACGAGCGCGGCAACGTCTTTTACCGGTTCAGTCGGAGCGGCGGGCTTGCGAATTTCGATCCCCCAATATGCAGATTTTGATCCTCTTTCGCCGCGATCTTAGCACGCATCATCGTTGCTATCGCCGACCACCAGAACGGCGGGGAACGCGGAATCGCATCCGCTGCCAATAGCCGCGCCGTCGCGGTTAAACAGGAGACAGAAATGAAGAACCTCGAAGAAAAGCTTGCCTACGGCTTAAAGGTATTCGGCGAAATCATGGGGGAAGACAAGGCAGCCGGCTTGCGCGCCGCGAGCGAGTCCACCGGCTTCGGATCCGACATTTCGCGCCTTGCCGTCAACTACGCGTTCGCGGATGTTTGGGGCGACGACAAACTCGAGCGCAAGCAGCGCAGCCTCGTCACGCTGGGCATCCTCATCGCCAACCGGCAGACACTCGAACTGAAGAACCACGTCCGCATTGCCGTGCGCAACGGTCTGAGCGCACGCGAACTCGAAGGTGTACTCATGCAGGCGCTCCCATATGTCGGCTTTCCTGCCGTCGCCTCCGCTACCACGGCCGTTCTCGAGACGCTGCGGGAACTGGGCATCGACACCACCACCCGCACTTCGGAAGAGCGCGGATTGCTGTAAGGCGCCATCGGTGCGCCCCGCGATCTAAGGAGACAATTTATGAGCACACCAATCGTCGATATCGTGCCAGCAATGCGCGAATTCAACGTTTCCAACGACCTGATCGGCGATCACGCCGCGCTGCAAGCACGATGGAACGAAGACGGCTACCTGTTTTTCCGCGACGTTCTGGACCATGAGCCGCTGGAGCGCATGCGCGGTCTGCTGGTTGACCACCTCGACAGCCACGGCTTCGTGGACCGTAACGATCGAGACGTGCGATGGACCGGCAAAGAACGCGAAAACTTCAGCTTCTTTCCTGTGAAGGCGATGAATGAACAGCGTGCCGCACGCACCGTGATGGAAGACCCGGCGATTCGTGCGTTCTTTCAGCGACTGTTCGGCGTACCGCTTTACTGGGTGCCGTTCACCGAATACCGCACGTCGCCGCCCGCTATCGACAAAAGCCGCACGCGCTTCGACTTCATTCATGAAGATGCCATCTACAGCGACCGGCTCGATTTCATCATCTGCTGGATTCCGCTCAGCGATATCGATGCGCAAGTTGGCGGGCTGGCCGTAGCGGAAGGATTGCACAAGCTTCCGTGTCTGCACAGGAAAGACGGCGACAAGATCATCCCGATCGATCTCGCTAGCGTGCCCGAAGACGCATGGCGCCGCACGAACTACCGCTTGGGCGACGTCCTGTTGATGAGTCGACGCACGCCGCACTCCGGCCTCAGCAATCATTCGGACCGTTTTCGTCTTTCTCTCGACACGCGCATTCTGCCGCACGGCGGAAGTTTCCCGTTCGAGCCGCGCCTGCCGTATGTGGGGACGCTGACGTCGATCGCATCGGGCCAGATCGTCGTGCGCGACGCGCATGGCGAACATGTGCTGCGACTCGACGAGACGAGCTATCTGCGCGGTTTCCAGGGCAACCGTCTGCGCGGAGACGAAATCGCCGACGTTTATCAGCCGGGCTGCGAAGTGATCGTTGCGCATGAAGGCGGCCTCGTTCAAACGCTGCGGCCGCAGCACTGATCGTCGCATCAGGCGTGAAGACGAGGTTCGTCTTCACGCCGCCACACGCTTTACCTTTCTGAAGCATCGGCTCAAGCTCCGCTCCCACATTAATTGAACATCGTGCTAATATCAGAACGCGTGCTTCGGAGCACGAGGCCGCGCATCTGCAATCACTGTCACCGGGATCAGCGGCATCGCGCGCGAACCGTCCAGGCATGACACGCCTGACCTGCGTATCGTTCGACCACGGGACAAGTCATGATCGATTCATCCGACGCGGTACTCGTCATCGGCGCCACTGGCATGCAAGGCGGTGCCACGGCTCGGCATCTCGTTGCGGCTGGGCGCAAGGTGCGTTTCCTCACGCGAAATCCAGACTCGCCGGCTGCGCGTGCACTTGTCGAAATGAATGCGCAGGCGCTCCACGGAGATCTGGACGACAGCGAGTCCCTCGAAAAAGCGCTGGAGGGCGTCGGTTCCGTCTTCTCCGTTCTCCTTCCTGATTTTGATCGCAGCGACAGCGAACGCCGCCAAGGCTTTGCGCTCATCAACGCAGCACGTAACGCGGGCGTCGCGCAGTTCGTTCATACCTCGGTGGCGCAGGCGGGCAATCACGAGACGTTTCCCGGCTGGAACGACAAGCGTTGGAACCGAAAATACTGGACGGACAAATGGGACGTCGAAGAGGCCGTTCGCTCGGCGGGTTTCGAATCGTGGACGGTCTTGCAACCCGCATTCATGATGGACAATCTGGCTGAGCCGAAAGCAGCCGCGATGTTTCCGCACCTACGCGAAGGCCTGTTGCTCACCGCATTACTACCCGACGCACGACTCGACTGGATTGCCGCCGACGACGTGGGCGCGCTCGCGACCAGCGCGCTAACCGATCCGCAACGCTGGCACGGTCACACCGTGCCGCTGGCGTCCGAAAAGCTCACGATGGCCGAAGTCGCGCAGCGCCTCGCCAACGTAATGGGTGTACAGATCAGCGTTTCGCACGTCTCACCGGATGAAGCCAGAGCAAATGGACTCTTACCGGGATGGGTGAATGCACAGGAATGGATCAACGCGGTCGGGTATCGCGTCGATCTCGATGCGCTTTCCGAACGTGGTGTCCAGCTTACTCCGATGGTGGACTGGATCGATGCGAATCGACAGCGCATCCCACTCGCATAGGTCGTTGCGAAGCAATCCTCAGGCAATGGAAAATCCACGATGAATGACCGTGCACCCTCATGGTTCGATGGCGCGATGACGCAGCCGCGTCGATCCCACTTCACCGAAGGCAGCGGGGTTACCGTGCACTATGTCTCGTGGAATGCCGCAGACACAGCTAAGCCGCCCCTCGTCTTCGCGCACGGTTTTCTCGGGCACGCGCACTGGTGGGACTTCATTGCGCCGTTCTTCACCGATCGCTTTCGCGTTTTCGCGCTGGATTTCAGCGGCATGGGCGACAGTGCCTACAGGCAGGAATACAGCGCCGACATTTTCGTGCGCGACCTCGTCGCCGTCGTGGATGCAATCGGCTCTGGCCCGTGCGTCGTGGTCGGCCACAGCTTTGGCGGATCGCGTCTGCTTCAGGCGTGCGCGACCTTTCCCGATCGTCTCTCGCATGCAATCGTGCTCGATTCGTATTTCATGCTACGCGACGACAACTTGCCTGCGGTGGAAAGACGGCCGCCGCCACGCCCCTATCCGGACTGGCATACCGCCGTCAGTCGGTTTCGACTCATCCCTGAACAAGATTGCGAGCTGTGGCTGCTCGAGCATCTCGCGCAAACATCGCTTCGTCGAACCGCTGACGGCTGGGTATGGCGCTTCGACCCGAAGCTGCGCGCTCTCCAACCGGTCGAAGGCGAGGAAGACCTGCTGAATCGCATCACAGTACCCGTCAGCTATGTTCACGCCGAGTGCAGCAGCGTGGTCAGCGCCGATCGCGCTCGCCGCATCGTGGATGCGATTCCCGGCGCGAAGGGCCCCATCACGATGCCACGCGCAGGCCATCACATGATGCTTGACCAGCCACTCGCGCTGGTGAGCCTGCTACGAGCATTGCTGGCATGAACCCCGACATGCGCGATCCGATGACAACGCCGTGGTCGACCGAGCTGCCTCTCGCGGCCCTGATTGCGCACGCGGTCGAAAAGCACGGCGCCACTGCGCTGCATTTTCATACCCAGGGCGGTGCCTACACTTGCACCACCCGGTCCCTGCTGCACGACGCGAAAGAGATAGGCCGGGCGCTGAGAGCCATCGGCCTGCGTCGAGGCGATGTGATCGCGATACAACTGCCCACCCAGCGTGAAACTGCGCTGCTGTATCTGGCTGCACTCGAGATCGGTGCGGTGCTCGTGCCAATCGTGCACATCTACGGTCCCGCCGAAGTCGGCTTCATCCTTCGACAATCGCGCGCCCGATTTCTTTGCGTGCCCGACTTCTGGTCCGGCACCGACTATCTGGAGCGTGTCGCCGCGCTTGGCAACACGCCTGACCTCGAGCGCGTTATCGTCGTTGGCGATCGGGCACCCTCGAACGGCATCACATTTGACGCGCTGCAACGACTCGCCGCGACAACGCATGATCAGCGCCCTGTCGACCTGCCAACGTCGGAAGACATCTGCCTGCTGCTGTACACGTCCGGAACGACAGCCTCCCCGAAAGGGGTGCAGCACTCTCATCGCACCGTAGGCGCAGAGTGGCAGATTCCATTCATCGACGGGCCAGGGCCGTATATGACGCCCTTCCCTGCTGGTCATATTGCAGGCTTCAATTTCCTGTTGCGTCCGTTCATAACCGGCACCGAGATGGTGTTTATGGACCGATGGGACGCCTCACTTGCCGCGCGACTGGTCGATGAGTACCGCGTGCGCCTTTCTGGCGGCACACCGTTCCATCTCCAGGGACTCCTGGAAGCCGCTCGCCGCGACGGGCGCAGTTTGGCGTCCCTCGTGTCTTACGGCCTGGGCGGCACGGGAGTCACGCCAGAGCACGTCGCGATCGCCGATCAGGCCGGATTCGCCGGAACCCGCGCTTACGGGCTGACCGAGCATTCGACAGTGAGCGTCGGATGGGCCGATTCTCCCTTTGATATCCGGGCCTGCACGGACGGCCGCATTCAACCCGGCTCGCAGGTGCGCGTCGTCGACGAGTTGGACAGCGACCTGCCTACGGGACGCGACGGTGAGATTCTGATCAAGGGACCGGAGTTGTTTGTCGGCTACACCGATCCAGCGCTCAATGCGGCCGCGTTCACGCACGATGGCTGGTTCCGGACCGGCGATATCGGCCGCGTCGACGAAAGCGGCTGCCTGACCATCACGGATCGCAAGAAAGACATCGTCATTCGCGGGGGAGAAAATATCTCGTCGCTCGAAGTAGAGCGAGTGCTTGCCACGCACCCGGCCGTGCGCGATGTCGCCGTCGTCGCGCGGCCAGACGCGCGATATGGCGAAAGAGTCTGTGCGGTCGTCGTCTTGCACGAACACACCTCGCTCGATCTGAGCGCAGTCCAGACCCACTTTGCCGCTGCGGGTGTGGCGAAGCAAAAGACGCCGGAACACCTTTGCGTGGTTTCAGAACTGCCGCGCACGGCTTCGGGAAAGGTGAAAAAAGGCGATTTGCGCAAGCAGCTTGTAGCGCAATAGTGGGTCGGTCGATGCTTATCCAGCGGGGCCGTCGTGGCGAGACTTAAAAAACCGATCTCGCTGCCTTGACACCTCATCGGACGAAATAAGCCGGTCATAGATCGCACGCGCCGCGGCCATACCCGCATCGAAATCGGCCGATTCGGCCGCGGCGGCGATGGCATTCAGACACTCCCTTTTTACCGCTTCGCTACAGCTGAGGCGTGAGCGCGCCTCGGCAACCACGGAAACCGAATCGCAATCGGGCAACGGCAGCCGGCGAATCAACGGCAATGACGTGCTCCCTACCTTCTCACGCGCCAGTTCTATCGCAACGCGCAACAGGTGCTCCTCATCGCCCTCAACGATCCGGTCGAATAACGCGGTGCCGCGGAACGTTCCTGCGCGCACGATCTGAGCGCCAAGAATGAAATCGATCGACTTTGCGAGGCCCAGCACGCGCGGCAAACGCTGCGTGCCGGAAAGAGGGATCACGCCGAGCTTGCATTCGGGCAGACCGATCTGCGCACTGTCCGCGACCACACGGTAGTGGCACACCAGCGCGGTTTCCAGGCCGCCACCAATTGCGAACCCGTGGATGGCGGCTACAACAGGCTTGTCGCTCGCCTCGATCATCGGATGAACATGCATCGACAACGCTGGCGCAGCGGTTGCAGCAGAAGTGCCGAATTCGCGAATGTCGCCTCCCGCCGAAAAGCCGCGTCCACTGCCGGTAAGCACGATCGCGCGAGCAAGCGCATCGCGTTGGGCTGCGTCGAACGCGGCGACGAGCCCACGGCGGAGCCTCAGCCCTAGACCGTTGACCGGTGGATGGTCCATCGTGACGATAGCGATGTCGTCTTCTACACGATACGTTACGTCGGCGAAGCGCTGCGGCTGGCAATGCATCATCTGTGGTTGGCTGTAGCGTTTGACGAGGCCGGTAATGTGTGGCTAGCGGCTGTTCGCAAGCCAGCTGGGCATGTCTGCTGGCCACGGATCGGCGTACACCGCGTGCACACCCATCGCGGTCGTGTAGGCCAGATTCAGTACGTTGCAAAACGCGATGAAAGCCAACACCCGAAGCGCCGCGCGAACCGCTGGATGACAGTCGATACGATCGACGCCTCGCTCGATGGCCGTATGTCCGTTCTTGTCGACGCTCAGCAGAAGGAAGGCCGACGCCACGAAAGCAGACGGAAACAGCAAAAACTCATAGACCGGAAACTGGTAGTAGTGACCACCCCAGAAAGAAGCGCTCTGGAACGCACCTGGCCACGCGTCGAACCCCATGAACCGGCTGGCGGCGATGTCGAGCAAGCCCATTGTCATCCAGATCACGGCGAAGCCCGCGAGCGCGAGTCGCAGGTTGCCGGCACGAGGCCAACGCTTGCGGGTCGCACGCATCGCCCACAACGCCACCACGGCGGTGCCCGTGAAGGTATAGAAGTAGCTTGGCGCGTCGATCAGAATCGGCTCGGCGATGCGAGCATGCGACGATTGCCAGAACGGAATGAAACGGCACCAGCAGCCGAAGTTCAGCGCATGGGCGTTATAGGTGAACATCGGTCGAAGAAAGTCCAACCACGGATCAAGCCAATATGCTGAGAGCCAGCCGACCATCATCAAACGCACCGCGTCGATGCGGCGACTCTTGACGATTCCGTAGACATACCAGATCGCTACTGGAATCAGGATCAGCACGCTGACCCACTGGTAATGGTCGATCGTCGCTTTCACGGACTCTGGAATCGGATCCGCGCCCAATTCCACGGGGCGGAAGTCCTCTGAACGAATCCACGCCACATAGGCGCGGATTTGTGCAAAAGCGAAAAGCGCACCGAGCGCTGCCCACGCATACACCCTATGCCAGGTTGTGCTGCTGCGCGGGGCGACCATTTCCGACATGCGTTGCCTCCTTCATCACGCCGTAATTCACGTATGTGAATGTCGATCGCAAAAATGTACTCCTACCGATGTGGCTACGTCAAGCGCATACGCAGGTTATCGGCCCATGAGGTCGTGAATCTCGTGATCGAGCGCCGCCATCGCGAACCGAGGCGCAACTGCGCAATTGTTGACTTCCGCCTGCCATTCCACGGGATTCACAAGCCAGAAGAACAGCCCATAGACGATGTGGCGCCGGTAAGCATCCAGCGCGCTTTCAAATGACGGCGGCTTGTCCACGCCGTGAAAGGCAAGCCGCTCGAGATAGTATTCGAGCAACTCACGCTCCCATCGCGGCCGATCCGCGATATCGAGTGCCGATATCAGGAAGTACGTGACGTCATGGGCCCACGGTCCGCGTCGATACGACTGCCAGTCAAGAAAGCCGGGCGTGCCGTCGCGGTCGAAATAGAGGTTGCCGAGGTGTACGTCGCCGTGAAGAAACGTCATCGGCCCGATCCGGTCGAAGGCACGCAGATCGAGGAGCGCCTGCTCCATCCAGTCACGATCATGAAACCGCTTAGGCACTGCAGCGCCGCGCGGCAACTGTGTATAGCTGGCGAACACATCCGGTTTCAGTTGGCCCCAGTGATACGTGCCCGCCTCGCCGTCGGGCAGCGGGTCCTGCGCGGCGAGCCAGCCCAGTTCGCCACCGTTCTCGAGCGCAGGCGATTGCCAGAACTGCGCATGCCACCGCGCCTGGGCATCCAGATTTGCCGCCGCCTGCGCAAACGTCAGCGGCCGCTGCACGCGACAGAACTCCACTTGCCGAGAACGTAGATCCTCGAGGATCACGATTGACTGCCCGCTTCGACTGTCCGTCTCTGCATAGAAGCAGGCAGGCACATTCGCAAGTAAGCACGGATGGACTTCCTTGAAGAATCTCGCCTCGTATTCGTATATGTAGGCGTTCAGATCGCGATACTCGGGAACGAAGCCGCCCTTGACGATCAGAGACTCCGGCATGCCAAGCTCGCGTCCTCTTGCGTTGTAAGCGAGACGCACCCTGACTTTGGTAGCCGTGCCGTACATCACGTCGTCTATAGCCAGCGATTCAATCGCTACGCCCTCATGGCTCTGGGCGAGCGCCGAGGTCAGCCATGAAGGTGTGATTTCCTCGACCTGCAACGGAAGCCCGCCGGTGTCTGACTGTGGCCCGTGTGATTCCGTCAGGGCGAGGCTTTTCTTCGCAACACTCATCTTGACGCGCTCCTGTGAGTTCCGTGTGCGTTCGTGCTCGACATCGTCCACGCGCATGTTGCGCGGCACGTCTGAAGGCTCGCAACGAGGGAAATCCCGGCTGGCATTTTCGTTTCTTTTTTAGAACGACGTACGCTTTCCTGCGCACCACTTCAAACTCGTCTGCTAACACCGCGCCGAGCCGGCTTCATTGCCACGGATCGCGAGTGCGCTGAATTAGTGAAATTTCTTCACTCTAATCGTTCCAGCCGGTAACCATCTTCTGTCGGGTGTTGTGACTAGAATTCATAAAAAGGCCTAAACCGAGCCTCACAGGAGACAACTCGATGACCACGACCGTGCTTGAACGGCTATTCGGCATTAGCGGAAAAATCGCTGTCGTTACCGACAAGGGACGCAATTCCAGCATCGATATTGCGCCGGTGCTGGCCGCGGCCGGCGCACGAGTGGTAGTCGCGGATCACAGTCCGGCGCATATGCAACCGGTCGTCGACAAAATCCATTCGGCGGGCGGCGAGGCAATTGCCATTGAGACGGACGTGGAACGCGAAGCCTCGGTGATTGCCTTATTCGACCAGGTCAAAGCCGCCTGGGGCAGCCCCGACATCGTAGTCAATTGCGCGGCGATGACCAATAACGGCCCGCTTACAGAGTTCTCCGAAGCCGCCTGGGACGAAGTCATGGCGATCGACCTGAAGTCTGTGTTCTTTTGCATGCGAGAAGCGATCAAGCACATGCTCGCCGCAGGCCGGGGTGGACGCATCGTGAACGTCACCACCATGGGCGCCACGCATGCCGTGCTCAATGGCAATGGCGCTTATAGCGCCGCGCGCGCCGGCGTCGCGGGGTTAGTGCGGTCCGCAGCGCTTGACTATGCCCGCGACCGGATTCTCGTCAACTGCGTGCTGCCCGGTGCGGTGCCCGGCAAGGTTCAGTTTCATCCGGATATGCAGACGCGCCTTAAGACAGGACAGCTCACGGGACCCGGTACGGATGCTGAGCGACGTCTGCCGCTCGGATGGGGCGACCCCGCCGATATCGCCGCCGCGGTGCTGTATCTCGCGGGGCCATCGGGCCGCTATATGACGGGCCAATCGATTACGCTCGACGGCGGATTTCTGATTAGCTGAAGACGTCGGCGGCTGCCGCGAATCCTGGGTCGGCGGTTCACCGTGGCACTACGACGACTGAAGCGAACCGAATAGCCCGACCTTCATCGACCAATCAAACCGGAGCATTCCATGTTTAGTGAAACGCAGATCGGCGCGCGCCTCGCGCAGATTTTCAATCTCACGGGCAAGACCGCCGTTATTACCGGCTCTGCGCAAGGTCTCGGCCGCGAGACCGGGCGACTGCTTGCCGAGGCCGGCGCCAATGTCGTGATCGCCGATCTGAACCCGGATGCCGGTTGCGCAACAGCAGCAGAGATCGAAGCCAACGGCGGCATCGCGATTCCATGCAAAGTCGACGTTGCCGACGAAGCATCCGTCAAGGCACTCTTCGCCGCCGTCGATGCAAAGTTCGGCGGTGTGGACATTCTGATCAATAACGCCGCGCACCGTTCGAAAGCCGAATTCTTTGAAATGTCCGTCGAACAATGGGACCAGATGCAGGACGTCACACTGCGGGGCACGTTTCTGTGTTGCCGCGAGGCTATCACGCGTATGAAGGCAAAGGGCGGCGGTGGCTCGATCGTCAACATTTCCTCCGTTGGCGCACTTCGACCCACGCTGTGGGGCGTCAATGCCCATTACGACGCTGCGAAGGCTGGCGTTGACAGCATCACGCGATCACTCGCCAGCGAGTTCGCAGCCGATGGCATCCGCGTCAACTCGATCCTCCCAGGCGGCATGGCCAGCGAAGGCGGCAAGAACATCAGCGCGACCTTCAAGATTCGAGGACCAATCGTTGGTGCAGGCCGAGTTCCGATGGGACGGATGGCCGCCCCGATCGAGGTCGCCCAAAGCGTGTTCTTCCTCGCAAGCCCTGCCGCTAGCTATGTTACTGGACAGATCATCGCCGCGGACGGCGGCTTCACGGTTAGCTAGGTAAATGCCACTGCGTGGCTCGCACGGCTGCAAAACATTAGGACACTGAAATGCCAAAGATTACGTTTATCGAGCACGACAACACCGAGCATATCGTCGATGCGATTGCCGGACAGTCGTTGATGCAAGCAGCAATCGACAATTCGGTGCCCGGCATCCTCGCGGACTGCGGGGGCTATTGCAATTGCGCGACTTGCCATTGCTACGTCGATGATATGTGGACCGCAAAGATTCCGCCTGCAAAACACGCGGAACTCGACATGCTGGGCGGCGCCATCGATACCAACAACAACAGCCGACTCGGTTGCCAGATTCAATTGACCAACGATCTCGATGGGTTAGTCGTCCGGCTACCCGCTTCGCAAACCTGACGAAACCAACGACGAAAAACCTGTTCGCGGAGAACACACATGTCTCATAGCGCGGTCCCACTCGTTCCAGTTCCCGACCATGTTCCTCCCGAACTCGTGGTGGATTGGGATTTCAGCAAGCCTCCCGGCGGCGAAGCCGACATCGTCGGCGCCTGGAAACGTCTGCACGATGGTCCGGACATCATCTGGACGCCGTACAACGGCGGTCACTGGATTCTCACGCGAGCGGAAGACATCGAATTCGCGCAGCGCAATCACGATCCGTTCTCCATGCGCGAAATTACGCTGCCCGCTAGTACAACAATGCAGATCTTGCCGCTCTCGGCCGATCCGCCTGAGCATGCCGACTATCGCGCACTGATCAACCGCTTTTTCGCGCCGAAAGTGATACGCGACATGGAAGGCGAGATCCGTGAACTGGCTGTCTCGTTGATCGAAAGCTTCCGGGAAAGAGGCCGATGCGAATTCATGGCCGACTTCGCGATGAACTTTCCCATCACGATCTTCATGCGGCTCGTGAACCTCCCGCTCACCGATCTGGACGATCTGCTTGCGTGGACCGAGGCGAGCGTTCGCGCCAACGATCCCGAGCGTCGCGAATGGTCGCAGCGCATGCTGTTCGGCTACCTGGAGAGCATCATTCGTGAGCGCCAGAAAGAGCCGGGTACGGACCTGATCAGCGCGATAGTGAATGGAACCGTATTCGGCAGGCCCCTCACGGAGCAAGAGATCCGCGGCATGATGGTCAACGTCATCTTTGGCGGACTCGACACTGTCGCGTCCACCATGGGCTTTGCGGTGCTCTATCTCGCTCGTCATCCCGCGCATCGTCGTCAGCTGGCGGAACACCCGGAGCTGGCGGGGAACGCGGTCGAGGAATTGCTGCGCATGTTCGCGCCTTCGAGCACAGGCCGGGTGATGACGCGCGACTTCGAATACAAGGGCCTGCGTTTCAAAGCGGGCGATCGGGTGTACGTCCGTCCGCTGCTACACGGTATGGACGAGCGCAAGTTCAAGTGCCCGATGCATGCAGACTTCGCACGTGCCAATGCTTCGCAACATGCGGCCTTCGGCAACGGTCCTCATCGCTGCGCCGGTGCGCTCCTTGCGCGCAGTGAGATTCGCGTGTTCCTCGAGGAGTGGTTTAAGCGCATTCCCGACTTCTCGTTGGATCCGGATGGCGAAATCAGCTTCGAAGGGGGAATGGTGAACTGCGTGACGCGTGTATCGCTTTTGTGGGATTCCGACGCGAAGCGCGCAGTCTAGCGCTCGGCGTCTGCATGATCAGCCTTCTTGCAGAAATGCAATGCTCTCCTGATTGAATCTCTCGGGCTGTTCATACTGTGCCCAGTGGTCACAGCCCTTGATTTCCACGAGCTGCGCGTTCGGTACGGTCCTCGCGATCGCATGGGCGTTGCTAAGAAACATATTGGGCGCATCAACGGCGGCGATCACCTGGACAGGCAGGGTCAGGCTGCGCCACTCTTCCTCGCTGAGGGCCTGACCGCCCAGTGAGAAGGCCAGAAGACGGGGCATGGCGGCCTTCATGCGCGGGTCGCGGTAAATCTCGAGGCGCACGCCAACCAGTTCGTCGGACAGTGCCTCCGGGTCCAGAAGCAGCGCTTTCAAGGCAGCGGAAACAGTTTCCCAGCCAGGTTCGGCCGCGGCGGAAGATCGGCTCTTGCGCACACCTTCGGCAAAGCGTCTCTCCTCTTCCGGATCGACGATGATGCCCGCGGGGGCCACCAGCACCAGCTTGTCGACACGAGCCGGATGGGCCAATGCCAGTGCCGCGCCCACCCAGGCGCCCAGAGACACGCCGACAACCGCGGCTCTCGCGATACCCATGGCGTCCATGAAGCCGCGCACGTGCTCGACGTAGTCCTCGATCAGGTAGTCGTAATCGGGCTTGTCGGTCCAGCCGCAGCCCAGCATGTCCAGACCGATGACGCGGAAATGGCCGGCATACGCCGCATAGTTCGCGCCGAAATTCTCCAGACTGCCCGCCGTGCCATGCAGCAGAATCACCACCGGCGCATCGGCCGGACCGGCTTCCAGATAGCGCGTATCGACACCGGCGGCATCGACCCACGCCAGCTTGTGGGGCGTCTTGAACAGGTGTTGCCAGATACTGGTGTGCTTCTTCATTGTGCAGGCCTCGCCGTCAGGTCCACCGACAGGAAGCCGGTGACATTACTGTTGAATTCTTCCATCTTCTCGTAGGGTACCCACAGTCCACAGTTGCCATGGATATGGACGCGCGCCCGGGGAATGCGGGACAACATGAACAGGGCATTGTCGTAGTTGATCGTCTGGTTATTACGTCCCCAGATGACGAGCGTCTCGGCCTGAATCTTGTGCAGGTCCTGCCACAACGGCTCCAGTGTCTGCCCCGGCTTGCCGCCGTGACCTTCCGGCGCCTGATTCATGAATTCGGGCTCGATACTCGCCTCGTAGCGTTCGCGGATCACCTCTTCGGAGAGGATCGTCGGGTCGTAGACGAGCCGCTCGAGATTGGCACGCATGCGCTCCATGCTCGGACCTTCGCCGGCGTAGTAATTGTGCGTATCCGGCCTGGGCGGCATGGGCTGGAAAAGCGATAGCCCGCCGGGCGCACTGATCACCACGAGGCGATCGATCAGCTCTGGATAGTCGATCGCCATTTTCAAGGCTACCGAACCGCCGGTCGCGAGACCCATTACATGCGCGTTGGCGATGCCCAGCGCCTCGAGCATGTCGCGGAAGGTGCGCGCATAGAAACTGGTGCGCGGCCCCTCGATCTGCGGCTTGTCGGATTTGCCGTAGCCCGGCAGGTCGACGATGAGCGTGCGGAAATGGCGCGACAGCGCCTCCAGGTTGCGGCCGAAGTTCCCCCAGCCGAAAGCACCTGGCGCACCGCCATGAATGCACAGCAGGACGGGCCCTGTACCGGCCTCGTGATAGTGCACCTTGACGGCGCCCGCCTGCACGAATTTCGAAGTGTTGTCTCTTGTCAGCATCATTGAAGTGTCATCCCAATCGTTATTCGGCCGCGGCCTTCATTGCCGGGTAGCGCCCAAGCAGCAGAATCGCGGCAGCGCCGACGACGCACGCAACCAGCGAGACTTCGTGCACCAGCGCATATGAGCCCAGGCGGTCGAATGCAAGGCCGTACAGGAACGGGCCGGCCGCGCCGCCCAGCGTCGCCGCGCCGAACAGGCAGCCGTAAATCGAGCCGAACGAGCGATTGCCGAAATACTTGCGCGCGAGGAACGGAATCAGATCCCCTTCCGAGCCCGTCGAAATGCCGAGCAGCAACGCCGCCAGAATGATCAACGCCGGCACGTGCGCGGCGCCAGTGAGGAAGATCGCAAAACCCATCGCGCCGACAAAGAAGGCGGCGCAGGCCACGAATGGAGCAAACACGCGGTCGAGCACTGCGCCAAGCCCTACCCGCGCAATCGCGAGACCCGCACCGACGAAGCCCGCCGCCTGTGCGCCGACATCGTGTCCAAGCCCCCGGTCGCTAACGAACGGAGCAAGATGCACGAAGCCACCAAGAATCGCGCTCGAAATCAGGAACATGACGATCGCGAGCAGCCAGAAGCGATAGCCGCGCACCGCTTCGCCGAGCGTAAGCCCCGGGTCGACCGATGCCGCCGCCCTTGCATCCGCGGCAAAGTACTTCTGTTCCGGCAGATTGCGGAACATCAGCCGATGCGCCACGAAGCCGAGCACCAGCACGACCAGCGCGCTCGCGCCAAACCAATGGCGCCAGTCCATCATCACGCCCAGCCGGTTGGCGGCGATGGGTGCGAAGAAGCCACCCACACCGGTACCGATCATCGCGAACCCGAGCGCCATGCCGAGGCGCTTGTCGAAGACGCGCGGCAGTACGCCCAGGTAGCCTGCGGGCGTGGTCCCCGAGCCGAGAAAGCCGATCAGGAAACCGACCGCGGCGAAATAGGCGTGATTAGCCGGCGCAACTGCAAGCGCAACCAGCGAAACCGCGAGAAGCGCGATCGAACCCGCGACGACCTTGCTCCAGCCCAGCCGATCGGCAAGAAAGCCGACTGCCGGCGCTCCTAGCGTCGTCCCTATCAGCGAGAACATCGGCAGCACCGCCACGTCGGAGCGGCCCCAGCCAAAGGTCGCCGCCATGGGCTTCAGGAACACGCCCGCGACGCTGAAAAACAGCGGCCCGAAGCCGAACATCAGGCCGATGGCGGCACCACAAACGACCCACAGGCCCGCGGATCGGGTCATCTTCGACGATGCTTCGAGCGAGGGCATCAATTTCGTGCCAAGAGGACTGCTGCTCATAATCTTCTCTCCTTCTTAAAACACGTGGCGAATGCCGAGTTGCACGATCGTTTGCGTCCGCGTCGACGATGCACCCACACCGTTGGGCATCGTCGGTGACTGCGAATACGGCGTCACTGCGTAGAAATTTCCTGCCACTTTCGCGCCCGCAAACGCGTGCTGCCAGGTGCCGACCGTGAACAGGTCGGTGCGTTTCGACAGCCGATAGTCGACACCGAGAGTCCCCGATGTTGTACTTGCCGAGCTTGCGCTGATCGACATAGGCGAGGCCCGCGCCTACCAGGAAATCCGGCGCCGGATGCCAGCTCAGTCCGCCTTCATCTTCACCAGGCCAAACCATCGCTGGTAAAACTCCACCATCCTGTCGACATCGATGACATGGATGCCGACGTGTTTGAATCTGGCCTTGAGTGCCTGTGACATGCTGAGTCTCCTGTTAGATGGGTCGTTCTGGTATTTGATTGACGGGCCGTCGTCCGTGGCACTCCATGAGCCAAGGTTACGGGCCCGAAACTCTACGACAAAGCAACATTTTCGCGGCTTGAATGACTTCAGATCATCCAGGCGCCTTCATTACATTCACGTCGACAGCGCCAGGGCCTCTCGTCCATGTCCCCGCACGATCAAAACCCTGCCGACGTAGCCGAGCACGCCGCACACGCCGATGGTCCAGCCCATGCCGGCCGGCGAGATCCCCGGAAACAGTCCGACGACGAAGCTCGCCAGCGCGCCGAAGGCGAGCTGGGTCGCGCCGAACAGCGCCGCTGCCGCGCCGGCATTGTCTGGATAGCGCGACATCAGATCGGTCGCGCAATTGGCGGAAAGCAGTCCCACCACGCCGATGACACAGCACAGTCCGGCCACCATCGACCACAGCCCGCCCCACCCGGTCAAGCATGCAAACGCGACGAACAGTGCTGCGGCAGACGAGAGCGTCGATGCGGCGGAAATCATCCGCAACACGCCGAACCGGCCGACATAGCGCGTGTTCAGAAAGTTGCCGGCCATGATGCCGAGCACATTCAGTGCGAAGAACAGGCCATAGTGCTGCGGCGAGATATGGAAATACTGGATATAGACGAACGGCGTCTCCGTGATGTAGGTGAACATCGCGGCAAACACCATCCCGCCGCACAGCAGATGCCCCCAGACGGCCGGATCGCGCAGCAGCCGCCCGTATGCGGCGAACGACTGCAACGCGGCCTGGTTAGCGCGCTTCTCCCGCGGCCACGTTTCCGGCACACGCAGCCACGCGGCCACTGAACAGAACGCGCCGAACAGCGTCAGTGCGACGAATACCGTGCGCCAGTCGCCGAGCAGCAACAGTTGCCCCCCGATCAACGGCGCGAGCAGCGGTCCGACCGAGGTGACCAGCGCGACCATCGACAGCACTTTCGACGCTTCGCCGGGCTCGTGCGCATCACGCGCGATGGTCCGCGCAAGCACCGAGGCAGCGCCTGCCCCGAGCGCTTGCAAAAAGCGCATCACAATGAGCTGGTTAATGGAGGCCGAGAGCCAGCATGCAACGCTGGCGAGAACGAACAGGCCGAGACCGGCGAGCAGCACCGGACGCCGCCCGTACGCGTCGGAGATCGGACCGTACAGCACCATGCCGATCGAGAACCCGGCGATAAAAGCCGTCAGCGTTGCCGCCGCGGCGGCGGCCGGGACGCCGAACGATGCGGCAATCGCCGGCAGGCTCGGCAGATAGATATCGGTCCCGAGCGGACCGCAGGCGGCAAGCGCGCCAAGCAACAGGATCAGCCGCCGATCTGGCCGGCGTCGAGTCAGGTGGGGCATCGCAATTCCGTTGGAAGCGGTTCGGTTCGTATTCGCCAGAAAAAACCGGCGGGCGGGCACACTCACTGCACGCCATCAGATCGCGGCATCGCGACTCACGAATCCGCCTTCGCCGTTGATTTCAACCGGTGCCAGCGCTCCCCTGCTGGCGGCCAGCGCGTTTTGCTCGCGCTGCTTGAGCCGGTTTTCAGGCGTCTCCCAGCTACGCTCGTGCCCCCACAGGCTCATGCACCAGAGCTCCTCTGGCTTCCAGCTTTCACGATCGATCAGCCGGCCACCCCACCCCGTTTCGATGAGAAATCCGCCGGGCGTCTTCGAATAGAAAGACAGCATGTGGTCATTCCCATGTCGGCCGAGACTCGTCTGGATCATGCCCGGCATGGTCAACGCCTTGTCGTATAGCCGGCCGACATCGTCCATGAACTTGTATTCGACCATCACGTGATGCAGGAATCTGGCAGGGGTTTTGACCAGCGCCAGCGAGTGATGCCGCTCATTGGCATGGATAAAGCGCACCTTGATGTCCCCTTCCATATAGTCGGTCAGGCCAAAGCCGAGCACCTTCATGTAGAAATATTCCATCTCCTCCAGAAGCGGAGTGCCGATGACAACGTGGCCGAACCCCAGCGAACCGGTACGGAAGCCTCCGATCGGGCGGCCCGGCTTGAAGGGGCTCGCGTCGGTACTACGTCCAACGAAAAATTCGACACGATTGCCGTCTGGGTCAGATGCCCACAACATGCGCTGCACGCTGCGTTCGCACCGCTCTGCAGCGTTGCTTTCGTGCACTGGAATACCCGCCGCGGTCATTTCCTCATGCACCGTCTCCAAGGCTTCCAGGCTGTCGACCTTCATGCCGATAAACCCGACGCCATTGCGCTGCGCCGGACGCACGAACAGACGCCAGGCATAGTCATCCATGCGCAGGCCGAGACACTCCTGATCCAGCGAACGGACTTCGAATCCGATGTAGTCCGTTGCGAACGCACGCCACTCGTCCATGTTGGTGGCGTCGATGCCCAGATAGCCGATTTCCTGGATTTGCAATTTGAATCCCCTGTCAATTGGGTGCGCCGTGATGCTCGCGCGGCAGCCCCTGCGTCATCGCGTATTCGCCATTGCTGAACGTCAGGGGCTTGCCGTCGAAATGCGCGTATTGCTTGACCTCGCCGATCAGGATCAGGTGATCGCCGGCTTCCTGGACGGAAACGCGCTGGCATTCCAGCTGCGCAACCACACCGTAGATCAACGGCGCACCGCCGAGCCCCGCCACCCACGACACCAGCTCGAACTTCTCCGGATGACTCGTGCAGAACCACTGCGACACCTGGACCTGGTCGTGCGCGAGCATGTTCACCACGAAATGCTCTGCGCTCCTGAAAGCCTCGACATTTCTCGACTGGCGCCGGATCGACCATAGGATCAATGGCGGGTCCAGCGAGACAGAGGCGAAGGAATTCACCGTCATGCCGACCGGACCGCCGTCATGACTGGCCGTGATCACCGTCACCCCAGTCGGATACTGACCAAGGCAGCGTCGGAATGAGCGGCTGTCATCGAGCGGGCGGCCACGCTCCAGCAGGGCCCACGGCCGCATGTCCGCGACGAATTGCTGTTGAATCATCATTGCGTTTTCGCTCCGTGATGTCTGCGGGATTAGCGCCAATAGGCGGCAGTGGCGAAGTCGTTGACCTTGAATTCGGGCGCCGGCAGACCCAGAAGCGCCCGCGAATAAGCGCTCGCCGCGAGCTCCTTGCCGCCGGTGCCGTGCGTGCGCGCCGCCATCAGGTTGCGGAAGATCAGCTGCATCGGATTGGAGCTCTGCGAAGCCACTGCGCCGACCATCGGCCAGATGTCATGCAGGACATCGAAGCAGGCGGCGAACGAATCGGCCGATTCGAAGCGCACGCGCAGACGCTCCAGATGCGAAATCGGTTCGCCCTTGCAGGCCTGATCGAAAATATGCCGCCAGTTGTTCAGGGTCCGCGTGCGAATGTCGTTGATGCGGGTCAACGCGTCCGCGAGCTTCAGATGGAGGATGGGGTTTTCGGCCAGGCGTGCCCCGGTGCCCATCTTCGTATAACGATTGCGGGACTGTTCAAGAAACAGGTTCACGCCTTCCAGCGCCGTGCCGATCACGGTATTGGCAGCCGTCGCGTAGAACACCGTCATCCACGACACGCCGCGATACAGCGGTGTCTGGATCGCCTCGTAGCCAGGGTTAATGTCGTTGACGACATCGACCATCACGTGGATGCGGTGATTCGGCACGAACACCTTGTTCGCCGTGACCGCCTTGCTGCCGGTGCCGCGCAGGCCCTGCACGTCCCAGCTGTCGTGGTCGATGACCAGATCCTTGATCGGCACCAGGAAATTGCGCTCACCACCGCCGAGCACGACATAGTGCGCAAAATCGACGCCACTGGAGAAGGTCCATCTGCCATCGAGGATATAGCCGCCCTTGGTCGGTTCGGTCTTGCCGAGCGGCGCGTAAGAGCTGGAGGCACGGGCGTCCGGACCATAGACGCCCCAGAAATCCTCATGCATCTGCGGGTCCATCGCCGCGATTTCGAGGTTGTGGCAGACGATCTGGCCGGCGATCCACGCCGCGGAACTGTCGCATTGGGCAATGCGCATCAGGCCGTCGTAGAAGTCCGCCGGAGAGAGTTCCAGGCCGCCGTATTGCAGCGGCGTGAGGCTGCGGAACACGCCGGCATCGAGCATGGCCTCGACGCTGGCATCGGGAACGCGACACTCGCGCTCGGACTGCTCGCGGCCTGCGCGCAGCACCGGAAGAATCGCGTCGACAGCC